>CAMYFZ010000068.1 GCA_947255165.1 uncultured Varibaculum sp.
AACTCGCATACCCTGCGAAAATAATTTTTCGTACGCCCCAACCACCGGACCTGCCCAGATAAAATCTACCCCTGCGAATATCTAGCCTCGCTACTGGTGACTTACTACGCAATAAGCTTTCTGCGCGAGCGAATACCGACAATGGGCGTTCCCTTACGGAGGCTCCCTCGCATGGAGGCGGGTCTGCTCACGGAGAAAATTATAAATTCTGGTTGCTTAAGTTTCTTAATGGTTAATATACTTAACTATATGAATGATAATTCGGGATTGGCCAATGCGCGCACGGAACAGTTAGATCAGCTCCTCTATGAGCTACATAGATTGGTTTTTGCTTCAAATGACCTGATCAGCCAATATTCCTCGAAACTGGGGCTGCATGGCAAAGATGGGGAAGCCTTACTGCAAATCTGGCAGGCAGAACTTGCCGGTGCTGCCCTATCCCCCTCGGAATTAGCGGAGCAGCTGCACATCACTAGGGCGGCGGTTAGCTATCTGACGGATCGACTGGTGGAATCCGGTTACGTGAATCGGGAAACCAACGAGGCTGACCGGCGCAAGACCGTCCTGCGCATCTCGGAAAAAGGCGGGAAAATCGGACACGATTTCACCGCCCCCATGGAGGCCGGAATTAGCGGACTATTCGCAAAACGCAGCGAAAAGGAACTGAAAGTATTCACCGATATGCTGCATCAATTTCTAGAATCACTGGACACTTCCCACGGCCTCGAAAGCTAAAAGCTCCCGCCAAGAATCATTGGCAACCTTAAGGATCAAAAATGAGTAATCTACTTGGCGCCTCAAATGCAGAGGCAACAGAAGAATCAAAGAAATCCACCAAAACCGAAGAAACAATAAATAGCGACGCCAGCAGCGATTTTATTGCCCCTAAACGTTGGAAACTCGTCCTCGTCCTCTATTTAGCGGGGATTGGGATGGGCGCCCTCGATATGGGGATTGTGAACCCGGCTCGTACCGTTATTCAAAATGGGCTGGGAGTAGGTGACAAGGTCGGAGTTTGGGTTTTCACTATCTACACCCTCGCCTATGCAGCCGCGATTCCAGTTATCGGAAAGATTGCGGACATTATTGGACGTAAACCGGTATACGTGCTGGCTATCGGGCTATTTGGTATTGGCTCGTTAGGGTGCGGACTGGCACAAGACTTCTCCTCCCTAGGGCTGCTGCTCGTATCGCGCGCCATTCAAGCAATCGGAGGCGGCGGAATGGTGCCAGTGGCAACCGCGGCGGTGGGCACGATTGTTCCTCCTCCCAAGCGCGGCATGGCCTTGGGACTGGTAGGCATGGTTTATGGCGTTGCCTCTGTGTTCGGCGGCTCTGCTGGTTCGCTAATTTTGGATATCGCCGGGCAGCAAAACTGGCAGTGGATCTTCTACATTAATGTTCCGATTGCAGTAATCGTGGTAGCCCTCGGGATTTGGGCTTTGCCGCAAGAAACCCAAAGCTCTGACCGCAAACTGGATTTACCTGGAGTGTTTATCCTGGTAACTATGATTACCGCCCTGTTGTGGGCATTCCAAAACCTAGACTTCACTAAGATCGGGGAATCCCTGGGAGATCCCAACGTATGGATCGGGTTACTCATTTTCCTAATCATGGTGCCGGCATTTTGGGTAACGGAAGTGCGCGCAGATGACCCCCTCATTGATTTTAAATACTTTGCCACTATCAATGTCGGAACTACTTTGCTGTTCGGTGCCGTATGCGGCATTTTGATGATGACCGTGATGTTCATCCCCCAGTTCGCAGAAAACTGCATGCGTCTGCCCTCAGGACGCGGCGGGTATCCCACGATTATTATCGGCTTAGCTTCCGCTATCGGTGCTCCTTTGAGCGGAAGATTAACTGACCGCTTCGGCCCCCGTTTGGTATTGGGAATCGGCGTGCTGATTTCTGCGATTTCCGGATTCATGTTGATTTACTGGGCCAGCTCTTACCCGAGCTTCATTTCTACCTCGGTTTCCATTTTCGCTATGGGCCTGGGACTAGGGTTCCTAATGGGTGCGCCATTGACCTACCTAATCTTGCACTTGATACCGGAAACTGATGCTAACTCGGGACAAGCGACCCTCTCCCTAATCCGCTCGCTGGGTACCACTTTGGCACCCGCAATCATGGTAGGTTTGCTAGCCACTGCCATGGGCGGACTTTCCGGTAAAGTCATGGACGCCATGCCCGCCATGGAGATGCCGAAAATGCTGACTATGACGGCTCCGGCTCCCGAGGGCGCGGGCAAAGGCATGCCGCAGGGTATGTCTCCGCAGGCTCAAGGCAATGGCGAAGGTATGCCACCTAGCGCGCAGGATAATCCAAAGGCAATGCCCCCACAGGCTCAGGGTAACCGGGAAGGAATGCCCGAAAAAATGGGCGAGGGCGAGCAGACTATGCCGTCCGAAGCCGTAGCTAACGGACAAACCATGCCCCCAAGCACCCAGGCAAATGCCTCGGCAGAAAAGCCCAGTCCGAAAGCTGCCAACCCCGTGGCGAAAGCGGATATGGGATTCAAGATGTCCGATATGCCCGCCTCCCTACAAAGCAAAATTAAAACCGCTGATGTAACCAACGTGGTAGATCGCACTAAGGAGGTAGCGAAATACATGTTCGCGCAGCAGGAAAAGAAGATGAAAGCCAAGATGGGGATGGTTCCGCCAGGCGTGGATAAAATGCAGGAGCAATATCTAAAAGATATTGAATCTAACCGCGACAAGATCGAGACCGCCTTCCAAATGGGGCTAAATGAAGGATTCTCTCGCCTCTTTTGGTTCTATACCATCTTGTCAATGGCAGGGATATTACTGCTGGCAGGGCTGCCTTCTAAGCGAAAAATTGATGCCGTAATCTCCGCTTAAATACAGTGATCGGTAGCTAAATCCCGCAGGGGGAGATTTTTCCTCCCGCCCCAGAATAATGAGGGCGTCCCCGCAAATCCTAGCCTGGCTCGGTAAAAGCACTCCGGGGACCCCATGACCTGCTACGCAGGTCAAGCCCCTCTCGTATCTTTTACCGGCCGCGGCTCGTACGTCCACCGCACCCACTCGGATAAAATCTCCCCCTGCGGTAATAAGTTTTTCGCACACTCTCTTTCCCATCACCATCGCGCCTACTCACTGCACTGCCCAAACTCCGATAAAAGCCCTCTCCTGCGCATCTACATGCCTCAAAACGGAGAGAAAGCTGGGGCGACGATAAATCCATGAGTGGAAAAAATAGAGTGAAACCATAAAGATAGAGGTATGTCTGCCAGTGCCTTTGGTCCTGAAGTTCTGGAAATAGTATTCCGGGTAGTCGACGTGACCGGAGTGTTTTGTGCCGCAGTGATCGGCGCGAAACTCGCTCGTGAACGCCGCTTCGATGCGATAGGATTCGCTACCCTCGCGGTTATCTCCGCCCTGGGTGGCGGGATGGCCCGGGACGTGCTGCTCCAACAGATTCCGGTAGCCTTTACCGATCCCTTTTATCTTGGAGGCGCCCTCTTTGGTGCGACCGTGGCATTTTTTTGGCGCCTAGAATCAAAATGGACAAACCGGTTGATAACGGTAGCCGACGCCCTCTGCCTCGGGTGTTGGGCAGCTACGGGCGCCCAAAAAACCCTCGCCTTGGGATTAGGGGTACTACCTGCGATGATGATGGGGCTGACTACTGCGGTAGGCGGAAGCATTATCCGCGACGTGATGGTGGGAAAAATCCCCAAAATTTTTGGAGGTGCTAATCTTTACGCCACGCCTGCTGCCACCTCCGCAGTCATAATGGTGGTGTTTTTCAAACTGGATATGCCGGTAACGGGGATGGCAGTCTCGATTATTGCTGCACTGATATTCGTGCTTTTATCCCAGTGGCGAGGCTGGATCCTTCCCGAGGCACCAGATATCAGGATCACTCTAACTCCCCGTCAGTTTCGGCAGCTGCTACGAGTGCGTGATAGCCGGAAACGGAATCTCAAAAACACCGACCCGGAAACCAAAGATGAAAACAACTCGGGTGGCAATCAGCAGCGAGCCAGTAACGAGGAAGGTAGCACAGAAGATTCACCCGGAAGCCAAATCGAGAAGTAAACGGCCTACAGCTGGGTGCCGATAGCCAAACCCAAAAGGTAGGTGGCACCTGCCGCCCCATAGCCAATCAAAAGTTGCCGCAACGCTTTGGGCGCGGGATCTGTTCCCGAAAGCAGTCCTACGATTCCACCCACGATTATTAGAGCCAAACCCACAAAAATCACGGCCGCTATCGCGCCTTGTAGGGGAGAAAGCGGCAAGAGGAATGGAAACAGCGGAATAAATGCCCCGATAGCGAAGAAAGTAAATGAAGAAATCGCGGCTTTCATGCCGGTTCCGATTTCTTCATAATCCCGATTTCCTGCCTCTAAATAGGCATGACCACCGGTCTGAATCTTGGTAAAAGCAGCGGCGGCTTTGCGGTCAGCAGTCTGTGAATCGTCTCCGCGCGCCCGAAACACCAGTGCCAGTTCATTTTGATTCATATTCAGTTTATCGATGGCATGTTCAGACTCGGGATCTGGCGAAGAAGAAGCCAAAAGCTCAGTTTGCGAACGCACCGATACGTATTCCCCCGCACCCATGGAGAGAGCTCCGGCTAGCAAGCCCGCCAGCCCAGTGACGATAATGGTAGTTTTAGAAACTCCAGTACCAAAAATCCCCAGGATTAGGGCGCAGGTGGAGACCAGGCCATCGTTTATTCCAAAAACTGCAGCCCGAAAACTACCCGAAATCGTGGCACGTTGGCGAGCAGCCAGACCGCGCACCACCTCGGAATGAATTTTTTCATCCGCCACGATTTCCTTGGGAACATCCAGGTCAGCCTCATAGTCGTGCCGCTGCTCCGCCCGTTGCATCATCGCCAACATGAAGATGGTTCCGAAAATCCGGGTAAAAAAGTTCAACATCCGCGAGCGCAGGCTAGCCCGAGGAGTAGGGAGCGCATCCTCCCCCAACAGATTTAACCAATACTGTTCGTGTCGTTCTTCGGCGATTGATAACTCTTGGAGTACTTCCCGCTCATCGCCACTACGCCGGCGGGCCAAGTAACGATAGGTGTCGGCCTCTAGGCGCTCTTCCGCGAGGTATTTTCGCCATCGATGCAACTGTTTTTTAGAAACAGGAGGCGTCTGACTCTGGGAAGCACCAGCGCCTACATCAGCGGAATTAGCCATCTTAAAGACGTGAATCCGGCCCTTCAACGGTTATTTCTTCGATTTCAACATCTACAAATTCCGGATCGCCTTTTCGGGCCGGCGCCACTCCGAAGATCCGTTCTTTTACCGCATCCGCAATCTTGTCGGTGACGGCCTCTCCTTGACGACGGAAAATCTCGGAAGCTTTTTGTTTGGTGGCATCTCCCGCCCTACGCACCTGCGGATTAGAAGTCACCGCATTAACGGTTTTGGCGACTCCACCCTCAGGATTTTCTTTGATTTCCCGGCGTACCAGGGCTATACCTGCGCCGATGCCGAGGACGGTCAAAAGTTTCTTTCCCACGGCTAACACCTTTCGAATCGATAAAAAGCAGCTGCTAGTTATTCTATAGCACGGATCCGTCAGAGGATTATCGGGACATATTTGCGGCTGGCCTTAAGTATTTTTTATGTTTTTTCACAACATATTCTATGCCCAGCGGTTTACGGTGGATATATGAGTGAAATCAGTATCCACACTTCTCGTGGGGTAACCTTGGCGGCCGACTTGGTAGTTCCGGTAGACTCCAGCAACCGCGCGGTGATTTTCGCACACTCTTTCTTACTGGATCGCCATAATCTAGGGTGGTTCGATGTTTTTGCAAAGTCCTATCGCTCTGCAGGATACAGTACTTTGCAATTAGATTTTTCTGGTTGTGGGCAAAGCTCAGATGACGTAATCAGCTTGGAAAATCAGATTGAAGACCTCAAGGCGGCTTGTGGCTGGCTCTCTGAACGGGGCTTTGACCAGCAAGTTATACATGCAGACGGCTCGGGGGCGTTGGCCGCATTACGCGCGGTTCCGGATAAGGTAAAGGCGTTGGTACTGACCGCACCGATTTTAGGGCCGGCCGAAGTACCTTGGGAGGACGTGTTTTCTCCCTCGCAGCTAGCGGAGTTAGAGAGGGTGGGGCACACTCGGATCCCCAATGATCAGGGGGCATCCCGGCCCTATTTCGTGATCGGCAAGCAGACCTTGGCGGAACTAACTATGGTCGATACCGAAAAACTGCTTCGCGATATTGCTCTACCGAGTTTGTTCGTAGTAGACCCCCAGACACTAGCTTCGCAATGGTTTGAGCCGTTGGTAGATGATCCCCAGGCGTTGCTGCCTCCCAATTGCGAACTGCTGTTCCTTGAAAAACTCAGCCTGTACGGAGAATTGCCGGCTAACTATCGTAAACCTGATGGCCCCTACCCTTCGGCAGAGAAAGTAGATTTTCTGCGTGACCAGATTATTTCGTGGGTGACCCGCCTAGTTCCCCCTGCCGGGCAATAGGCCAATCGAAAATAGCTGGGTTTCCCCACTTTCAGAAAAAATTTTCGACTTTCAGATACTTCTTGGGAAAATTACCGCGAACGCCCAGAAATAACTTTTAACTGCAGCTTTTACCAAATATAAAGCTGACTCTCAGGTTTGTTTATATGATTTTCCAGACGAGTGTCTTACTATTAATACCAGCAATAAGGATTAAGCGATTGAGCGTTTGATATCTCCTTATTTGCTTGAGATGGGGAACAAAAGTGGGGGCGGATTCCAATGGAATCCGCCCCCACTATCCGTTTACAGAGCTCGGCGCCCCAGGCTCAGCTCCAGTAGGGAGAAGTCTAGGGCGGCGGCAGCTTAGGGCTTACCTTTGACGGCTCATCCGGGCTCCGGCAGTAGCGGCCATACCCGCTAAAGCGCAAACCAAAGCGATAGCTAGAGCACTAATCCCAGCAGCTCCGGTTGGCGGCATCTTCTGCTTCACTTTAGACTCAGGCTGCGGAGTTTGAGTTTTAGCTGCTTCTTTCACCGTGATCTTCGCGGTGGCAGATACGCTTTCCCCGTTCATATCGGTCAAAGTGAATTTAACTTCGTAAGTGCCCGGTTTATCCGGATCGAAGTTCCCTTTTTCAATCACTACTTTACCGGCGAGGTCAGCTCCGTCCTCTTCATCAAATGCCTTAGTAATCAGGGAACGTAAATCAAGTTTGTCGCCAGCGGTAATAGTGGCGTCTTTAACCTTAAGCACCGGAGCAGTGTTCGGGCCGTACACGGGGTAGACCGCCATATCCGACATAACTACGGTTTCCGCGTCGAAGGCTTGTCCGCTGCCATCAGCCTTGGTGTTCCATCCTTTGAAGACCTGTCCTGCGGGAGCCGCGGGAGCAGCAGGTAGGGTCTTCGGTAGACAAGTCTTTCCGTCACTTAGGCAGTTAGTGCCAAGAGAGTGGCGGTAATAAACCTGCTGGGTCGCCAGCACTTCAGGTTCTTTACCTTCCTCAGGCGCGCCCTTATAGAAAGTAACTTCCGGAATATACTGATCTAGCATTACGGTAAAGACGCTGGAGCTATTGAACCGCTTCAAAGTATTTACCTGGTCCTTACCTTTCCACCACTTCAGATATCCAAAACCGTCATGGCATTTAACCGCGGAAATCGAAACTCCATTGTTCTTATAATAAAAGTAGTATCCTCCAGGCTTATATCCTTCGGCAGCGAGCTTATCGGCCTCTGCCGGGGTAGGTTGTACCACCTGGCAATGTTTATCGATTGGCTTGAGCACGTAGTCGCTGCCCTCTTGATATTTTGGATTAAGACCGGTGACCTTGCCCTCAGCATCTAGAATGAAAAGATCCTTGGCTACTTCCGGGTTCTTCGCATACGCAATCTGCACAATATCCATATGGAAGCGGGTTTCCGCAATCGGGTTAGAGTTGGTAGCGGCATTTGTGGCGGACTGGGAGTCTTTGCTTACCGTCATCAGGTCAGTTTCTCCCCCTGTAGCCCCCGAATACCCAGATTTTAGGGCTGTGAACCAGGAGTGATATCCGTTTGGCAGCGTGGAGGGATCCACCTTTACGGTATAGGCCTTCCCCTGCGGGTATGGCCCCAGATATTTAGCTCCACTCCAACGATTCTGATCTCCAACCGTACCCTTAGTGGTTTCGATTAGTTTTCCGTCCTGGTCATAGACCTGAAAAGCAACATTCTTCCAAACTTCCAAGGCGTTCCCTTCGGGGGATCCACCGAAAACGTTTAGTGAGCGTCCTACCCCGATAGTGTCCTCGGATTTGGCGAACAATTCGTTGCCGCTGGGTTTGAGAAATATTTCCGGCAGGATTTCAATCCGCACGTTTTTCCCGGAGTTACTATCTTCGGCGTTGGCGCTTTGCAGCTGCGTGACGGCAAGTAACCCCATCCCCACTAATAACAGCGGGGCAATCAGGAAACTGATCACTCTTTCCATAGTTTTTGGCATTTTCCCTCCGTGTGATCCTTCTTCAGGAACACTAAATTTTTTATGTTCTCTCTAATGGTATGACTTTTGATACAACAAATGCGATATAAGTAAGCAAACTCATCTGCTGAAAAAAGCGCTATTCCACCAGCGTTTTGGGCTAAGGCGCGGGCGTCACCACTCGCTGGGATCTCCGGTAGGAGCGGCACTGATTTCAAACAGTAGATCCCCCGCCTCAACTTGGTTACCTTCCACCCGGAGATTTTCAAGGTCAGAGGGGGTGGTATCCAGTACCACCACCGGACAGAGTGGGGAGTGACTAGCTTTTTCAATCCGTTTAACTGAGAAAGTGGTGATAGGATCTCCGGCCTTTACCTTTTCATTTTCGAGGGCATGGCAGGTAAAACCTTCCCCGCGCATTTTTACGGTGTCAATCCCCAGGTGCACCAAAACGGTCTGTTCCCCGCTGGCAATCATAAAAGCATGCGGGAACAGCTTAATTAGCCTACCGGAGATGGGTGCTACCGCCGTCACCTTTTTGGCTCCTGGCAGTGGTCGCACCGCAATCCCGGCGCCCACAATCATGCCGGAGAACACCAAATCTGGTACCTGATGCAGCCCCACTAACCGCCCTGGAATCGGCGAACACACCTGCAGACATGGTTCCTCCATGCTTCACCTCAATCCCAAAAAACTAACTTTCTTTCTAAACCAGCCTAGCCCGCCCCTCGCCCTCCAGAAAAACCT
>CAMYFZ010000069.1 GCA_947255165.1 uncultured Varibaculum sp.
GCTTCGCTCTCGGCCTGGCTTTCACACCAGGTAAGCAGCTGTTTTGCTTGGGAAACCGACAACAGATGAGGCAGATTCTTCGCGGTTTTGGGGGTGCGAAGTTGCTTCGCAAAATCTGCTTCCACCAGGTGATTTTGTTTCGCCCATTTCGAAAAGGCTCGCAGCGCCGCAATTTTTCGCGCAATCGTGGTAGCCGATTGTCCCTGGCAACGCAGCTGCGCCAGCCAGTTACGCGCGGCCAGCACCGTACACGCCGACAAAATCGATTGCTCTTCTTTGATCTGACAATGATCTAGCCACCCGCGCAGATCTGCCAGATAAGCCTTGATCGAGGCCGGAGAAAAAGATTTCGCGTATTGCAGGTAGTGGCGATAATCCTCGAACACTTCCCTCCGCGTCGCTGCCCGCATTCTAGACCCCCGCCTTCTTCCATTTACCGGCTACTTGGATTACCCGGCCATCCATTTCCAGGTTACCCATTACTGAGGCCACTTCTTCGATAGCTGCCCCGCTGGCCCGGGCAATTGCCTCGGCATTAACCGGGCTGCGCAGCGGAGTGGCATCCAAAATCCGCGCGCTCAAAGGATCCAAACCATCGAGGTAGCCCCCTGCTACCCGGGTGCGTTCGCTAGTTACCGTCCCTAAGGGAGCGATCATTTCTAAAATATCGTCGGCACCGCTAATCAAAGTGGCACCGTCTCTAATCAGCTGGTTGGAGCCTGCCCATTCGGGTTGATTAATCGGGCCAGGTACCGCCCCCACCTGCCGCCCCATCTCCATACCGTGCCGGGCAGTATTGAGTGCTCCGGAGCGAAAACCCGCCTGGACTACCACTGTTGCACCTGATAACGCCGCGATTAACCGATTGCGATCTAAGAATCGCCAACGGGTAGGACGGGCCCCGGGTGGGTACTGACTGACCAACAAGCCGCTGCGGGCAATCTGTTTAAACATCTCGGTATTGGAGGCCGGATAAGGACGATCCAATCCCCCGGCCAGCAGGCTAATCGTGGGGGTCTGGGCTCGCAGACACGCCTGGTGAACCAGGCAATCCACCCCATAGGCACCCCCGGAAACCAGGGTCATCCCCTCCCCGGCGCACCGCCAAGCAAGTTCGGTAGCAACATCGTGTCCCAGCGCGGAGACCGCGCGGGCCCCCACCATCGCTACGGTTTTGCTGCTCTCCCGGTTTAGCAGCGTGGTATCCCCGATTGCCCACAGCGCCCACGGAGCATTGCTAAGGTTATTAAACGCTTCTGGCCAGTCACTATCCCGGCGAGTAATTAACTTAAAACGTCCTCGGGACAGCATCTTTTCTAAGGCGGGTAAATCTAGGGCTTCTAGGCGGCCCCGCCAGCGGGCAAAACTTTTATCCCATTTATCTCCGCCGCTGCGCCGCACTAGCTCCACCGGCAGATAGGTGTGCCAGCGCTGCGGATCATCACTGGCAGCGCGGCGAGCAATCTTTAAAGCCGCAACCGGGCCCAATTCGTTAAGGAGCAGATCTGCTGCCAAATCGCCAGCTTCGGTTAATCTCGACCAACTGGCGCAGGCCAGGCGGTATTGATAGTTATCATCCATACTTCCTCCTTGAATTTTGCGCGCTACTGGGAGCGGCCTAGTTGGGGTGTTGCGAAGTGCGCAGCGAATAGGCGAGACCAAAATCTTCTCTACTGGGTTTATCGCGGCCATGCAGATCGGCAACCGTCCACGCTACCCGGCAGATGCGATCGGCTCCTCGCATCGAGATTCTTCCCGAACCCACCAGGCGATCAAGGCGATCTTTGCTGGCAGCATCGAGGCGCCGTTTCAGAACGCGACTAGGTATCCGCGCGTTGAGGGCTATTCCCTGCTCTTTCCAGCGTTTTTGCGCGCGCTCGCGAGCCTGCAAAACTCGCTCCCGTACAGTTTTGCTGCTTTCTGGAACTTCCGTAGTGGTTAAATCCGTGATTTTAGGGCGCCCAACTTGGCACTGCAGGTCGATGCGATCCATCAGGGGGCCAGAAAGTCGCGCTAAATAACGTACCCGCTGGTAAGGGGTACATTTACATTCTGCTCCCAACTGTCCCCACATCCCGCAAGGACAGGGGTTGGCCGCAATCACCAGCTGAAAGGCAGCGGGAAAACTAGTTACTGCCCGCGAGCGATGCACGGTTATTTTTGAGGTTTCGAGCGGCTGTCTTAAAGCATCCAGGCTGCGGGTTTGGAACTCGGGTGCTTCATCAAGAAAGAGGACGCCGTGGTGCGCCAAAGAAATCGCCCCCGGAGTGGCGATCCCGCTGCCTCCCCCGATCAAAGCCGGGAGCGTGGCGGAATGATGCGGAGCGATAAAGGGCGGGCAGCGCATCAGGCCATTTGCGGGCATAAAAGTTCCCGCTAGCGAATGAATCGAAGTCACTTCCAGGGCTTCTTCATCATTTAGGGGCGGCAAAATTCCCGGCAGACAACGCGCCAACATGGTTTTCCCCGCTCCCGGCACCCCAATAAAGCTCAGGTGATGTCCCCCCGCGGCGGCAATCTCTAAAGCTTGCCGAGCCAGAAAGGCTCCGCGTACCTCTTGTAAGTCCGGGGGATCCTCTCTCGCCACGACAGGGAGTATTTCCGGGGTAGCCGATTTATCTAGGGTTTTAAGCTGAGCTACCCGCTCTTTCATTTTCCGCATCCCTAGGTAGAACAGCGCCTCTACCAGGTGCGAGACCCCGATGATCTCTATTCCTTCGATTAGGGAGGCTTCGGCAACCGCTTCGGAAGCCACCATCACTTTCTTAAAACCGGCACGTCTAGCTGCCAAAACCTGTGGCAAGATTCCTTTTACCCGATAGACCCGTCCGTCCAGGCCCAATTCCCCGCAAAACACCATCCCCTCTGCCCGCTTTTGCACCCCCGCATAGCGGGAAGCCACCACTGCGAGCGCAATCGGTAAATCAAAACCAGAACCAGTCTTTGGTAGCTCCGCCGGGGAAAGATTAACGGTCAGCCGCGTAGGTTCCCAACGCAGCCCGGTAGAGGCAATAGCGGCCTCCACCCGCGAGCGGGATTCCCTTAGCGAAGCATCTGGCAACCCTACTAGGGAAAATGCCGGCAATCCTTGACTATGATGCGCTTCGACCTTAATTAGGTGACCATTCAAACCCACCATGCCCAGGGCGAAACAAGTTCCAATTTGTGCCATCTTAAATCCCTCTTAAATCCCTCGACAGTGGGTAATCAGCGGCACTTTTCCGGCAGTAGCGTCAATAGCAATCAAATCGATGCGCACTCCGATCCCTCCCCCGACATCGGGGTGAAGGCTTAGCCAAAGGCTCACCAATTGGCGCAAACGAATATATTTTTCACGTCCTATTCCCCGCTTCGCTCCCCCATATTGCTGGGTGGTACGGGTTTTTACCTCCGCAAACACCAATCGCGTCGAACCCGGATCCCGGCAGATAATATCGATTTCTCCAAAGCGGCACCGCCAGTTGCGATCGATTATTTGATACCCGCACTCTGTAAGCATCCGGGCGGCCAGGTCCTCTCCGGCAGCACCAATTTCCCGGTTCTTGGTTCCCATGCTGTAAGGTTGCCGCCCGGCCAACAGGAACTAAACTTTTTCTTTTCCAATCAAGGAAAACCTAGAACTACCACCCCTGGGGACACTTGGGGATAGCCGCCGTCAGGACGGCAAAACTCACTCGCCTCGGGAAGAGCCCGGCAAGCCAGAAAAGGCGGCTGCGCCCTCTAAAATACCGTCAACCGTCCCCGAGAAAACTAATGGTCTGTATGAGGGTTACGAATCAAGTAGCCAAACGCGCCCAGCGCAGCATTGGCCCCTGCCCCTAAGGCGATCACGATCTGTTTATGGGGAGTATCGGTGCAATCTCCGGCCGCAAAAATTCCCGGCTCTGAAGTGGCACCGCAGTTATCTACCTTGATATAGCCGTTTGCTAACTCTACAGTTCCCTGTAACCAATCAGTATTGGGGATTGAGCCGATCTGCACGAAGATCCCGTCAACCTGCAACTTCTGCTTCTCGCCTTGGGCATCTACATATTCTAAACCGGTAACCCGATGACCATCCCCCACTACCCTGGTGGTATTGGCAGAACTGATCACCTTGATATTAGAGTGTTCCGCCAAACGGTCTACCAGCACCTTATCGGCTTTCAACTGGTCTGCCTGGTCAATCAGAGTAACTTCGCGAGCCATCCCCGCCAGGTCAATAGCCGCTTCTAATGCGGAGTTTCCGCCCCCCATGACTGCAACTTTACGATCTGCAAACAACGGACCGTCACAGTGAGGACAGAAAGTAACCCCCCGGTTCAAATATTGCTCTTCTCCGGGAATCTCCAGCCGCCTAAAACTGGTACCGGTACAAATCACCACGGTGCGCGCGCGCAGACAAGCACCGCCTTCGGTAGTGAGCGGGATCAGCCCGTCTTCCCCGCGCTTTCCAATTTTTTCTATCTTGATGCCACCGATCTGTTCGATAGCGTAGTCGCGCAGGTTAGCTTGGAAGGTGGCCGCCAGTTCTTCGGGTTGCACCCGCTCGAGAGTAATCAAATTTTCGATCTGACCGCTCTCCAGGACTTGTCCTCCGATCCGGTCTGCCACAATCCCGACCCGTAACTGTTTGCGCGCAGCATAAACCGCCGCGGCGGTAGCCGCCGGACCGCCGCCTATCACCAGCACATCGAAAGGCTCCAGGGCATTCAAACGCTTCAGGCGCAGCCCGGTCATTCCCCGCCCGATCTTGGACACTATCTGTTCGAGGGTCACTCTGCCTTGCAGAAAAACTTCCCCATCTTTTACCACGGTGGGTACTGATTGCAGATGGAGATGCTCAAACTCTTCCCAGAAGGTTCCTCCATCAACGGTGGTGTGTTTAATCAGGGGATTAAGTACCGAAATCGCATTCAGGGCCTGCACCACATCCGGGCAGTTCAAGCAGGAAAGCGAAACATAGCTCGTGAACTCGGCTGGTTCGTCGATCTCTTTAATCGCGGCAATAATATCGGCATCGGCCTTAACCGGATGTCCACCTACCTGCAGTAATGCCAGGACAAAACTGTTGAACTCGGTTCCAGTCGGCACCCCCGCGAAACGTACACTGATATCGGAATCAACTCGCCGAATCGCAAAAGAAGGCTTACGCTGATTTTCTTCCCATTTGACCTGAATCAGATCCGATAATCCCGCAATCTGGTGCAAAATCTCGGAGGTCTGCTTGGATTGTTCGCTGTAATCAAGCGAGGTTGCCAATTCAATGGGGTATTTGATCAACCCGATAACTTGTTTTACCTGGTCAAGTATTTTATCTTCTAGCATTTCTTATAGCTTTCCGGATAGATCAAAAGTCGGGGTAATGGTACTTTCCCCAAGATCCCAATTTGCGGGGCAAACTTCATCGGGGTGATCGTAAATATATTGTGCTGCCCGTACTTTGCGCAGCAGTTCTCCGGCGCTGCGCCCGACTGCATCGGAAGTGGTCTCTACGTATTGAATAATGCCGCTGGGATCTATCAGGAAGGTACAGCGATAGGCACACCCGGATTCCTCATCCAAGGCACCAAACCCGCGCGAAATCTTGCCGGTGGGATCAGCTACCATGGGGAAGGAAATTTTTTGAATCCGCTTAGAACTGCTATGCCAGGCCTTATGGGAATGATGCTTATCGGTAGAAACCGAGTAGACCTCTACCCCCATCCGCTGCAGCTGAGCATAATTGTCTGCTAGGTCCTCTAACTCGGTGGGACAAACATAGGAAAAGTCTGCCGGGTAGAAGAAAACAATCGCCCATTTATCGCGGTAATCCTCGCTGGATACATCCACAAAGGAGTCATTGTAGAACGCTATCCCGGACCAGTCCGGCGCTACAGTATTAATCTTGGACACTGTCAGCCTCTTTCGCCTTTAAACCATCGCTAGATGCCTAATACTTCCCTTATATGGTAACAGCCGCCCGCCGCCCCGGTTTGGCAAACACCTAACGTAGATAGGTATTTTAAATAGTTATTTCCGATTCGGGCAGCTTTTCCACGTTAATGTCTTTGAAAGAATAAACCTTGACTCGATTAACAAAGCGAGAAGGACGATAAATATCCCATACCCAGGCATCTTGCAAAGTTACTTCAAAGAAAACATCCCCGCCATTATTGTGCATTTGCACGTCTACCTGGTTAGCCAGATAGAAGCGACGATCGGTTTCCACCACATATTTGAAGATAGACACCACGTCGCGGTATTCGCGGAATAGGGCAAGTTCCTGATGATTCTCATATGCCTCTAGATCTTCGATTCCCACTGTCATCCCTTCTGACTGCTGAAAACTTTCGGAGGCTGCACCCGTTTTTCGCGGCGGATCTGCCAGGCCTTCGCCAAGTTTGCAGAAGAAACTCCCTGCAAATTCCAACTGAGACGGTGATAAGAATCTAGCCCCAGTTTCGCGATTGCCTGCAGATGCTGCGCGGACGCATATCCCTTATTTTTTGCCCAACCATACCCGAGATCGGGTAGGTCGCTCATTAGTCTATCCCGAGTAACTTTCGCTAACACGGAAGCGGCGGCGATAACCATAGATTTCCCGTCTCCCTTCACCACCGTGGTTACTTCCCGGGAGATTTCTGTTTCAAAGGACGCGGCCGGCGAGGATGCAGGGGGGCGTCGTTCGGTTGCCGCAAATAAATCTGCGGGGGCAGATAGATAGTCAAAACTACCGTCAAGCAGCAATAACCGGGGAGAAAAACCAATTTTTTCGATTGTCCCCAAGGCGCGGAATGCCGCTAAACGCAAGGCCGGGGTTAATCCCTCGCGATCAATCTCCTCGGCACTGGCCGTGCCCACTGCCCAGGCGGCTGGCCAGGTGGAGAGCTCCGCAAACATAGCTTCCCGTCGCCGCGCCGTTAACTGTTTAGAATCGGTTAATCCGACTGGGGGTTCTCCCTCGCTGCCATCTATTACTGCTACCCCCACCGCCAAGGGGCCGGCAATCGCTCCCCGGCCGACCTCGTCAATACCGGCTACGCACTGCAGCCGGGAGGCAGGGGCGCAAGTGGGAGTATTCTTTGCCGTCCCGGCACTTCGATAGAGCTCTCGCGAGCGCTCAAGCGCAGATAGTTCGAGGTCGCGGGTAGGTACGGTTGTCATCTTTGGGAACGGGCAGCTTAGCGAGCAGGGGGAACCGCCGCGAAAGCATCGGTGTTTTTGATTGTTGACATGTGGTTTATCGGCCACATAATGGCGAACGCTCTCCCAGTTACCTGATCCAGCGAGACGAACCCTTTCGAAGGCTCCTTCATATGGAAACGGGAATCCTCCGAGTTGGAACGGTTATCCCCCATCACCCAGAGTTTTCCTGCCGGCACAGTCACATCAAATTTTATTAGCGAGGGCGCGCTGCCGGGATTAATATATCCGCTTTCGTCTACACTGACTCCATTAACTTTCAGCCGCCCATTAGTGTCGCAACATTGCACCCGATCTCCCGGCAGTCCCACGACCCGTTTAACCAGATGATTTTGGGAATCATCGGGGCGCAGACCAACCCAGATCAACATTTTCCCTACCAGGGAGGGACGCGGGGTGTCTGCGCTTCGCTTCAGCCAGTTATCGTCATCTTGGAAAACAATTACGTCTCCCCGATTAAGCTGGCGGTATTCGGGAACCAGTTTCGAAACGATAATCCGGTCGTTGATTTGCAGAGTTTGTTCCATTGAGGAAGAGGGAATCTGGAAGGCCTGGATTAAGAAAGCTTTGATAATCGCCGAGATAGCCAGGGCTACCACCACCATCATTAGGGTTTCGCGAATCATCATCCAAGTTTTAGAGGGAGCTTTACGTACGCGCCTAGCACTCATTTTGGCTGGGTTGTTTGCTACCCGTTCCCTAGAGCCGCTTGCGCCTCGAGTTTCTTTCATCCCTTTAACTCCCGCCATGATTCAACATTTCCATCATGCCATATATAGTTAAACGGCTCTGCCCGCAGGCAGAGCCGTTTAACAAATAACGGTTTTAGGAGTCGCGACGCTCTTTGATGCGAGCCGCTTTACCGTGACGTTCACGCAGGTAGTAAAGTTTTGCCCGGCGGACATCGCCGCGGGTTACTACCTCGAGAGATTCAATGCTCGGCGAGTTTACCGGGAAGGTACGCTCTACCCCGATTCCGAAACTGATTTTACGTAC
>CAMYFZ010000070.1 GCA_947255165.1 uncultured Varibaculum sp.
TATTTACAAACAGCTGCCCAACCTTTTCTTCCAGGCTCATGCCGGCAATCGTGTCCCGCACCCACTTGGCGTCCTCATCGCTGAGGCTATAAGGTTTAGCGCTTAAATCAACCATGTGTTTCCTTTCTAGGAGTTTCCTTTAAAGGGGTGTTTAGTCTTGAGCAGGGAATTGAAGATCCTCATCAGCGAGTGCCTTCACATCCACTTCAGCAAGCGGTGAGATGTCCTCCGGGGAGATTTCTGCTGCGACCGGGGCACCATCCTGCTTAGCCTTCTCGGCCTTCTTGGCAGCGTGACGCTGGCGCAGTGCCTCGGTATTGGCCATAACCTGTTTGCGACTCAGGGGGTAGAGGAAGAGGAAGATTAGACCTACAACCACAATTAGAATGGCGGGAACTAATAGGTAGAGAGTATAAATGCCCTGCCGAGTGGCCTCTGATTGGTGGCCTCCGGCTTTTGCAAGTTCCGCATCGTAACCCACCGCGTTAATGGCGAAGCCTACCAGCCAGCCCGCCAAAGCTTGACCAAGTTTGCGAGCCCAGGAGTAGATGGCGTAGACCGTGCCGTCGTCACGTTCCCCGCTCTTAAGTTCCTGATAATCTAGCACGTCAGTTAGCACTGCCCAAATCAGGATATTGAAGGTATTGGGCCCCATCTGGATAAAGAAGAGGATTACTACGAAAACAATCGCGCTCTTGATACTGAGCATCCAGGTTAGGAAGCAGATAGCGGAAGTAAAGAACATGGCGCCAACAATGATTTCTTTCTTCCCTAGCTTCATCGCCACTGGGGTGGCAATGATGGAGAGCAAGAATACCGGCACAACTGAAACTATCTGACCGGTGCTCATCATCCCGGCGTTTTCGAAGTAGTCTTTCCATAGGTAGGCCAGGGTGCCGCTCATCAAGAAGGTTGCCAGCAGGAACAATATGGCTCCTAGTACCAACGCCCATAGCGGTCGGTTGGTCAGCAGGGTTTTTAGGAATCCCTGAGTATCGACACCTTTAGCTTTTTCAGCAGCGATTTCTTCGCGGGTCTTGCGCTCAAAAACAATCCGTTCGGTGACCATCGAGTAGCAGGCCAAGTAGCAAAGAATTGCACAAATTCCGCAGACAATAGCGGAAGCAGCCATGCGGGTAGCGTCTACCTTATTGTTGACAAAAATCACATGCGGCAGCACGGAGGAAATCAGTAGTACTGCCAACTGGCCGCCTACAGATCGGAATACGGACAGCGAGGTGCGGTGCTTAGGATCATCGGAGATAACCGCCGCCATAGAACCGTAGGGAATATTAATCGAGGTGTAGAAAATCGAACCCCAGATAAAGTAGGTAACTGCCATATAGGTGACACGAACTGTATAGCTGGAATCCACTACGAAGGGCATATACATCATGGTGGAGGCCAGGGTTACCGGGATGCACATCCGCAGAATCCAGGGACGGAAACGCCCTCTTTTTCCGGGCTTGAGCAGATCCAGTAGACGTCCCATACCCACATCGGTAAAGGCGTCCACAATCCGTGCTGCCAGGAACAAAGTTCCCACGTGAACAGGATTGATGCCCATGACATCGGTGTAGAACACCATAAAGAACAGCATTTGGAGTATAAAGGTGAAGTCGTTTCCAAAATCACCGAACATATAGCCTAGCTTGTCCTTTATTCCGAAGGGACGTTTCATCGGTGCAGATGCGGTTGGGGGTTGTGAATTCGTCATTGAAGTTCCTTTGTTCCTTTTGGTCCCACCGGGACAGTAGCAGCGGTGCTAGCGCCCTCTGTGGGTTTCCCAAGCGGGATGTCTCAATCTTTTCATGTAAACCGGCAATAAAATGGCTGTTGCCAAAAATTGCAAAAGCGTTTCGGCATACTGCAGGCGAAAGCGTGCAGTTAAGCATTTTGGCAACTTTTGGCAACTTCTGTGCTAGGGGTGGTTTTTCTGATTCCATTGAGGTTAGCAGGCAAAGCAGCCTGGTTTTAACTACAAGCCCCTAGAAATAGCGAAGCAGCAGTAAGGAGCCGCTAAATGTTAACAGTTCGAGAATCATCGTCCCGTAGTGTTTTTGACCTAGATGGGATCTGGGACTTTAAAATTGATAAAGACAACCAAGGCGTAGAGCAAGGTTGGTTTAAAGCACCTCTGTCGGAATCCTCGCCAATGCCCGTGCCGGCCTCGTACAACGATGTAGTAACCGATACTGACCAGCGGGACCACGTTGGATACCTGTGGTACCAACGAGAGGTACGGGTTCCCCGCAAATTAGGTAGCGACCGCCTGGTGCTGCGCTTTGGCTCTGCCACTCACGCCGCTATTGTTTGGGTAGACGACAATGAAGTTATGCGTCACCAGGGGGGATACCTTCCCTTTGAAGCAGATATTACAGACAATATCGCTGGAAAAGAAACTTTCCGTTTAACTGTGGCGGTAGATAACCGTCTGGCGTGGAGTACCATTCCTCCGGGTTACGTCTCCACCGACTCTACCGGTAAGCGCGTCCAGACCTACTTCCACGACTTCTATAACTATGCCGGGATTCACCGCAGCGTGAAGCTTTATACCCGCCCCGAAACCTACGTTAAAGACATCACTGTGGTCACCGAGATTGAAGGAACCACCGGAATCGTGAAATATGACGTAGTGACCGGTGGTAGCGGGGATGTGTCCGTAAACTTGAAGTGTGCCTGTGGCAAGGTCGTGGCCAGTGCCGAGGGAGCGCAGGGTGAGCTCCGGGTAGAAGATGCACATTTCTGGGCTCCGGGAGATGGATACCTCTATACCCTGGAGGTACACGCCGGAGAAGACGTGTATCCGCAAACCGTGGGAATCCGTACTGTAGAGGTCAAGGACTCGCAGTTCCTGATTAACGGTAAGCCTTTCTATTTCCGCGGTTACGGCCGTCACGAAGACAATACTGTGCGCGGTAAAGCTCACGATGACGTGATGATGGTTCATGACTTTGAACTGATGAAGTGGCAGGGAGCTAACTCTTTCCGTACCTCTCACTATCCTTATGCTGAAGAAGTCATGGATTATGCTGACCGGATGGGCTTTGTAGTCATTGACGAGACTCCAGCAGTGGGTATGAACACCGGGCTTGCCGGAGGAATCTTTGGGGAGCAAGGCTTCAAGACCTTCTCTCCGGAGACCATTAACGAAAAAACTCAGGAAGCACATCGCCGGGAAATCGAAGGTTTGATTGCTCGCGACAAGAACCATCCCTGTGTGGTCCTCTGGGCGATTGCGAATGAGCCGGAAACTAACACTCCCGAATCCCGGGAGTACTTCGAGCCCTTGGCTGCCGCCGCCAAAGCGGCTGACCCCACTCGGCCGGTGGGTTATGTGAACGTGATGCTCTCCCCGCCAGAAGTTGAAAAGATTACCGATTTCTTCGATGTGATTATGCTAAACCGCTACTACGGTTGGTATGTCAATACCGGGAACTTGGCAGATGCCGAAAATGCGCTGCGTAACGAGGTGAAAGGGTGGATTAAGGACTACCCGGGCAAACCAATTCTCTTCACCGAATACGGACCGGACACTATGCCGGGTCAAGCGGACTTGTATCGTCGTCCCTGGTCGGAGGAATTTCAAGTCGATATGCTCTCCATGTTCCACCGGGTATTTGACGACACTCCAGAAATCGTTGGTGAACAGATGTGGAACTTTGCTGACTTCCTGACCATACCGGGAATCATGCGGGTAGGTGGCAATAAGAAGGGAATGTTCACTCGCGATCGTGATCCCAAGCCGGCTGCCTATGTAGTTAGGGAACGTTGGTTAGCAAAGAAAAAGGAACAAGGCTGCTAATTCTGCCGACTAGAGTCAGGTATAAATAGCAGAAAGTAGTGCTGAAACAGTTAAACAGAAGAGGGGGGCAATGCCGCATCGCAAGAGAGTCACCATTTATGACATAGCTGCAGATGTAGGCGTTGCCCCCTCAACTGTTTCTCGCGCACTATCGCGCCCCGATCGGGTAAGCGCGGACACCGGTGCACGGATTTTTGCTGCCGCAGAGCGTTTGGGCTATTCCAAGGTTGGTGCTGCTTACAGCGGAGAGGCGCATCTTGCAAAAACTCTTCTATTCGTGGCAGCAGACATAGCTAATCCGGTGTACGCAGAAATTTCCGCTGGATTTCAGCAGACCGCCAGTGAAGCTGGATATAGCACCCTGATTATCAACACTCAGGAAAGCGGGGCGTTAGAACACAGAACCATTCAAGGAATCATCGCTAAAGTCGGGGGAGTTGCCTTGGCAGCCTCTCGCCTGGATGCCGGTTCCATCAAGAAGATTGGGAAACAACGTCCCCTGGTGCTACTCAATCGCTTCATCACCGGTTATACCAGCGTGGTTCCGGAAACCGAGCGGGGGATGATTCACGTTTTTCGCTATTTAAGCGACTTGGGACACCGCAGTGTTCTCTATATTTCGGGACCCGAAATGTCGTGGGCTAATGCCATTCGCTGGCGAACCGCGACTCAAATTTCTGCCCAGTTTGGTCTCACCTTGACTCGCACAGATCATGCTGTTCCTGAGCCGGCATCCGGAGCCGCTGCTTTCAGCGTTTGGAATAATAATCCGACTACTGCGGTGTTGGCTTTCAATGATATGTTGGCGGCAGGTTTTATGCGGGAGGCACGCAATAACCAGATACGCATTCCTGAGGACGTGTCGGTGGTGGGTATCGATAACTCCAGTTTGGCATCGCTAGTTTCTCCGGAACTATCCTCCCTGACTTCCGCGTCTCTGGAAATCGGTAAGCGGGGTGCTGATTCACTAATCTGGCAGGTCACCCACCGTTCTATTCGGGAACGTAAACTTTTGCGACTCCCGATTGATTTTATTCCCCGCGCCTCTACTGGGCCGGCGAAAGATTCTTAACAGGCGGCGGGGTAATCCCTTAGTATCGGAAACCTAGTTCTTAAAGGAATGTACCAGGGCGGGGATGCGCCCGCCTCGGGCGGCAAAGTTTGCAGAAGAAAACGGGGACACTTCCATAATCGGTGCCCAGCCTAGTAGCCCCCCAAAATTAGCCTGGTCTCCTACGCCCTTGCCCGGCACCGGAATCACTCGCACCGCCGTAGTTTTTCCGTTAGCCACCCCGATTGCGGCCTCATCAGCAATTAATCCGGTAATCGTGGCGGCAGGCGTGTCACCGGGAATCGCGATCATATCCAGGCCCACTGAACAAATAGCGGTCATAGCTTCCAGTTTTGCCAGGTTTAAGGAACCGCGCTGCACCGCTTGGATCATATTCGCGTCCTCGGATACGGGAATAAACGAACCGGAAAGCCCACCTACCAGGGAACACGCCATCAAACCGCCTTTTTTAACCGCATCGTTGAGCAGCGCCAGGGCGGCAGTGGTGCCGGGGGCACCCACCGCCTCTACCCCCAGTTCTTCTAAGATAGCGGCCACCGAATCTCCCACTGCCGGGGTAGGAGCTAGGGATAAATCCACGATCCCGAAGTTCACGCCTAAGCGTTTAGCCACGGTTTGTCCCACCAGTTGCCCCATCCGGGTAATCTTGAAAGCTGATTTCTTAATGGCTTCCGCGCATTCTTCAAAAGGACGTCCGCGTACTCCTTCGAGCGCCCTCTCGATTACTCCCGGACCAGAAATCCCCACTGACACTACCGCATCCGGTTGACTCACCCCGTGGAAGGCGCCCGCCATAAAGGGATTATCGCCCACGGCATTGGCAAATACCACCAGTTTCGCCGCCCCAATTCCATCTTGATCAGCGGTTTCCTGCGCAGCGGCAAGCACCTGCTGCCCCATTTTGGCGGTCGCACTCATATTGATACCGGTGCGGGTGGAACCGATATTGACCGAAGAACATACGATATCGGTACTGGCCAGCGCCTGGGGAATGGATTCGATTAGCGCCAAATCGCTGCGGGTCGCGCCCGCCTGCACTAACGCCGAATACCCGCCTACGAAATCCACTCCTACCGCCTTGCCGGCCCGATCGAGCGTCTGTGCAAAGGGCAGGGGATCGTCGGTGCGGCATGCCGCTGCTATCAGGGAAATCGGGGTGACCGAGAGGCGTTTATTGATAATCGGCACCCCGAACTCGCCCGCGACTTCCTCGGCAGTCGAAACCAAGCGGGAGGCAGCGCTTAGAATCCGTTCTTCAATCCGCGCACACGCCCGCTCGATATCGGTGTCTGCGCAGTCTAATAACGACAGACCCAAAGTGACGGTGCGTACGTCCAGGTTGTCCTCGGCAATCATCTGTATGGTTTCCAGGATTTCCCCAGTGGTATCGAGCCCCATGATTCTCCCTTTGTGATTACGGTGCTTGGACTAGGTCAGCGGCAAGCCGATTTAGAGTTTATGCATGGCGTTAAATATCGCCTCGGCCTGCACCTTTATAACTAGCCGCTCAGATTCCTCTACTGGCGCCATCGCTGCCTGTACTTGCGCTAACCCGATCTGGGTCTCATCAAATTCCAGCTGCATAATCATAGTGAAATATTCATCCATCAGCGTCTGGGACACATTGGTGATATTCACTTGGTTTTCGGCTAATGCCTGGGAAACCGCCGCGATAATTCCGGTGTGGTCGATGCCGGTAACTGTCATAATTGCTTTCACGTGCTTCAGCTTACGTTCTTTCCCCACTTTTTCGCGATTTCTTGACCCGGTTTCTTCACTTGCGCGGTCTTTGATAATAATGGTTTGGTGACCTCCACTTTGATTGTTTCGACCCTCGTTCAGGCACTGGTGCTGTTTGTAGCCACCAACATTGACCACTTGGCGTTACTGGCATTGTGGTTTGTGCACGGCCAGAACCGCCCCGGAACTACCGCGCGTATCTGCGTTGGTCAATATGTAGGTTTCGGAGCAATCCTGGCAGTAACTCTGGTGCTCAGTACGATTTCTGGTTTTGTGATTCCTCAGGAGCACCTGCGGCTTTTAGGATTGATACCGCTGGCCCTGGGGGTAAAAGCCGGGATCGGCGAAATCCGGGAGCGCTGGCATTCAGAGGAATCCGAAGAGGAGGACGAGGCAGCGGGACAACTAAAGGGGAAAAAGGTCAGTGTGGGCGCCGTTGCCTTGGTTACTATGGCCAACGGAGGCGATGAAATCGCGGCCTATCTCCCGGTTTTTGCCCTGTCTGTCTGGTGGCAAATGGCCCTGTTTTGCGCCGTATTTTTAGTGCTCGCAGGGGTGCTCTTGGCGTTGGCGCGCTTTATTACCGGACGCCTGCATCTAGCAGAAGTCCTAGAACGCTTCGAAGCGATTATTTTTCCCAGTGTACTTATCCTGCTAGGAGTGCTAATCCTCGCGGATCTGCTTTAAGCACGTCTACGCAGGCGCGTGATTAGCAGGGCGATGCCCCATAGCAGCAACGTGAAAACTATCTGCACCCCGATATTTACCCAGAACTGGGAGGCGGAGGCGCCGCTAAAGCTAGCCATTTCCGCTAGAGCGTTGTTGTTGTCGATGTAGTAGAAGGTGGGTAGCGCCCTCCCGATGGCTACTACCGCATCGGGCATTAGTTCCCGGGGAATAAAAGCCCCACATAGGAAAGCACTGGCTAGCGCCACCACGTTCACGATGGCGCTAAGGGCTTGCTTGTTATTGGTAATTTTTGCCATTAAGAAGCCTATGCCCAAAACGGGCAGCCCAAAGGCCGCAATGTTAAGCGCATACAGTCCCTGGCGTCCGGTGTCCGCAATGCCGGGCAGTAGCAGTCGCACTAAGAGCACGTTGAGTGCCACGAGGAACGCTACGATTAGGGCGCATCCAGCTATCAAGCTCAGGTCAATTCGGAAGGGATGGGCGGGGGAAACCAGAGTACGTTTACGTACGTTTACTACGGAAAAGGCCGCTAGCACCATAGTGATTACATAGGTGGCGCCGGCCATTAGGGTGTAGCTGCCAAAGTTAT
>CAMYFZ010000071.1 GCA_947255165.1 uncultured Varibaculum sp.
GCCCCGTCCACGGCGGTTACTGCCTGGCGCATAGGGACGGTCAAACCTATATGGTGCGTTTCGGACTGCCGGGGGAGCAGGTGAAAGCCGTACCGATCGCTAAAAAAGGCAAAGTTATTTTTGCCGAGGTGAGCGCGGTAGTTCAGGCTTCGGAGCAGCGGCAAGCGCCGGTGTGGGCTTTGGGTGGTCCGGGAGGCACGGGCGGGGCGGATCTTTGCCACGTAAAACTGCCGTACCAACGCATCTGGAAAGCGCAGGTGCTGGCAGATTGTTTGCGGCGCCTGGGGGGAGAGGAAGTTTTCGCGCAAGCATTAGCGGTGAGCGGGGGAGAGTTGAGCTGCCTAGGCGTAAGTAGTGGACACGCTGGCGGTGAGGACGGTTTAGGGTATCGGTTGCGCGCCGATTTTGAAGTCAGTGCTGCTGGGCGCCTAGCGATGACTAAGTTCCGCGGGGAAGAACTGGTAGAGATTGATAGTTTTCCCCTGGCGGATCCGGTGATTAGTGATGCGTCTTTTTTCGGTGATCCCGCCAGCTGGAGCGAGGTGTTTAAGCCGGGAGGGCGTATCCGGGCTTGGGCGAGTGCGGACGGGCTGCGAGTTTGGAATGGGCGTGCCCTCTTTAACGAATCAGCTCAGCAGGTTGCAGAAAAGAACGTGCGTTTAACGGTTGCCGGTTTCGGAGACTACCTGGTGGCACCGAACGGTTTTTGGCAGGCACACCGTCAGGCGGCACGGATTTTAGGCGAGCAAGTAATGGCGGCGGCTACCAGTGATTTTGGGGTAGGTAGCGGGGTATCTACTGCTCAGGGGGAGGGTCTAGGAAACCCTCTCAATGGCGGGAGTGGGGACGCAAACTCGACTAGCGACCGCCCGCCTGCTTTTGGGGACAGAAAATGGGAAGAAATCCTGGAACTGTACTCGGGTGCGGGGCTGTTTTCGCGTCCTCTAGCCAACATCCTGGACAGGGGAGGTTGCCTGTCCACTTTGGAGGGGTCAAAGCCGGCAGTGAAAATGGCACGGAAAAACCTGTCAGGGGCGGCCGGACGCCTGCAGATCCACGCAGGAAGGGTAGATGCCCGGGTACTCGCGGACTATGGCGGCAAGATGAAGACGCCGCCCCTGGTAGTAATGGATCCGCCGCGCAGCGGTGCGGGACAAAAAGTGATGGCGGCGTTGGCGCGTCTAGAGCCCGAGCGGATTATCTACGTAGCCTGCGATCCGGCAGCTCTAGCTCGCGACCTGAAAGTCGCGGTATCCCGCGGCTACCAGATTACGTCCTTGCAGGCCTACGACCTTTTCCCCCACACCCACCATGTGGAGACGGTATGTCTCTTAACCCGGCAAAATGTCAAAGAGCATTTATATGTGGATGTTGATATGAAAGACCTGAAGCGTGAGAAACTACCGCCAAAGCCGACATACAAGCAGATTCAGGCATACGTGCTTGAAAAGTACGGTCTGAAAGTGTCGCCGCTATATATCGCAACTTTGAAAGATGAACTAGGGCTTGAGAAGCAATTCTCCTACGTAAAAGAAGGGATGGCTGCTAAAAATCGACCTCAATGCCCGAAAGACAAACACGATGCAATCATCAAGGCATTTAAGCACTTCAAGATGATTTCATAAAGACACTCAGAACATTGCAAGAAAGGAAACGGCGGAAAAGTAATGGTTGATGAATCAGCGAAGAAGAAACGAACGAAATTATTAGTGGTGATAGCCGTTATAGCGGCAATTGCGGTCTGCTGCGGAGGCGCGTATCTGTATTTCTCAGCACAAGAAGCCAAGACGTATGGCGTGCCGATGGTAGTGAACGCCAAGGGGCTTGATACGGAGAAGGGCACAAAAATCCCTGTCCATGCTACTGGAAAAGATTCCAAGGGAAATGATGTGGACAGCATGTTCTATGGAGGGTCAAGTTCCTCTGACATAGCGCTAAAACCGGGAGATTACAGCCTTGCGATTGCGGCATCGCCAATCGCAGAGGACGGCACCATCTATGACACAAAGGATGCGGTTACGAGGGTGAGCATTGCCAAGGATGGCAAGACCGATGTTGAGAAGGAAATCACTATCGAGCCAATCCCTGCGGAAGAGGTGACAGACGAGCAAATCGAAGCAGCATATAACGCAGCGAAGGACAGTGGGATAGATATATCCAAGCTTGATGAGCTTAAAGAGAGGGCACAGAAGCGCAGGGACGATGCCGTAGCAGCCAAGAAGGCAGAGGAAGAGAAGAAGGCAGCCGAGGAGAAAGCCGCTAAGGAAAAGAAGGTTGCTAAGACCAAGGCAGCGAACGGCGGTCACTCATTCATGACGGACTACTTCTATGTGGATGTTCCGTCTAGCTGGAAGTCCAGTGAGTGGAGCGTGAAGAAGGTAAACGACCATACATGGATGTTCAGTCACATGCCACCTAACGATTACGGTGGCGGAGTATGCATTGCCGTAGCGAAAGACAATCCATGGCCTCAACAAGGTACGAAGATTTTAGGCGAAACGGGCACTGGATTGTATGTGTATATGGGCGCCGAAGCGGGAAAGGGTATCGCGAAGGACCTTAAAGTCACACTGAAGAATACGAAGAATACGAAGAATACGAAGAATACATGGAACCCGTACGACCCAAATTCTGTTCGCCCCGATGGATTCAAGAATTCCGATTGGTGGGAGATTCAGGAGGCACGCCAGAAGCTGAGGGAACAGCAGACGGGCAAGAAGTAAGTTCTTTGAACCTAAGCGGGTCACACGCTCTGTCTTTTTAATTTCAAGAACAAAGACAGAACGTGTGCCTCACTGTGCTTTCGCGCCGCTCGCCACACGAAGAAGACAAGCCGGGCACGGGTAAGGGTCGAGGTGTGTGAGGTGTTTTTCCGTTCGGACATGATTCTTGACACAGCAGCTGTGCCAAAAAAACCTCGTTTATCAATGGATTTGATACATTGTATCGACCGTTGAGACTGTTGCGGTGATGTTACGCGCGTAATAGCTGGGCGTATTTTGCCTTTGTACAGCAGGAGTCTCAAGGTTCTATCGCTTATCGCTAAAAGAATTAAGCTGTTGTGGCTCTAGGCTGGCCTCGTGCGATTTGAGCGCGATTTCGCTTTAATCTTACGGGTGAGTGTGACTTGCTAACGTCATTGCAATGCCAATGCAATGTTATATGATCGTCGTAAGAAACAAGGGGAGATTGTATGGCAAAAACAGCTAACTTGTATACGCGTATTGATCCAGAGTTAAAAGAGCAAGCAGAACATATTTTGAATTCTTTAGGGCTTCCTCCTTCAAGCGCGATTACCATGTTTTATAAGCAGGTGGTTTTACAGCAGGGACTTCCTTTCAACGTAAAGCTTAATTACAGGGAGCCGCTAGATTTAGGCTCTATGACAAGAAATGAATTGCAAGCAGAGCTGGGGAAAGGCTATCAGTCAGTGCTATCTGGGGATGTGAAACCGGCAGACGAAGTATTTGAATCTTTGCACAAGGAATTTGGTTTATGAGCTATGCGGTTTGCATATCACATGAAGCAGAAGAGGACTTGCGGGGCATTTATGCATATATCACCTTCAATTTAATGTCACCTAAAAATGCTAGAGGACAAATAGGCAGGATAGAAAAAGCTATTCAAAGCCTTCATCAGTTCCCGATGAGGCATAGGTTAGTGGATCTGGATCCTTGGAGGTGACCCAGTACGCTTCAGGGTTAGGGGATACGTGTGCTTTTAATCGAGACAGTCATTTTGTGTGCGGCATTTTTTGGGGTCTGCTACTTAGGGACTGGCACAGATCAGAAAAATTTAAGAAACTACAGTTCCTATCCGGTTAAAGTTCAAAACTGCATCCAAGAGATTGCCGAGTACCGCGGAAAGTTTAAAGAAACGGGGAAAGCCGGTATCTGGGTAGCAAATTTTTTCGTATTTAATGTCCTGTTTTTGCTTTTGGGAATCCCTATTCGCCAGGAAAACTTCGCTTATAACTTTATATGTTTGCTAGTCCTAGGGCAGACCTTAAATGTTTTTGACCTGCTCGTCATTGATCTGCTGTGGTGGCGAAATAGCAAGCGGATAAGATTATCGAAAATACCGCAAAAAGAGCTTTATCAAGATCCGAAAAAGCATGTCGAATCATTCTTAAGAGCACTGTTTCTCTACTTTTTCGTTGCACTAGTTGACGGATATCTACTAAGTTTATTTTGACGAAATAACTGCCAGAGGTGTTTTCTCTGGATGCGGGGTGGAAGTTGCTCACGCACTCGCAATCATGCCAATCGGTAACGCCATAGGAGCGTCCCACCTAGTGTCACAGCCGATAATGCGTCCTACAAGTTCTAGGAATACTTGGTAAAAAGTAACGTAAAAGAAAAATTAGGTAACAAAATTCTTTTATAAATCCCACGCTTTTGGGGAGTGGGGTCGGAACACGCTCTGAGAGTGGGCAGTGGTCGCCTGGTTGCCCACACTTGCGTCCTCGCAGGTAAAGCCGGAATTTCCTTCTCAAAATAGAGCGGTAATACGCGAAAGAAAAAATCGGAGTTGTAAATACTGGCGCTTGCGCAGCTCGCAAAGTATCTTGATGTCAAGAGAAAATATCTTGATTCCATATGGGAGGCTGCAATGAGCTTAAACAGCTTTGGCGCGGCGACACAGCTAAGTGTCGGCGATAAGAGCTATAAAATCTATGACCTAAAGGCGGTACCCGGCACTGAAAAGTTGCCCTACTCCTTGAAAATCTTGGCAGAAAACCTGCTACGTAACGAGGATGGGGAAAACATCACCAAAGAGCAGATCACGCAGATCGCGAATTGGGATCCCGATGCTGAGCCCAGCAAGGAAATCCAGTACAGCCCGGCGCGAGTCTTGATGCAAGACTTCACCGGCGTTCCCTGCATCGTTGACCTGGCTACTATGCGTGACGCGGTGGTGAACCTGGGCAAAGACCCTGACTTGATTAACCCGCAAGTACCAGCGGAAATGGTTATTGACCACTCGGTGCAGATCGATGTATTCGGCTCTAAAGATGCCGTAGAAAAGAATATGGATATTGAGTATCAGCGCAACCAGGAACGTTACCAGTTCCTACGCTGGGGACAGGGCGCATTTGAAAACTTCCGGGTAGTACCCCCGGGGACCGGCATCGTTCACCAGGTAAATATCGAATACCTGGCGCGGGTAGTTTTCGCCGATAAGGACGAGGACGGCGCGCTGGCTTACCCCGACACTTTGGTAGGAACCGACTCCCACACCACCATGGTTAACGGCCTAGGTGTCCTCGGCTGGGGTGTTGGCGGAATCGAGGCCGAAGCGGCCATGCTCGGCCAGCCGGTATCGATGCTGATTCCGCGGGTAGTGGGCTTCAAGCTCACCGGTGAAATCGCTCCCGGTGCTACCGCCACCGATGTGGTACTCACCATCACCCAAATGCTGCGTGACCATGGAGTAGTTGGCAAGTTCGTAGAGTTCTATGGCGAGGGCGTGGGAGCAGTTCCTCTGGCCAACCGCGCCACTATCGGCAATATGTCGCCCGAGTTTGGCTCGACCGCCGCCATCTTCCCGATCGATGACGTGACCATTGATTACCTGCACCTGACCGGACGCAGCGAAGAGGCCTGCGCCCTCGTGCGGGAATACGCCAAGCGGCAAGGACTGTGGCATGACCCCTCTCACGAGGCACGTTACAGCGAATATCTGGAACTGGATCTGTCCACCGTAGTGCCCTCGATTGCTGGTCCGAAGCGTCCGCAAGACCGCATCGAGTTGGCAATGGCCAAAGATTCCTTCAAGAAGATTCTGCCCGACTATGTGGCCGGCGATAAAACCATTGATCCGAAACTGATGCGGCCTACCCGCCCCACCCAAGTGAAACTAGCTGGTGGGGAAGAAGTAGCCATGGATCATGGCGACGTAGTGATTGCCTCCATTACTTCTTGCACTAACACCTCGAACCCCTCGGTGATGATGGCGGCTGGTTTGCTCGCCAAGAACGCCGCTGAAAAGGGTCTAAAGCCCAAGCCGTGGGTGAAAACCTCGCTAGCTCCCGGCTCCCAAGTGGTGCGGGACTACTATGAAAAAGCTGGTTTGATGCCCTATCTGTCGCAGATGGGCTTCGATATTGTCGGCTACGGCTGCACCACCTGTATCGGTAACTCCGGCCCGCTGCCCGAAGAGGTACACAACACGGTAGCGGAAGCAGATCTGACGGTAGTGTCCGTCCTCTCTGGTAACCGTAACTTTGAGGGGCGGATCAACCCGGATGTAAAGATGAACTATCTAGCATCCCCGCCGCTGGTAATCTCCTACGCGCTGGCCGGAACCATGGACTTCGATTTCGAAACCGAGCCGCTCGGCAAAGATAGCCAGGGGAACGAAGTTTACCTGCGCGATATTTGGCCAGCTGCCGAAGAAGTAGAAAAAGTAATCGGTCAGGCTATCGATCGCGATATGTATCTGCATGATTATCAGAGCGTCTTTGCAGGCGATCACCGCTGGCAATCCCTGGAGGTTCCCGATTCACCCACTTTCGCGTGGGACGATGCCTCCACCTATGTGCGCCGGGCACCCTTCTTCGAAGGAATGCCGGAAACCCCGAACCCGGTGAAAGATATTTCCGGAGCCCGGGTGCTGCTGAAACTGGGAGATTCGGTAACTACCGACCATATTTCCCCGGCGGGTGCTTTCGCTGAAAAGACCCCGGCAGGTCAATATCTGAGTTCCCACGGAGTGGAACGGCGCAGCTTCAACTCCTATGGTTCGCGGCGCGGTAACCACGAAGTGATGATGCGCGGCACCTTCGCTAATATCCGCATCCGTAACCAGCTTCTCGACAATGTTGAGGGCGGTTTCACCAAGGACTTCACCAAAGCTGATGCCCCGGTGGTACCGGTTTACGATGCTTCGGTTTCCTACGCCCAGGCCGGCGTGCCCCTGGTAGTGCTAGGGGGCAAGGAATACGGTACCGGATCCTCGCGTGACTGGGCCGCTAAAGGTACTTTGCTACTGGGGGTGAAAGCGGTTATCGCTCGGTCTTTCGAACGTATTCACCGCTCCAACCTGATCGGGATGGGGATACTCCCGCTGCAGTTCCCCGAAGGCGAAAGCGCCGATTCCCTAGGGCTCGACGGGACTGAAACCTTCGATATCAGCGGTATTACCCAGCTGAATGAGGGGGTAACTCCGCCGACCATGAAGGTGAAAGCGACTAAGACCGATGGCTCCACCGTAGAGTTCGACGCCACCGTGCGGATCGACACTCCCGGTGAAGCCCAGTACTACCGCAACGGTGGAATCCTGCAGTACGTACTGCGCAACCTAGTTGCCTGATAACGCAATAACTCTAGTGCTCTGGGCACGGTAAAAGCGCTCGGGGGACCCCGGTGATTCTTGCTTCGC
>CAMYFZ010000072.1 GCA_947255165.1 uncultured Varibaculum sp.
TTGGCCGATTATGAATGTTCCGGGTTCAAGTGCCCCGCACCTGCGGGGATGATCCTAACCGCCCTAGTACCGCTCTTAATAATCTATGAAGTGCCCCGCACCTGCGGGGATGATCCCCCGCCAAGCAGCTGCGGCAACCGCCCAATTAGAAGTGCCCCGCACCTGCGGGGATGATCCCGAGGCGTGACCAGTTGACCGCGGATCATATCAAAGTGCCACGCACCTGCGGGGATGATCCCATTCTCTGTAGAAGTATCCGGGCGCGGGACTGAAGTGCCCCGCACCTGCGGGGATGATCCCGCGCCTTTAGCTTCAGCTCTCCTATAGGCAGCAAGTGCCCCGCACCTGCGGGGATGATCCCGCGCTAGAGACGATATAAGAACTGAAGTCGGCAAGTGCCCCGCACCTGCGGGGATGATCCCCCGGAGCTTTGGGGCTTTCATCCCGCGCTAGGAAGTGCCCCGCACCTGCGGGGATGATCCGATCCCTTTAAATACTTGGAAGATTCCGGTTAGAAGTGCCCCGCACCTGCGGGGATGATCCCCCTTTTACTACACCTAGCGGAACCAATCGGGGAAGTGCCCCGCACCTGCGGGGATGATCCCTAAGGGAAATAACCAAAACCGCGATCTACAAAAAGTGCCCCGCACCTGCGGGGATGATCCGACCTGACCCCTGTAGAAGCCGCCGCAATGGCAAAGTGCCCCGCACCTGCGGGGATGATCCCGATGACGACGCCGCGACTTTATATAAGCGGCTAAGTGCCCCGCACCTGCGGGGATGATCCGGATATTCCTCGGGACGAACTGGTAGCCGCCCTAAGTGCCCCGCACCTGCGGGGATGACCCCCAGAATTACGAAACCAGCAAACATACTCAAAGAACCGGTGGTGGTTACCAGGATCGCCTGCCGGGCAGCGGCGCGAGAGGCGCGTTCCTCAGCCTGATGCCCGATCAAAATAAAAGAACTGAGAGTGGTGATTTCCCAAAAGAAATAGAGGGTCATGGTGTGATCTGCTAAGACCAGACCCGACATGGAGGCCGCAAAACCGAGGAAAGCCGCAATGAATTGACGCAGGCGCGGGGAATCCTCCGAAAAATATTGCGCGCAGTAAACCAAGATGAGGCTGCCCACCAGGTTGATTACGATTAGCATTAGCCAAGATAGGCCAGTGAGGCGAAAACCGATTTCTAGTTCCAACGCGCTGGACCACTGATAAAAGTCAGCTAAACCCGCTGATCCGGTTCCGAAAGCTTGCCGGGTGTGCGAGAGCGTCCAGATCAGGGCGCCAAGGGGCATCAGAGCGGCAAAGTAAAAAGTGCGCTGCCTAAAATACTTAACTAGCTGCGGAATCAGGAGTGTAGCCAAGAAGTAGCACACGATTAGCGGGGCGGCCTGGTCCCACAAGATCATAGCTATTTCCGTTTCACTTTCTTGATTTTCCGTCCCACATGTTCCGGCTGTCACTCAACTGTACCGTGAACTATTTTTTATGGGGGCTAGGCAATAATTTTTTAGACAGATATCTATATGTGAGCGAGAACACTTTCTAGTGGCGCAATAGGCAAAAATATGCGGTACTATAGTCCTATATCTTGATGTCAAGGTACTTAATGAGAGGACGTGCAAGTGGACCTTTACGAATATCAGGCTCGCGACCTTTTTGCGGCTCACGGAGTTCCCGTGTTAGCCGGGATCGTAGCCGAAACTCCCGAAGAAGCAGAAAAAGCTGCCGAGAAACTCGCCCAGCCCCTAGTGGTGGTAAAAGCACAGGTAAAGACGGGTGGCCGCGGAAAAGCTGGCGGGGTTAAACTCGCTCGCAGCCCCCAGGAAGCCCGCGAAAAAGCCGAAGAGATCTTGGGGATGGATATTAAGGGACATACCGTGCACCGGGTGTTGATCGCCGCGGGTGCCGATATCGCTTCTGAATACTATTTCTCGATTCTTCTTGACCGCTCAAACCGCCGCCATCTGGCAATGTGCTCCAAAGAAGGCGGCATGGAAATTGAGCAGCTGGCCAAGGAACGCCCGGAAGCATTGGCGAAGGTACCGCTGCCGGTTACTGGCATTGACGAGGGTATCGCTCGGAACATTCTCAAAGAGGCCGGTTTTGAGGACGAAGAACTCATCGCTAAAGCCGTACCGGTACTTGAGGGGCTTTGGGATGTATATCAAGGCGAGGACGCCACCCTAGTAGAGGTAAACCCCCTGGTATCCAGTGAAGAGGGCGAGATTATTGCCCTGGATGGGAAAGTTACCCTGGACGATAATGCCCGTTTCCGTCACCCCGGTCACGAGGAACTAGTAGATAAACGCACTGAAGATCCTCTGGAAGCCAAGGCTAAAGAAAAAGGTTTGAACTATGTCCACCTAGAAGGCCAGGTGGGGATTATTGGTAACGGTGCCGGTCTAGTGATGTCAACTTTGGACGTGGTGGCCTACGCCGGAGAAGAATACGGAGTGAAACCCGCTAACTTCCTGGATATCGGGGGCGGTGCCTCCGCACAGGTGATGGCCGATGGCCTCGATATTATTCTCGGTGACCCCCAGGTTAAATCGGTGTTCGTAAACGTGTTCGGCGGGATTACCGCCTGTGACCAGGTGGCTACCGGGATCGTGAAAGCAATCGAAATGTTGGGCGATAAAGCCACGAAGCCGTTGGTGGTGCGCCTAGACGGCAACTCGGTTGAGGCCGGTCGCCAGATTTTGAAAGCAGCCAACCTGCAGCAGGTGACCATGGTAGAAACTATGGATGCTGGCGCCGCCGAGGCAGCTAAACTCGCTGCCGGAAAATAAGAATCGGTAAAAGAATAAGGAGAAACAATAATGTCAGTATTCCTTGATTCCTCAGCCCGGATTGTCGTACAGGGCATGACCGGTTCCGAGGGGCGCAAGCATACCCGATTAATGCTAGGTGCCGGTACCAATGTGGTAGGGGGTACCAACCCCAAAAAAGCAGGGCAAACGGTCGATTTCGATATCGTCCCCCTGGGAGAAGCCGCAGAAAAGAAAGGTATTAAAGCCGGAACGGTTTCGGTACCGGTTTTTGGCACCGTAAAAGAAGCCATGGAAAAAGAGGGCGCGAATGTTTCGGTAGTGTTCGTGCCTCCGCGTTTCGCTAAAGGGGCGGTGCTAGAAGCCGTAGAGGCGGGGATGCCGCTAATCGTGGTGATCACCGAGGGAATCCCGGTACAAGATTCCACCGAGTTCGTAAATGCCGCCCTGGAAAAGGGCTGTCGGATTATCGGTCCTAACTGTCCGGGAATCATTACGCCGGGACAGTCCAATGTGGGGATTACCCCCGCCGATATTACCGGTTCTGGTCCCATCGGACTGGTATCTAAGTCCGGTACTTTGACCTACCAGATGATGTTTGAGCTCCGCGATATCGGCTTCACCACCTGTATGGGGATTGGCGGTGACCCGGTGGTGGGTACCACCCATATCGATGCTCTCGAGGCCTTTGAAAAAGACCCCGACACCAAAGTAATCGTGATGATCGGCGAAATCGGAGGCGATGCAGAAGAACGCGCCGCCGACTATATCGCCGCTAATGTCACCAAACCGGTGATTGCCTATGTAGCGGGCTTTACTGCTCCTAAAGGTAAAACCATGGGACATGCGGGGGCTATCGTCTCCGGCTCGGCAGGGACTGCCCAAGCTAAGAAAGAAGCTTTGGAAGCTCACGGCGTGAAAGTGGGGAAGACTCCTTCTCAAACTGCTGAACTGGCGCGGGAAGCTTTCAAAGCCCTTAGCTAACTGGCAAAAGCGGCCAGTTAGCCAAGTTACCTGAAGGTGACAGGCTGGAAGCTAAAATCTGAATACCTGTAAATGTTGTGGGGGGCGGCGCTAAGCGCCGCCCCCCACTGATTATTTGGCGTCAGTCCTACCCGGGGGGTTAACAAAGGATCGCGGTGCGCCTAAATGGTAAGAGAGCGAAAAAGTGGACAATAGTAGGGATGTTGCGCCGGCCTAATGTTCCAAAAATTCCTCGGCAATCTGCAGAAGCCAGGAAACCAGTCGCGCATACCGCCACGGGAAAAACCGCCAGTGCGACCAGAAATATCAAGCGGAAGTCGAAAATTCAGCTCCCGGGGCTAAACAAACAACAATCAACCTCAAAAGTTGCTTCTAAAGCTCGCAAACAAGCGGCTAAAGTCGCGAAGAAGGGGAAAGTCGGATGGGCAGAAAAACTGCGCTTACCGACCAAAAAAACTCGTTTAGCCTCTGGTAAAGACACTGGCAAGGCTGCCGGCTCTAAACCGGAGACGAACTCTGCCGAACAGCGGCGAACTTTTACTCTGCGGATTCCTCGCGGTATCACCCGGATGGTGGCCGCTGCCCTCCTCACCTGCATACTTCCCTGGTTCCTATTCTTGGCTGTCAGTGCCGGCGTGTATTTTTCCACCTCGGCTAACCCCTGGATGGCAGATACTGTCTGGACAGATTCCTTAGCGGTAGGATCCAGCATTTGGGCTCTCGGCTTCGCGGTTCCCTTGCGGGCTGGTTTGGGGCAAGCCGCCACCTTATCGGTGATACCCCTGGGGTTATGGATATCCTATCTGTGGTTGGGGGGCCGGATAGCGCGCGCGTTTGTCCTCGAAAGCCGGGCAGTGCTGTGGGTCTACCCCTTTGCGCAGGCGATAGTTGCTTCCCTGGTGGGGTTAGTGGTGAGGGGAGCCTACAGTTTCGGGTCACTGTTCTTTTGGGCATTAATCCACGGCTTTGCCACCGTTGCCTACGCCTTTTACCTATTTGATCGTGACCAGCGTCGAAATGGCGATAAACCTTCGATGCTCCACCCTAAAGCGCGTTTTACCTTTGATTTTGGACGCTTCACCACTTGGGGCCGGACGTTAATCCTCCGTCTACGCCAACCCGACCGCGGCTATAGGCAGGATTTGGAAAACCGGCGTCTGGGGATTGATCGGGACGAACGCAGCTGGGACGGAGCCAATAGCACTTGGACGGTTCCCGGCTGGGTGGTGTCCGGGGTGCGTGCCGGATGGCAAATGTTCATGTTCTTCGGGCTAATCACCTTTATTCTGGTGCTGGCCCAAGTGTTTTCGCATTTCGCGGCGGTAAATAAAATCTATGAACTCTACGGGGTGTCCCTGGGCGCAGGCGCCCTCATCTGGTTGGCGCAACTGCTGTATCTGCCTACCGTGCAAACCTGGGCGTTAGCCTGGATTATGGGGCCGGGATTTCAGCAGGGCAGCGGAACTATCCGTTCTTTAACCCAGGTCAAAGCCGGTCCCATTCCGGCGGTACCTATCTTAGGGGCACTGCCTGAGCAAACTCCCGGGTATTGGGTTCCGGCGTTGATCGTAGGGCTTAGCCTAGTGTTTGGTTACCTGCTGTATACCGCTATGGCGCGAGTAGATTTCTTTTCCCATGTAGCCTCGTTCCTGGTAGGGACGCTATTATTTACATTTTTGACCGTCTGGTTCTGTTTCTTATCCTCCGGCTCCATAGGTGCGGGACGGATGTCCGCCTGGGGAGTAGGACCGCTTACAACCGCGGCAATGGCATTTATATTGGTGTGGATACCTATCCTGCTGGTAGCAACGGTTGCCCACCCTCGTGCTCGCGCCTACCTGGCCGAGAACTTCTTCAAGGCGAGGAGGGCGAGTGTGCGCGTTAGCCGCCAAGGGTTAGCGGCAGCTAAAGAAAAAGCGAAAGAGTTGCAGTCCCGAAATCCCCTCAGTGCCGAGTCTGATGTTAAAGATGAGGACGAGGCACCAGAGGCTGCAGAGTCGCAAGCAGCCCCAACTGGGGAAACCGTAGAAAGCGCAGAAATAGCGCAAACGCACGACGAGAGCGACGCTGACGGGGAAGCAACTCCCGCTGATGATGAAAGTCAGCGCGAGGATGAGGGGGAAGAAACTGCCGAAAATATCCCCGAAGAAAACACCCCCGAAACCGTCGGTGATCCGGAAACCAAATCAGAAAGCGAGCAGGAGAATTCAGAGCCGCCCCCCCAGACTCCGCCAAAACCGCAAGAAACTTTTGCCCGCTCGCGAGGAGCGCTTCCGGCTGACACCGAGGAAATCAAAGATTTAGTGACCGATTGGGCAGAACGCAAAACCGATGAAGTGATTGCGAAAGACCAACAGGAACTGGAAAAAATAAAATCTTCTGCCCAGCGGATTCCGGCAGCGGAACTGGCGCGACCAGCGATAAAGCGTTCACTTTTCAAACGCGGACGCCTCAAAGCCGGCAAGCCGCGCCACGACGCCGACGACACCTCCACCCAAGCCATCGAACTCCCCGACCAAGACTAACTTTCCCCGCTGGAGTGGGCGGGGTAAACTGACACTAACGTGACTGGCGAAAAAAGTGGATTACCACTGGGGAACGCAAAAGGACAGTCGCTCGCCTGGGCTGGACAAAGAATGCAAGAGAAGGATCCCGCGTCATGAGCGAAATTAAACCCATTAAACGTGCCCTGGTCAGCGTGTACGATAAGACCGGCCTGGATAAACTGGCAAAAAGCCTGCAGGCAGCTGGGGTAGAGATTATTTCCACCGGCTCCACCGCCCGCCAGATTGCCGCTGCCGGGGTAGAAGTAACCGAAGTTTCCCAGGTAACTGGGTTTCCCGAATGCCTCGACGGGAGGGTAAAAACCCTGCACCCGCTGATTCATGCGGGGATTTTGGCTAATCGGGAGCTGCCTACTCACGTTGCGCAGCTGAAAGAACTAAAAGTAACCCCGATCGACCTGGTGGTTGGTAATCTTTATCCTTTCGCAGACACCGTAGCTTCCGGCGCGGGGTTTGCGGATTGCATCGAAAAAATCGATATCGGAGGCCCCTCGATGATTCGGGCGGCCGCCAAGAATCACGCCGATGTGGCAGTGATTGTTGATCCCAGTTCCTACGATGACCTTGCTGCTGCCTTGGAGCGTGGCGGATTCACTGCGCAGGAGCGCCGGGAACTGGCAGCGCGGGCCTTTAACCACACCGCTATTTATGACACC
>CAMYFZ010000073.1 GCA_947255165.1 uncultured Varibaculum sp.
CCACTTTTTCAGTTAAGGTCTTAAAGCCCTGGGTAGCCAGCCGTCCATTGGTGGTACCGGAGAACTTCAAAATGAACTCGGCAGCAATCTGATCAGTGTCTAGGCGCGGACGCGGGCCAATCGCAGTCTCGATTTCTCCGAACTGTTCACGCATTTCGCGCAGTTCTTTATCCGGGGTGAAAGGCACCCCCTTGGTGCCCATCCCCATTTTCTCGATTACCGGACCTAGAGAGTTAAATTTCTCCGCAATCTTGGTGTAGTCGCGCTCGATCGGGATAATCTTCGGCATATTGACTCCCGGCACCCAGCCGCATTCCTCCCGGGGGATAACTACCCCGGCAGGATTAGCTAGTTCATCGGGGCTGTCATGCCCCAGGGGAGCGGCCAACACATCCGTTTGTGTGCCCAGGTGATTGCCTGCCATCTGCGACACCAATTGCGCTAAATCTTGGAACAACTGGAAATCCGTGCGTGCCTGCCAGGGCGGCAGAATCGCCGCGTTGAAGGTATGCACATAAGGATGCATATCCGTGCTGGACAGGTCATATTTCTCGTACCAGGTGGCAGCCGGCAGCAAAACGTCAGAATGCAAAGTGGTAGAAGTGTTGCGGAAATCCGCAGTGACTACCAAATCCAGCTTGCCTTTCGCGGCCTGCTCGCGCCAACGAACGTTACGAGGACGCTGATCTTCCGGTACTTCCTCGGCCTGGACGTCGTTATCGGCCCCAATCATATGGCGCAAGAAGAACTCGGTACCTTTAGCAGACGACCCCAACAGGTTGGTGCGCCAGTTAAACAGGACGCGCGGGTAGTTCACCGGGTTATCCGGATCTTTCGCCGCGAACTCTAGCTCTCCGGCGGCGAGCTGTTCGGCTACGTAGTCGGCGGGTTTCTTCCCCGACTCTTGCGCTTGCCGTCCCAGTTCCAGAGAAGAACGGTTGAACTGGGGATATGCGGGCATCCAGCCGCGTTCGGTAGCTTCCAGTAAAGAATCCGCAATGTTTTGCTTGGGCACTGAGGCCACAGACGCGGGCGAAGTTAAGCGGTCGGTGGTTAGCGAATCGTAACGCCACTGGTCAGTGGTTAAATACCAGAAACCAGTGGAGATCATTTGTCGCGCCGGGCGTTGCCAGTCTAAGGCGAATGAGTATTGCGTCCAGCCGGTAATCGGACGCACTTTTTCTTGCCCTACGTAGTGCGCCCAGCCGCCACCGTTAACCCCCTGGGTACCGCACATAGAAGTCAGGGCCAAGATGGTGCGATATATCTGATCAGAGTGGAAATAGTGGTTCGTGCCAGCACCCAAAATAATCTGGCTGCGGCCTTCAGAATCGAGGGCGTTTTGTGCGAACTCGCGGGCTATCCGGATGGTGGCGTTAGCCGGAACCCCGGTGATTTCTTCTGCCCAAGCGGGGCTGCCGGGGTTGCAAGAATCCTGATAATCCTCACCCCAAACGCCCGGGAGACCGGCGCGCTTTACCCCATACTGGGCCAGCATAATGTCAAAAACAGTGGTGACCAGATGTCCGTCAACCTCGCGCACCGGCACCCCACGCTTAATGGTGCCGGCACCCACCGAGGAGCCTTCGCTCTCTCCGGATACCAGGTCGAAACGCGGAAGAGTGATTTCAGCGGTTTTACCATCGCTTGCATACAGGCTGAGCTCGGCATTGACGCCCTCCATCTTCAGGTTCCAATGGCCTTTACCTTCCGGAGTGAACCGGTCAGCCAAAGTACCACCCGGATCCTTGACACTACCGTCGGCATCCATCACTAGGAAGCGGAATTCTGGTTTGGGTTTTTCTTTGGTTTCCGCCGGCAGGTTAGAAACATCGGCGGCGCTTAGGAACTTGCCTGGTACCAGCCCTTCCGCGGTTTCTTCTAGCTTTATCAGGAAGGGCGAGTCGGTGTAGGAACGCATATAGTCCAGGAAATACTGAGACTGTTTGCCCACGTGGAACTCGTTTAGAATCACATGGCCCATCGCGGTTGCCAGCGCTGCGTCAGTGCCGGGATTAACTCGGAGCCATTCATCCGCGAACTTGGTGTTATCGGAATAGTCAGGGTTGATGGAGACCATCTTTTGCCCGTGGTAACGCGCTTCCGTCATGAAGTGCGCATCCGGAGTACGAGTCAGTGGCAGGTTAGAACCCCAAACCAGCAGATAGGAGGAGTTAAACCAGTCTCCGGCTTCGGGAACGTCGGTTTGATCCCCAAACACCTGGGGGCTGGCTACCGGAAGGTCGGCATACCAGTCGTAGAAGGACAGGTTTACCCCACCGATTAGCTGCAGGTAGCGGGCACCGGCACCGAAAGAAACCATCGACATAGCCGGGAGCACCGAGAATCCGGCGATGCGGTCTGGACCATAGTCTTTGATGGTTGCCACGTTGGCGGCGGCCACGATCTCTAGGGCTTCCTCCCAGCTGGTACGCACCATGCCACCTTTGCCGCGCGCAGATTTATAGGCGGCGGAGGCTACCGGATCTGCGGCTACTGCCCGGAAGGCTTCGACCGGATCCGTATGAGTTTGTTTAGCTTTGCGGTAGGCATCTAGCAGCACTGAGCGCACATAGGGGTGCCGGATGCGGGTGGGGGAATATTCATACCAGGAGAACGCGGCGCCTCGCGGGCAGCCGCGCGGCTCATAGTCGGGCATATCCGGGCCGGTAGACGGATAGTCAACCGCTTGTGCCTCCCAGGTGATCAATCCGTCCTTCACGAACACCCGCCAGGAGCAAGAACCGGTGCAGTTCACCCCGTGAGTAGAGCGCACCACCTTGTCATGGCTGAAACGTTGCCGGTAGAACGCATCCGCTTCACGCCCTCCGACCAGGAACATTTGGCGAGCGTCCTGGCTTACCTGCCCGCGCCTAAGCTTCGCACCTAGTTTTAATAACGAAGAAACAGCCATTTTATTTTCCTTTAAGTTTTGTGCTTACCAAGTTTTGTGTTCCGAGGACGCTAGCGGCGTCCTCGGGAATAGTTTCTTATCCGGGGAAGGGCGCATTCTTGCGGGCGTACTGCCACCAACACAGCGCCGAACCGATGATGCAAAAGACGGTGCAACCGTAGAAGAAGGTAGTCGGGGAGATGGCAGTCAGCGCCACCGACACCACGAAGGGACCAAAGGAAGCGACCGCAGCGGTGAACCCGATTGCTCCGCCTGCTTGGCGGGCGGGCATAATCATCGGCATCTGTTTGAAGGTGCCAGCATTGCCCAGGCCAGCGAAGAAGAACATCACCAGCATGGCAATCAGGAAACCGTAAAAGTCGCTCATGCCGCGGGGATTATTTAGGTAGAAGCCGGCAATGGCCAAGGTAACCGCCATCCCCACTCCGGAAATGAAGGTCCAGATAGCCCCACCCATTTTGTCGCAGAAAGGCCCCCAGGCCATGCGGACAACCGAACCAATCAGCGGCCCCAGGAAGGCGAAGGAAGCGCCGGCGACCGCCAGTTTTAAAGTAGACTCGGCACCGTAGTTGTCATTAATGAGCAGACCGAATACTGCCGACAGCCCCGAAAATAGTCCGAAGGTCATCACGTACAGCACCGTCATGTACCAGGTGTTGGCGTTGCTAAAGATATCGAGCTGCTGGCGAATATTGGCTTTAATTGGCACGTCACGCAGCAGGGTGAATGACAAGATCGCGGCCACGATGCACCAGGGCACGAAGAAAATCGCGGCGTTAGACACCCAAATACTTGCCCCGTCCGCGGTCTGTTGGGGACTCATCCAGGTGAGACCGAATAGCGAGAATCCCATTAGCAGGGGACCGACCAGCTGAATAATCGACATCCCCAGGTTTCCGATTCCGGCTTGCAGACCTAAAGCAGTCCCTGAAAGCCGCTTGGGGAAGAAGTAGCCGGTGGACGGCATATAGCCAGAGAAGGAACCGCCGCCGATTCCACACATGAATGCGAGAGCTAGTAGCCACCAATAGGGGGTGTTCGGGTTTTGTACCGCGAAGAACCAGCCCAGCATGGGGATGATGTACAGGATTGAGGACCAGCCCACCAGTTTGCGGGTACCCACGATGGGTGGCAAGAAGGTGTAAATCAAACGCAAGAACCCACAGGATAAACCAGGCATGGAGGTCAGCCAGTAAAGCTGCGCTTTGGTGAGGTCGAATCCGATCTCGTTAAGTTTAGGGGCGATTGCGGATACTAGGAACCATACGGTGAACGCCAGAATCAAGGAATAGGTGGAGATCGCCAGGGTGCGCCAGGCGAGTCCAGAGTTCCATTTATCCGGGTTATTCGGTTCTCAGTCGGTCAGTACGTATTTAGACTTCTTAGTAGCTTCCATAGCTCCAATGCTTTCTTTATGCCGGGTAACGCCCTCAGCCTGTCAGATTTTCCTTATCTTTTCCGTGTTAAGATAAATGAGGACAATATCTGCAGGTTACAGCGATATCGTTTATAACGATACTAGCCCAACCTGAGGGACAGTATCCCGGTAATCGCAAGCTGGTGTTTGCGTAATTGGTAGGAGGATTTCGCCTTGTCAACGGACCCGCACGCGCACTTAAAAGAGAAAAAACTACAAAAATTACGCGGTCGCGCCGCAGGTGCGGTGATAACCGTTTCCGATCGCTGTAAAAACGGAGAACGCCCTGATAAGTCAGGTCCTTTGGCTCAGGAACTCTTGGCTGGGTACGGAATCGATGTAGATCGGGTAAGGGTGGTGGCTGACGGAATCGAATCCGTGCAAAACGAAATTCGCGCTGCCATTGCCGAAGGGGCGCGGGTGGTGCTCACTACCGGAGGCACCGGAATTACCGAACGTGACCTCACACCCGAGGCGACCGCTCCCCTGTTAGAGGCACGCCTGGATGCGATTGCTTGGCAAATCTGTCAGCAGGGTCTAAAAGCTACCCCGCTATCTTCGCTTTCGCGCGCCCTAGTCGGAATTACTGGGCGGGGCTCCGAGGGCGCGATCGTGGCCAATGCGCCTGGCTCCCGAGGAGGAGTACGCGACACCATTAGCGTCCTCGGCCCGCTCTTGCCACACCTTTTGGAGCAGCTAGATCCCGTAGCCTTCCCCCTGGATTAACCGGTAAGCCAATCATCCAGAGACGCGGGGAGAAGTTTTTCCTCCTGCCCAAAAACTTAAAAGGCTGTGCCTTTTAGATTTGTTTATTAAGCCCAAAAAAGTTCAGATTTATAACCAGGTATCCGAAAGTTAGTATTGCGATTACTAAGCTGTCTAACCTGATCGGATAAAACTTCTCCCCGCGCAACGGATGCCTTCGGTAACCGAAAAGGGGAAAATACGCTTAGCTTGCAGAGGTGGGTTTCTACCGAGGGATAACAAGCTGTAGCGAGGGAGTAGGTTGTTCCGAGCGGGCGCGGTGGGCATAAGAATTTGGAAAACGCCGCTACGTTTTCCGAATTCTTGGGCAGGAGGGGCAATCTACTCCTTCGCTCAACCTAACCTGGTGTCCTCGCCTAGCTAGCGGGAGATACGTAGCAACTCGGTTACCGGGGCGATATCTGCCGGCGTATCGACGTCGTGGGCATAGTCAGGGGAAATCTCGCGGGTGGCAAACCCGATTTCGCCTAGCAATCCGCGCACTGAACGGTTTAAGGGATTCGCTCGCGCCATCTCCATCAGCGCCCGCACGGTAAACACTCCCAGAACGTATTGGGTAACTTCCCCCACCTGCCCTAAGAGTATTTTTTCTTTTTCGGCTGCGTTCTCATTAGTTTCCTGTAGCTGCCGTGCCAGTTGCCGCAGGGCAAAACCCGCCAGGGGAGCGTCCACGGGGCAAACCCCGATAATATCGGAGGGAGAAAACACAAAAGAGTTAGCTAACCTGCGCCAACCAGCAACAATGCCGGCGGCAGGACCAGAGCCGGGAGGCTCCTCCATGGTTAGGAAAACCTGCTCGGGAACTTCAACATTATTGGGGGCTACCACTACTGTGGGAACTTCCGGCAGGAAAGATAAAGTCCAGCTAATTAGGCGATTCCCGGCGATTAGTAAATCGGGTTTGCTGCGTCCGCCTAGGCGTTTGCCAGTCCCGCCCGCCAGCATAATCACCCCATTTAGATACTGCGAGGAACTAGCCATGACTCACGTCCCGACTCGCCACTTCCTGCTCGCATCCGGGACGCACCCAAGTGCCGGAGCGTCCTCCCCGTTTTTCCAGGACGTAACATTCGCGGATAGAAACCATTTTGTCTACCCCTTTCACCATGTCGATCAGGTTCAAAGCGGCGACAGATGCCGCGGTAAGTGCCTCCATCTCGATTCCGGTGCGATCGGCAGTCCGGCAGGTAGCGAGAATCTCGACCCCGTCCTCAGCCAGTTGAATATCGACCGCGCAATAATGCACCCCAATCGGGTGCGCCAAAGGCAACAACAGGGGGGTACGTTTGGAGGCGGCGATTCCCCCGATACGTGCCACCGCTAAGGCATCCCCTTTCGGGACTTCATCGGCGCGCAGGGCTGCCATGATCTGGGGTGAGCACTGCACAAAGGCGCGCGCCCGCGCCTGGCGCACCGTCGGTTGTTTGCCAGTAATATCCACCATGTGCGCCTGACCAGCCGAGTTTAGGTGGGGTAAAGCTTGCGGGTCCTCGTTTTTCATTACTGCTCCTTGTTTTCTGGTGTCCAGACCGTGATACTTC
>CAMYFZ010000074.1 GCA_947255165.1 uncultured Varibaculum sp.
AGGGGGCGCGAGCAAATAGGTAAGAGTTTCACTGCCCCTAATCATAGCGTAAGCGCCCGCCCCAGCGTGATTCTTGTTTGCTGCCTAGTACCTATAGGAGAGGTACCTACTGTGAGGGAGTGCCTGCTGTTAGCTAACGTGAAGTCGTTTCTGGAAGGTAATCCCGTCCCTGGAGGGCGAAGTTGTCGCCGGAGGGTACTTCTGTCGCCGGAGGGTGATTCGGTCAGGTAAAAGGCAAACAAGCGAGCAAAAACACCCTCCAGCGCCGATAAAAAGCACAGATTTAGCACCCCTAAACACGAAACCGGAGGGCGGAGTTGTCAGGAAGGAGGAAGCATCCTCGCGAAAACAGCAAGAATATGGGGAAAATCTAGGAACGCATCAACTTGACGGCATCGGCGATGGGCCCGTCTAGCACCTTTTTCCCCTTCTTCAGCACGATTCCGCGCTCACAAAAACGTCCCATTAGATCCAGGTCGTGGCTAACGATTACCAGCGATTTCCCCGCCTCGGATAGCTCCGAAATTCGGTGCAGACACTTCTTTTGGAAAGGCTCATCCCCTACCGCCAAAATTTCATCAATCAAAAATATATCTGGGTCAGTGTGGACCGCCACCGAAAAGGCTAGCCGCAGGAACATGCCGGAAGAATAAAATTTGACTTCCGTATCTAGGAATTCGTGAATCTCGGAAAAATTCACGATTTCATCAAAATGGGTTTCGATTTCTTCGCGGGTCATCCCCAGGATGGCACCGTTTAAGAAAATGTTTTCTCTGCCGGTTAAATCGGGGTGGAATCCGGCTCCGACCTCGATTAGGCCAGCAACTTTCCCCCGTACCCCTACGGCACCTCCCGAGGGCTGCATTACCCCGGAGATTAGCTTCAACATGGTTGATTTTCCGGATCCGTTGAAACCCAACAAGCCCACGGTTTCCCCAGCAGAAATATTGAAAGAAACATGATCGAGGGCGCGGAATTGGTCGCGCATTTGTCCGCGTCTGCCAGTCAACGACCAGACCAACATATCTTTCAAAGTGTGGGTGTTGCGGATAGTGAAGTCTTTAACCACGTCTTGTGCGGTAATCACGGTATCCGCGCTAGCTAATTCGGGATCGATCCTTGCGCTTTTATTGGCCATACTTTTACAGCTCCTGGGCGAAACGCCCATCATAGTGGCGGAAAACTTTATCGCCTATCAGCAACAAGAGGATTGAAATCACCGTGGAAGCCACTACGATTACCGAAAAGTTGTCCGGGAAACCCTCGGCTACGCCCGCGGTCGGTATCCAAAAGCCGTAATGGAAAAGTTCTACCACTGTAGTTAGGGGGTTCAGTTGATAGGCATACCACAGCCAGCCTCCCTGCAGGTCTCCCAGCACATGGTAAACCATGGACCATTTGTAAAGCACCGGCGAAGCCCAGGTAGCAACCATCAAAATCAAATCTACAAAATTCTCGGCATCCCGATAGAGTACGTTAAAAGCCCCACCCAGCAGCCCGATCCCCAAACTGAAGATCGTAAGGATAACCACCGCTAGCAGCACCGCTGCCAAATTTCTCAATCCCGGTCGCCACCCGAAAATCAGGCTCCCAATAATCAAAATCACCACTTGCGGGACAAAGTGCACGAACGCTACCCACACAGAGGAAACCGGGAAAAGCTGCCGGGGCAAATAGATCTTTTTCACCAAATCCTGGTTTTGTACCAGCGAACGCGTACAGTTACCGAAGATTTCCGAAAAATAGTTGACTGCCACCACTCCGGCGAACATATAAACCACGTAGTTGGTAATGTTCCGGTTCATCCCCATGAACACTCCGATGGCGAAATAAAACACCAGGAACTGGGTGGCGGGCTTGGCATAGGACCAAAGCATCCCCAGAATCGATCCTCGGTAACGTACCCGCAGTTCTTTATGTACCAGCAGTTGCAGCAGGTATTGTTTCCGGAAAACTTCGAATAAACCGCGGGAAGTACCCGGCCGAATAAAATCTGTACTGCTACTCACCAATTATTCCCCATCCGTTTTCTGCCCGGTGAAAAAGGGTTTAACCACGTTGTCATAGCGAGAAAGTGCGGAAGCGATTGCCATATGCATATCGAAATACTTGTAGGAGCCGAGCCGCCCCCCAAAGAGGGTGTGGGGCAGCTTATCCCGTAAGGCGCGATACTCTAGTAGCTGCTCTCGGTCCCGGGCAGTGTTTATCGGATAGTAAGGTTCATCGTCCCTGCCAGCGGTGCGCGAATATTCCCGGGCAATCACGGTTTTTTCATTTTGATAGTCCCGTTCGGGATGAAAATGACGGAACTCAATAATCCGGGTGTAGGGAACATCGCGATCCCCGTAGTTCATCACCGAAGTACCTTGGAAGTCGCCGGTAGACACGGTTTCCCAATCGAAGTCCAGGGTGCGCCATCCCAGTTCGCCGTAGCGGTAATCGAAGAAGCGATCTACCGGACCGGTATAGACCACCGGTACCTGCCCGATGCAGGCATCGCGGTTGAAGGGTTGGGAGGAATCAAAAAAGTCGGTGGATAGTTTCACATCGATGCGGTCATTATCTGCCATTTTCTCCAGCCACGCGGCGTAGCCATCTTGGGGAAGCCCCTCGTATTTATCGGAAAAATAGCGGTTGTCATAGTTGTAACGCACCGGAAGCCGGGAAACGATGGCCGCCGAAAGATCCCGCGGATCGGTTTGCCATTGCTTCGCGGTATAACCTTCAAAAAACGCTTTAAACAGTGGCTCTCCCACCAGAGAAATCCCTTTGGTTCGAAAATTCTGTTCTGCGTCCTCGCCCCGGATAGCACTGGCTTGGGAGGCGATTAGCTGGCGAGCCTCATCCGGAGAATAGGCCGAGCGAAAAAATTGGTTGATAGTTCCCAGGTTAACTGGCATGGGGAAAACTTCGCCCCCGACATTGGTATACACGTGGTGTACATAGTCGGTGAAAGCGGTGAAGCGGTTGACATATTCCCACACGCGTTCATTGGAAGTGTGAAACAGGTGCGCCCCGTATTTATGGATCTCAATACCGGTTTCCGGGTCGCGGTAAGAGTAGGCGTTACCGCCGATGTGATCGCGTTTTTCAACGATGGTGACCCGCCGCCCTAAGTCGTTGGCGACTCGTTCTGCCATTGTCAGACCGAATAATCCGGATCCAACAATCACTAAATCCGTATTCACGTGGCCTCTCCTTGTTTTATGCTCGTTTCTAGCTTTTTTAATCCTACCGTGTTAACCCTAAAAATTAATCTGCCAGCAGCGACGAAGCCAGTTTTCCGAAGGCTCTAACTGCACTGGCACTGTCAATCTTGTCTAACTGGGCTGCAGATACCGGTTGGGGATCTGCTAGAGCTGCTTTGACCTGCTCATAATCGTTGGCGAGGACGATTAGGGAGCGCTCGTGCATAAAGTTAGAGAACCGGATTTGATGAACGTCGATGTGTTCGCCCAGTTCTGGGTCGCGAGGTACGATCACCGGCAGAAAACCGCGCCGCAGCCATTCCATCATTAGCGAAGGCCCGCCCGGTAAAACCACACCTTTGAGTTTCCCGGCCAGGGCATCCATCTCTTGGTGGCTGAGATTCTCGCGCCCGTTCGCCTCTTTCGGAGGTTGGGAAGTACCGTATTGCACCAGCACCGCAGCGTCCGGATTTTCGCGAGCGAAACGATCCGCCATCTGGATTAAACGATCAAAAGGCATATGGTGGGTGCCCACCATAAACAGGTAGTCGGCTTGCAGTTCCCGGTTATTGTTTTCGCTCATACTGACGGTTTTACTCATAGTAGCGGTCCGATCACCGTGGCGCGCGGATAAAGTTTCAGCTGTTCAGGCCATTGCACTGCGAAGCGATCTGCCAGGCGGTAACAGATTCTACCTGATAGGGAGGGGATCTCGATGCGGTCGAAAACCTCAATATAGATAGTGGGAATCTTCATTAGCCGCGCTAGGGCAATGAAAACCGTCCCCAGGGAGGCACCTGCAGATACCACTAGTTCGGGGCGAGCAGAACGTAAAAGCTTCCAGGCTAAACGCAGGGAACGGAACACGTCCCAAAAGTTGCGGTCAGGCGAATGCTCTGCCCAAATAACTTTTTGATCAGCTAAAAGCGAGGTGGCATCGAGAGTTTTAAAAGTGACCCACAGAGTTTGCTGCTGCTCCCACCAGGGTTTAAGAGTATATAGCTGGGCTAAGTGTCCCCCGGATGAGCCCGCAAAAAGCACTTTAACCATGTTGTTTATCCGCTTTCACCCGGGCAGCATTTTCACAGGCCGCAACTAGTTTCGCGGTTTGTGAGTCTGCGGAAAATATCTCTTCATTAGGACGCGGCCCAGATAGCACCCCGTCGGCCACCCCTTTTACTCCCAGGCGCAACATTTTTTTCTTGTGTTCACTGACCAGCCACATCCGGAACCAGCGCACCAACATGGAACCTCCATAAAGGACCCGATCCATGGTGAGCAGTCCGCGTGAACGCAAAAGGAACCAAATTTTATTGCGCGTCTCGTAATAAAAGCGATCCCCCGGGTCATCAGTGGCGGAGGCGGCCGCGCGAGTTTTGTGCACTACCACCGAGGCAGGTACGTACAATCCGATACGATTTTTCAGCAGCCGGGCGGTGTATTCGAGATCATCATTCCAGATAAAGTAATCGGCAATCGGCAGTCCAATCTTGCGCACCTGTGCCACCTCTACCAGTATTGATACGAAGGAGGCGGCGCGCACTTGGCGCAGTCCTAGACGCCGGGCAATCCTTTTGCGGTCGGGTGATATTAGCGGTCTTTCCCTATGGGCATTCATGGGATGCTCGCTACCGTCGATCCACTGTGCCTGCGAGGCTAGTAGCGCTGGAGAGCCAGGATAACGCTGACCGGCCTCGAGCAGCTGCGCTAACGCATCGAGTGTAGGAATGGTGTCGTCATCCATAATCCAAATAAAATCGTGATTTTCCAGCTCTTTATAGGCCAGGGCGTGCGCGATTCCGGCACAAAATCCGCCCGCGCCACCGGTATTTTCTGAAAGTTCGATTACCCGGTCTACTACCGGGTGCTGCTGAGCAAGGCTTGCAGAGTCATCGGTTGAGGCGTTATCAACCACAATTACCCGCTGGACTGGTCTGGTCTGCGCAGCGATTGCGTCCAAACATTCGCGAAGCAGTTTAGCGCGGTTATAAGCCACTACCACCGCAAATACCTGACGTTCTTCGCTCATTACCCTATCTCCTTACCTAGTTCTTTCCATCATATCTAAGGCGCGAGATACCCGAACCGTCATCGCCTCCTATTTTCATCACCTGCGCCCTCCCCGCACCAGAACACCCTCCCCATACAAAAGCACCCTCCAACGCCGAGAAAAAGCACAATTTTCGCCCCTCTAAACACCACCCCGGAGGGCGAAACTGTCGCCGGAGGGCGATTCGGTTCCGGGAGGGCGATCCTGTCGCCGGAGGGTGATTTGGTCAGGTAAAAGCCAAACAAGCGAGCAAAAGCGCCCTCCCCGCACCAAAACACCCTCCCTATACAAAAGCACCCTCCAACGCCGAGAAAAACACGATTTACGCACCCCAAAACACCACCCCGGAGGGTGATCTTGCCCCCGGAGGGCGATTACGTTCCGGGAGGGTGGTTCGGTTCCGGGAGGGTAAAACTGTCCCCGGAGGGCGCTCTTGTCTCTAAATAGCGCAAACCAAAGGGAAGCCTTGGCGGAGGATCCGGGCTAATGCCGAGAACCCGCCAAGGCTCTGCCAGCAAAGATTAAGATTCCGTAGTCAGGCTTCGTCGATAACAGGTGCAAGAAAAAGGGGAGCCCTGGCGGAAAATCCGCCAGAGCTACCCTTTAAATCTTTAGCTAACTAGATAGCTAGCAAAGTTACTTAATCTTGGTGCCGACCGAGCCCAGACGCTCACACGCCTCGACTACGCGCGCCGCCATACCGGCTTCGGCAGCTTTACCCCACGAACGAGGATCGTACTGCTTCTTAATGCCAACTTCGCCATCAATCTTCAAGACACCGTCGTAGTGCTTGTACATCCAGTCGGCGACGGGACGGGTGAAGGCGTACTGAGTATCAGTGTCAACATTCATCTTGATAACGCCGTTCTTTACCGCAGTGGCGATTTCTTCGGCGGTCGAACCGGAGCCACCGTGCATTACCAGGTCAAACGGACGATCACCCTTGCCGTACTTCTTGCCTACGGCTTCCTGAATCTCACCCAAGATTTCCGGACGCAGCTTAACAAAGCCCGGCTTGTAGGCGCCGTGGACGTTACCGAAGGTCAAAGCGGTCAGGTAACGACCCTTTTCACCAAATCCCAAAGCTTCGGCGGTCTTCATGCCATCTTCGGGGGTGGTGTAAAGCTTCTCGTTGATTTCGCCAACGATGCCGTCCTCTTCGCCACCAACAACACCAATCTCGACCTCAAGAATGGTGTTGGCTTTCACCGACAAATCCAGCAGTTCCTGAGCAATTTCCAGGTTCTCTTTCAACGGAACAGCAGAACCATCCCACATGTGGGACTGGTAGAAAGGCAGGCGACCAGCCTTGACCTCTTCAGCTTCCAGCTCCATTAGGGGACGAATCCAAGAATCAATGTTCTGCTTGGCGCAGTGGTCAGTGTGCAAAGCTACGG
>CAMYFZ010000075.1 GCA_947255165.1 uncultured Varibaculum sp.
GCGCCAAATTGGGGTTAGTTACCGGGAAATCTTTGCCAGAAATCTTGGGGGATAGGCTTCCGAAAGCCAAACGTATCGCTTTTTGGATCCAAGCGGAAATCATCGCGGCTGCCACCGATCTAGCCGAGATCGTGGGGGGCGCGATTGCCCTGCAACTACTTTTTGGTCTGCCGCTTTTGACAGGGGGCTTCATCGTCGGTTGTGTATCTTTGGCGCTGCTGATTTTTCAGAATGAACGCCGGCAAAGACAGTTCGAAACCATAGTAATCGGCCTGCTGGTGATTATTACCGTGGGATTCCTGTCGGGCCTGGTGATAAGTCCGCCTGATCCTGCGGGGGTGCTGGGAGGATTGCTGCCGCGCTTTGCGGGTACCGATACCGTCTTGATTGCGGCTTCCATGCTGGGAGCAACGGTTATGCCCCACGCCATTTACCTGCATTCTTCGCTGGTTAACCATCGGTTTCCGGAGCGGGGTTCCCATGATGTTCCCCACCTGTTACGGGTCTCCAAACATGACGTGGTCTATGCGCTAGTAGTTGCGGGCGCAGTCAATGTTGCGTTATTGCTGTTGGCGGCCTCGGCGCTATCGGGTAAGAGCGGGACTGACACTATCGAGGGTGCGCACGCTGCCATCCAAAGCGCCCTGGGTAACGGAATCGGAATAATTTTCGCGATTGGTCTGCTAGCCTCCGGTTTAGCCTCTACTTCGGTAGGCGCGTATGCAGGTTCGGAAATCATGGGCGGGCTACTCCATATTCGGGTACCGCTATTTACCCGGCGCCTAGTCACCTTGATTCCAGCATTACTGATCCTGTGGCTTTACCCCAACCCCACCTGGGCGTTAGTTATTTCCCAGGTGGCATTATCCTTCGGGATCCCCTTGGCATTAGTGCCGCTGGCGGCCTATACCCGCAAACGCGAACTGATGGGTCGCTACACCGATGGGCGGGGTATGCGTTGGATAATGGGCGTCATCGCGGGTTTGATTATTGCCTTGAACCTGCTGCTAGTAGTACTTACTTTCATGGGAGTTGACGTCTAGTCGCCTGGATGTCCAACCCGAGAAGGCGGGTGAAAGCTAACTGCGTCCTCGAGATTTAATCACGGTGCGCTAACCCCAGAAATAGGGAAACGCCCTCGAGAACCAAATCGCTCTCGAGGGCGCACCCGGGAAAAACCTAAAGTTTAGGTTTTACCGATGCTAGTCCTGCTTGGGACGCAGCCAGAGGGCGCCCAGAGGAGGCACCCGCAGCTCTACCGAGTAGGGGCGACCATTCCACTCCATTTCTTCTGCGGTTACCTGCCCTAGGTTGGTGACTCCTGAGCCACCATACTTGGCATCATCGGTGTTGAGAATTTCTTCCCATTCACCGCCATCGGGCAGACCCACTCGATATCCTTCGTGGGGGTTACCGGCAAAGTTGCAGATACAAACCATCTTGTGTTCTTCACCGTGGTCATCGCGGTACTTGCGTACATAGGAGATCACGTTGTGTTCGGAATCGTTAGACTCGATCCACTCAAACCCGGTATGGTCATCATCCCAAAGTGCCGGTTCCGTGGTGTAGATATGGTTCATATCGCGTACCGCGGACTGTACTCCCTGGTTACGGGCGTCATCTAGTAAGAACCAATCCAGGGAACGATTCGCATCCCATTCGGCGCCCTGCGCGAACTCGCCGCCCATGAACAGTAGCTGCTTGCCTGGGTGTGACCATTGGTAGGCGTAGAGGCAGCGTACTCCCGCCAACTGTCGCCAGTAGTCACCGGGTTGCTTGGCCAGAATCGATCCTTTGCCGTAGACGACCTCGTCATGAGAGAGGGGCAAAATATAGTGCTCTGAGAACGCATACACCAGGGAGAAGGTAAGTTCACCGTGGTGCCAGGACCGGTTGACGGGATCTTCACGCAGGTAACGCAAAGTGTCGTTCATCCAACCCATATTCCACTTCAAACCAAAGCCCAATCCTCCGGCATCGGTAGGAGCAGTTACCCCTGGCCACGCCGTGGACTCTTCGGCAATCATGCAGATACCGGGGTGCAGGCGGTAACAGGTGGCGTTGGCTTCCTGTAGGAAAGAAATTGCTTCCAGGTTCTCGCGTCCGCCATATTGGTTAGGATGCCACTGGCCTTCCTCGCGCGAGTAATCCAGGTAGAGCATGGAGGCCACCGCGTCGACCCGCAAACCATCAATATGGAACTCTTCCAGCCAGTAGAGGGCGTTGGCCACCAGGAAGTTGCGCACCTCATTGCGGCCAAAGTTGAAGATCAAGGTACCCCAATCGGGTTGTTCTCCGCGGGTGGGATCCGGGTGTTCATAGAGTTTGGTGCCGTCAAAATCGGCCAGTGCAAACTGGTCTTTGGGGAAATGCCCGGGAACCCAGTCGAGGATTACCCCGATTCCTGCCTGGTGTAGCTTGTCTACCAGGTAGCGGAAATCATCCGGGGTTCCGTAGCGGGCAGAAGGCGCATAGTAGCCACTTTGCTGATAGCCCCAGGAACCGTAGAAGGGATGTTCAGAAACCGGCATCATTTCTACGTGGGTAAAGCCCATATCTTTCACATAGGCAACTAGATCCTCGGCCAAATCCCGGTAGTGAGTGTCATAAGACCAAGACCCGATATGCATCTCATAGACCGACATGGGGGAATTGTGAGGATCAGTTTTTGCCCGCTTCTCCATCCATTCGTGATCTTCCCATTCGTGATGTTCGTCGGTAACTACCGAGGCGGTCAACGGGGGGATCTCGCAGGCGCGCGCCATGGGGTCGGCCTTTTGCCGCCAGTTTCCATCTGGCCCTAAAATCTCGAACTTATAGCGGGCCCCGATTTCTACGTTGGGAACAAATAACTCCCAAATCCCGGAAGATCCCAGGGAACGCATCGAGGCAGTTTCGCCTTCCCAATAGTTAAAGTCACCGACCACCCGCACTGCTTGGGCGTTCGGTGCCCACACCGCGAAGGATGCGCCTTTGGTCTGTCCCATTTCGGTCTCGTAGGTGCGCAGATGCGCTCCCAGAACTTCCCAAAGTTTCTCGTGCCGCCCCTCCGCAATTAGGTAAAGGTCGAACTCACCCACGGTGGGGAGATAACGGTAGCCGTCATCAAGCTCTACGGTTTCCTCACCATAGGTGGTGCGCACGCGGTAATCGGGGATTTCGGTGCCATCTAGCACCGCTACCCAAATACCGTCTTGTTCGTGAGTTGCCGGGAATGTACCGGCGGGGGTAACTATCTCGACCGAGTCTGCCAAGTGGGCGACGGTGCGGATAGTTACGGAGTCCTCTCCCACGTGGGTGCCGAGCACGGAATGGGGGTCAAAATACCGCCCATGGGCAACGTTGGCGAGGACATCTGGATCTACGGGTACAGGTTTTAAACTCATGCATCTAGCGTGTCACGAATCGCCCAAAAATTCTTTGGAATGCCGTCCCGATTTCCAAATTTTTCCGCCCCGAGTTCCAACAGCGTGTATGGCTCAAAGCTACGCGCGGGGGATAGTGTCCGCGCACAGGGGCGGATTTTGCCTCGCGCCCCGAAATCCGGAAAATGCTCTGGCATTTTCACGGATTTAGTGCCCGAAGCCTACCCCTCGGCATAAATCCGCCCCTGCACGCTAAGTGCGTGCCTCTCGGGTATCTCGTACCAGCCGTATTACTAGCGCGGGGGAGAAGTTTTATCCGAGTGGGTGCGGTGGGCATAAGAATTCGGAAAACGCCGCTACGTTTTCCGAATTCTTGGGCGGGAGGAAAAACTTCTCCCCCGCGCTTAACTCGGAGTGCTTTTACCGAGCCAGCCCCGAAATCGGGAATCAGATCACCAATTCCCCGCGCGGGAGGAAAAATCTATCCCCCGCGCGTACCGATTATCCGTACACACAGGTGGATATTACCCGGTGGGGTTACCAATCGAGGCTGAAGTATTGCACCTCTTGGAACTCCCTAATCCCTTCGCGGGCACCCTCACGGCCGATAGCGGATTGTTTCACTCCGCCAAAGGGGGCGGCGGGATCGGAAACCAGGCCGCGGTTCACTCCTACCATGCCGGCCTCAATCTTTTCTGCTAGGTGTAGCGCCCAGTTCAGATCGCCGTAAACATAGGAAGCCAGCCCCATTTCGGTGCCGTTTACCATTTCGAGAAGTTCGTCCTCGCAAGAATATTCCTTAATGGGGGCAAGGGGGCCGAAAATCTCGTTTTGCAGTAGGGGAGAGTCGGCGCGCGGTACCTCGATAACTGTGGGCGCTACGAAATACCCGGCCAAATCATCTGGCAGGGGCGCTTTAGCCAGCACTTTTGCCCCTTGCTCTAAGGCTGATTCAAGTAACTGGTTCATCCCCTTCATGGCTTTTTCGTTGACCACCGGGCCGATTTCGGTTTCCGGATCCAGTCCCGCCCCTACTTTCAAAGCCGCTACCCGCTGGCAAAGTTTTTGCGTGAACTCTTCTTTAATATCTTTATGCAGGTAGATGCGGTTAGCGGCGGTGCAGGCTTGACCGCCGTTACGGAACTTAGCGATCATTAGCCCCTCGATAGCAGCGTCTACATCGGCGGTGGCTCCAACTACGAGGGCGGCGTTACCCCCTAGTTCCATGGCGGTGTTTACTACCCGGGGAGCGGCGAGACCCAGTAGCGAGCGCCCAACTGGGGTAGAACCCGTGAAAGACACTAGCCGCACCCGAGGATCGGCTAGCCAGGTCTCAGAAATATCCGCAGAATGGCGGGAGGGCACCAGGTTGACCACTCCTTTAGGTACTCCGGCCTCTTTTAAGATCCGCATTACTGCCAGGGCGGTTAAAGGAGTTTCGGAGGCCGGTTTTAGCACTACCGCATTCCCGGCGGCGAGGGCGGGCGCGATTTTTCGGGTAGCCATAGCGGCGGGGAAATTCCAGGGAGTGATCAGCGCGCATACTCCGACTGGGCGGGCAGTTACCAGGGTGCGTGAGCCTCCTGCGGGCGGGATCGAAAAGTCGCCGTCAGAGCGGACGGCCTCTTCGGAGAACCAACGGAAAAATTCGGCGGCATAGGAGGCTTCAGATAGGGAATCCGCATAGGCTTTACCATTTTCCCAGCTCATCAAGTTGGCGAGTTCCGGGGCAGACGCCACCATCAGTTCCCAGGCACGGCGTAGGATTTCGCCGCGTTCGCGCGGGGAGCGCGCTGCCCACCCCGGTTGGGCGCTGGCCGCAGCATCGAGGGCCGCGCGTGCATCGGCGGCGGTGCCAGAGCTAACTTCGGTAATCGGGGTGGTGGTGGCCGGATCTATCACCGGGAAAGTTTCCCCGCTAGCAGCTGGTCTGCCGGAGTTATTAATCCAAATGGCTTTCGCCGGTTCTAAATTTTCTACGTACTGTTTCAATGCTGGGCTGTCCATAACTGCCTCATTCGGTTTTAAATATTGTTTGTTCTGCGTCTTTGCGCTTAGCCTTGATTCCGATCACCGGTGGTGGCGGAAAAAATCTCCCCCGAGCGGTAGATCCGCTCGGGGGAGAAAAGTGTCACCTCATCGGGCAGATTTTCTGCCTAGGTGTCGATCACGGGTAGAGGCCGCGCCGTTTGTGAGCCTGCAAGACCCGCTCCACCGCCAATACGGTAGCAGCGACGCGCAAGGTCACGCCCTTTTCTTCGGCGTAAGCCTCAACGTCTTTCCAGGCGGCGCTAATCCGCTCTTCCTCTTCCTTTTGTACCCGCTCTAGCGGCCAGAAGAAGTTGTCACGTCCTTGTACCCATTCGTAGTAGGAGACGATCACGCCACCGGAGTTAGCCAAAATATCGGGAACAATCATTACTCCCTTTTCGTTCAAAATCTTGTCGGCGGCAGAATCGGTAGGGCCGTTCGCGCCTTCTACAATGATCTTGGCTTTCACATCGGGAGCGTTGTCCTTGGTGAGTACGCCTTCAATCGCGGCGGGCACCACTACGTCAACGTCGAGTAGCAGCAGCTCGGCGGCATCGAGCGGTTCTGCACCGGGGAAGCCCACGACCTTGCCCTTTTCGTCAACGTATTCGCCCAGAGCCTTAGTGTCGATACCGTCAGCATTGTAAATGGCGCCGAAAATATCGGAGATGGCTACTACTTTGCCGCCCCGACGCTGCGCGATTTCCGCAGCTCCGCGCCCTACTTTACCGAAACCTTGAACCGCCAAGGTGGCCTCTTCAAACTTGATGCCCTTTTTCTTCAGAGCCGCTTCCACCATGATTACTACGCCCAGGGAGGTAGCTTCGGCGCGCCCGAGCGATCCGCCCAGGGAAACCGGTTTACCGGTACAAATACCGGGGACGGTATAGCCTTGGAACTGCGAATAGGTGTCCATGATCCAGGCCATGG
>CAMYFZ010000076.1 GCA_947255165.1 uncultured Varibaculum sp.
CAAAGACCTGCTACCCCCTTGGTGGATTCTGCTCCTGTCCCTGGTTGTACTCTTGCTGATCCCGATCTGGAAAATCACTCTACTATTGCGCCAACAGCGGGGAATTCCCGCGGAAACCCGCCGCCGCTTCAACTTCGCTTTTATTTCCTCCTGGTTTAAAGGTTCCACCCGTAACACCGCTATTTTCTGGTTAATCGTGCTGGCAATACCGATTCTGCTAGCTGGAATGGTGATCGCCGGATTATCGGCACTAGCCTTAGCGCCCATCATGATGCTGGCTTTCCTTTGGGTGCTGGTGTTTTCGCTGCCCGCCAAAGTGCTGACCTTGATTTGTTGGCCTTTAACTTTTAGTCGCTACCCCGCAGTGCTTTTGGCTGCCCGCGCGATCCGTGCGCATGCCTCCCGAATTTGGACAGCGTTGGCACCGGTGCTTTCTCTGGCCGCCACCTATCTGCTCTCCCTAGCTTTTCTGGCGGCAGCAGACAGCTATAGCGACTCTTTAAGCCTTGAAACTCGCTCTAACAGCATAGATAGTGAGTCTCAGGCGACTGCACATCTGCATTACTTACTCTTGCAGCTGGTGCAGCAAGACGTGAAAACCGGGTTGCTCTTGACTGCCGCCGCAGTCGCAGTGACTACCGCTTGTTCCCTGGCCACCACGGTAATGGCCTCTAATCGTCGCGAACAAGCGCAAACCAATCTGCTGCTAAAACTAGGGTGCCCACCTGCAGTAATTTGGAGGGCGCGCATGTGGGAAGTCATCATCGTTTATACTTTTGGATTCTTACTGCTAGCCGGATGCGCATTCCTGATGCTTATCGCTGCCATCTCGGGTACCGTTTCTCCTCCGATAAGTACTTGGGGAATCGTGACCTCGGCAATAGCCCCTCTCACCTGGATGATCATCGGGGTGTTAGCTCTGCAAGCCCTGGTATTTATGACGCTCACGCGGGTGCGAAACACCGAGATAATCCCGCATTTTGCCCGCCATGACCTAAAATCTAGGCAGCAGGTTCAATCGTGCCAATCAATCTTTTTACCCCCAGATAGGCAAGAACATTCTGGAGAGTACTTAGGTCAGACCCCAAAAATTTCGCAGGAAAACGAAAGGTAAACCGGTGAATAATAATCAGCCCGATCAGCCAGCAACTCCCGAGGAGTTCCACCGCTACCAAAAGCCGCGCCACGCCAAGCCGCCTGTTCCCGCAGCTCCCCCTGCGGGAACGCCAGCGGTTAAACCTCAAGATCAGCCGGCACAGAACGCTTTCCCAGCCCGCCAGTCCGGCAACCTCCTTCCCGGGCAGGCCGGTGTTCCCCAAGCGGCAAGCCCGCTACCCTCACAGGTCACGAGCTACCCGGCAGCGTATCCGGCTGTGCCCCAAACGCCGCAGCCGCTAAACCCGACTTTCGCTCAATCGTCACCGTTGGCACCCCCGGCTTTCCCGCAGCCTAAACCGAGCGCGCAGTCAATACCGGCGATAGCTAGCCCGCAACAACCACCACTGGCCTCCCCGCAGCCTATTACCACTCCCGAGCACCCTCAGCCGGTGCCATCAGGATCCCAAGCCGCTACGCAACTACCAGCAACCCAGATCGCTCAGCCCCAAACGGCTCCCGCGCAGCTGCAGCACCGCCGTGCAGACACCTCGGCTTTGCCTGAAAAACCCAGCACCGCGGTGCCACAGCCGCACACTAGCGCTGCTCCTAGTAGCTCCAGCGCCGCGCAAGGATCCCCAGTTGTAAGCCTCAATAATGTTTATAAAATTTATCGGCAGGGCGAAACGGAAGTGCGCGCCCTCGACGGCATCGATCTGCAAATCTATTTCGGGCAGTTCACCGCGATTGTGGGTCCCTCCGGATCTGGTAAATCTACCCTCCTGCATTGTCTGGCGGGTCTAGACAGCGTCACCAAAGGAACGGTGACAGTGGCAGGTAAAGACCTGGCCGCAATGAACGATAAAACCCTCACCCAGTTCCGCCGCGACCATATCGGGTTTGTGTTTCAATCATTCAACCTGATGCCTACGCTGACTGCCCTGGAAAATATCCGGCTGCCGCAGCTTCTAGCCGGTAAAAAAATCTCTTCTGCTTGGGAAAACCAGATTATTGAAATCTTAGATCTCAAAGACCGGCTCGCCCATAAGCCTTCAGAACTTTCTGGTGGGCAGCAGCAACGCGTGGCGGTCGCCCGCGCCCTAATCGCTAAACCTGCCCTGTTGGTAGCAGACGAGCCCACTGGAAATCTGGATTCGTCCTCCTCTAAGGAAGTGCTGAAACTATTACGTAATGCTGCCAGTGAGCTGGGGCAATCAGTAGTGATGGTTACTCACGACCCCGGTGCCGCCGCTATCGCTGACCGGGTGTTGATCGTCAAAGACGGCAAAATTACCCAAGAACTTTCTCACCCCACTCGCGGGCAACTTTCCCAGGTGATCTAAATGCGTTTCCTAACTAAAGCCAATCTGAAAGCCCATGCCCGGCAATATATTGCTACTGCCTGTGCTATTATCATCTGCTGTATTTTTATTTGCCTCGCCAGCTCCTTTGGCTCCGTCATGGCATGGACTATGGGGGCCGGCGAAACCCAATTAATGAAGAATACGCAGGTAGTAGTCACCTACGGGAAGTTTGACGAAGATTCGCGCGCGGCAGTAAACGGCGCCATCTCTGTGGAAAATTTTGAAGACGACCCCCTAGAGGCAATCGTGGCTGACCGCACCGGAATCCGCCAAGCAAATGGGGCCGACCTGGTATTACAACCGGTTTATCAGACCCGGGTTGGTGCCACCATCGGGAAGAAATTCCTACAGATGCAAGGGATAGGACTGTTTTCGCCCCAGTTCTACCGTCCTCCCCTTAGCGAAGGTAAAGAACCTACCGGAAAAAATCAGATCGCCCTGGCCACGAGCTACTTAGAAAAAACTGGGGTGGGCGTGGGTGACACTATCGAAATCCAGGTTCCACCCTCCTACGACGGCGAGGGTGCGAAACCCACCACCCAAAAAGCTACGGTCAGCGGGATTGTACGCCGGGATGCCTCCATGTATATCGGTCAGGTTCCCGATGTGTACCTCTCCCCTGAACTGGGTAAACGTTTAGCGAAAGCCACCGGGACGGGAGTTAGCCAGATTTTGGTGCATACTCAGCAGGATCCCTCGACACTCGCCCGAAAACTAGGGCAATATCTAAATAACAAACAGCTGCTCAGCCAGGATTTATCGGTGGTTACCGTCACTCAGAAGCAAAGTGAAACCACTGCCGGCAAAGCCGAGCAAATCGCGCTCCAGGCGGTCGCCCTCTTCTTCCCGTTACTAGCGGTGCTGGTTTGTATCGGGATTGTTTCGGTCACTTTTCAGGTGGTGCTCGCCAGAAGAAGGCGAGAAACCGCCCTGCTGCGCTGCGTGGGCGCCACCGTCGCGCAGGTACGCCGGGCGGCGTTCTTAGAATGTCTGCTGGTAGGGATAGTTTCCGCAGTAATTGGGACTCTAATTGGTTGGCTAGGCTCAATCGCTTTGGTCTATGGCACCGGCATGATCGGTTCCCTTTCGCAAACCCTGGAAGTAATCGGGATTTTCCCGGTGGCTCTATCCCTGGTTACCGGGATTCTAGTACCGCTTATTGGCGCTTTGCGCCCCACCTTTGGACTCGGAAAAATCCGCCCGATTGCGGCGCTCAATACCCAGGAGCTGAATAAGCAGGGCAAACCCAAGCGACATATTTTCCACTGGATTCTAACCGCATTCCTGGCTGTGGCCGGGAGCGGACTTTGGATCCTGGCCTGGGAAAATCACGGCAGTGCAGATGGCGAGAAACAGTTAATAGCTTTGGGAGCCGCCATCGCCGGCGCCTTAATCCTGATGTGCGCCGCCTTAATGATTTGTCGTTTCCTATTGCCGGCATTTACCGCCCTATTTACCCGCCCGTTTGCCCGCAAGTATGCGACCGCTAAACTAGCTGGTGAAAACGTGAAAAGGGATCCGCATCGCACCGGAGCGACCGCCACTGCCCTGGTGCTAGGGGTTACTTTAATGTCTACCATTTTGATTGGTACCGCCTCGGTACAAAAAACCGTAAATGATGAGATCAACCGGCGTTTCTCGGTTGACTATTCCCTGGTATATCCCAACCCGAGCATCCCTTTGACCCAGAACGAAATAAAGAAAGCTTCCCAGGTTGAGGGAGTTAGCGGCGTTGGAAAAATGCCGGGCATAGTTGCGGACACCATTACGAACGCACAGGGCAGCGCGCTCACCGAGGAGCAGCTGACAGGCACCTCTCCCGAGGATGCAGGGGACGGTGCCTGGACGGAAGATACTGGTGAAAGCGCCGGATCTGCGGATGCGGAGAGCGCTGCCTCAACAGAGAATCCTGATGAAAACGCAGAATCCGCAGATACAGAGAACCAGGAAAACACAGAGAAGGAAAGTCTGCGTCCCTTCTCGCTCGTGTTGGTCACCCTGCCAGAAAACGTTAATTCCTTGACCCGGAAAAGTATCCAGCAACCACAACCCGGAGAAATGTGGCTGGTAGGAGAGGTAGAAGCTCCGGTATCAGACCCAGTTAATCTTAATTTCAAAACGGGCAAGAAACTGACCGTCAAGGCGAAAGCCATGCCTAAGACTGCCAGCGGTTTCCCCGCTGATTACAGCGTCATCTACGGAGTACTCTCCCAGGCAGACTTTAAAGAGCTAACCGCTTCCGGAGTAAAAGCTCAAACCTATGGGGTAATCGCAAAGTTCGATTTGTCGCGGGGCGCCAGCGACACGATCCAGACGATTCAAGACTTTACTAACCAGTTCTGGAAAATTGGATCGGCAAGCCTCGAAAGCTCCGCGATGATATCTTCCATTGTCACCATGATTTTGCGAGTCATGATGCTGATTCTGCTGTGCCTGCTGGGGATTTCTGCCATCGTCGCCTTGGTGGGAGTGGCCAATACTCTCAGCTTGTCGGTGGTTGATCGCGCCCAAGAAAATGCGCTACTGCGGGCAGTAGGCGCGACTCGCACCCAAATAAGGCGGATGCTGATTATTGAGGGCACCCTGATCGGACTAGGAGCCCTAGTGGTGGGCGTGGCGTTGTCGGCGCTGTTCTCGTGGTTCGTGATGCACTGTATGCCGTTTGCCGGTCTAATCTCCCAAAAGAATATTGAACTTCAGATCCCTTGGGTCTGGGTGGGACTAGTGGTGCTGGTAACCGAACTATTCTGCTTCCTGGCATCGGTTCTACCCGGCAGGCGCGCCGCGAAGGCCAGCCCCATTGAAGCCTTAAACGCGGCTGACCAGTAGCATTTGTGAAGCGTTACCGCGTCGGGAGTGCTTGCACCCAAAAGTGACTCCCGGCGCCTATCCGGTCTAGGTACATGCCTAGGGCGCGCGGAAGGGACAGTTTACTTGCACCTAGCGTCTGCGTCCTCAAGCTTGCTTACTAAGACCAAAGCAGAATGCTATTAGAGAAAAGCCAAGCCTCTTGCCAGGGAGCCCTCAGTTTATGCTGCTAGATTTAAGTCACGAGGAGGAAATATGGCTGGAAAACGTTTTGGAAATGGCGTAAAAACCGCGCTGCTACTGGGAATCATGTGGGCAATTCTGCTGGGGATCGGATACCTGATTGCCTATGGCACCAATAACTCGGCGTTCTTGTGGATCTTCGCGGCTATCGGGTTGGCCTCCACCTTTTATAGCTATTGGAACTCGGACAAACTGGCAATCAGGGCGATGGGTGCCTACCCGCTAGATCCGGGGCAATACCCGCAGATAGTCAAGATCGTAACCGAGCTGTCACAAACCGCGGGGCAACCGATGCCCCGCCTCTATATTGCCCCCACCGCTACCCCGAATGCCTTTGCCACCGGCAGGAACCCCTCCCACGCGGCGGTTTGTTGTACCGAAGGGATTTTACAGATTCTTAATGAGCGAGAACTGCGCGGAGTGCTCTCCCACGAACTGATGCACGTATATAACCGCGATATTT
>CAMYFZ010000077.1 GCA_947255165.1 uncultured Varibaculum sp.
TGGAAGTAACCACTGGTCAAACTGTCCCTAAGTTTCGGGTCTGGCTCGGTAAAAGTCATAGTTGCGCGGGGGAGGAGATTCTCCCTCCTGCCCAAGAATTCGGAAAACGTAGCGACGTTTTCCGAATTCTTATGCCCACCGCGCCCACTCGGGAAAATCTCCTCCCCCGCTACCGTCCTCTGTTCCTTCCCCGGCCGCGACCCTAGTGTGGGACAGGTTGACCAGTGCAGGAAAAAAGAATTAGCTGCAAATCGGTGGGTAAGTACGTATCCGATCACTTAGGTTTTGTTCTTTTTTATCCCTCGAAAGAGATCCGTCCCTGCACGCTAAGTGCATTTCTCCCTTTTCGGTAACCGAAAGTACCCCTTGCGCGGGGGAGCTGCCCGAAATACTAGGCGCTCCATGGCTAAACGGTGCTTGCAACCCTAGCGCGGGGGAGAAGTTTTATCCGATCAGGCTGGGCGGGCGTAAAAATCGCGAAATGGCTAAGTCATTTCGCGATTTTTTGGGCGGGAGGAAAAACTTCTCCCTCGCGCTGAACCCGGAGTGCTTTTACCGAGCCAGACCCTGCACTCTAGGAACGGGTCTGACCAGTGTTTAGCCTCCGGCGAAGGGAGGGAGAACATCCAATTGCCCGTTGGCGGCGGATTCACCGAGGGGGGTGTCGCCATCGGCAAGGGCACCATCGACTAGGAACGAACTAACCTCCAAGATCGGTGCCAGATCGTTACTGCTGGCGGCTTGGGCGATTTCCCGCAGGGTTTGGTGGGCATCTGCGGGAACCTGCGCGCTATCAACTCCAGCTGCGTGGGCAGCGCCAGCAAAAAAACGTACGGTTACCAAGCGTTAGCCTCCGATCTGAGAAAGGGAATAGGTTCTGCGCCCCGCCGCTATTTCGGTGTGCCCCGCGGGTTTGGCTGCTTGCGCGTCTAACCAAAGCTGAGAAAGCTCTTCATTGGAGGCACCTTGACGTAAAGGAGCTAACAAATCCACAAAAGACAGGGAAAACAGGCAAGAATAGATCCTGCCGTTAGCAGATAGGCGAGTGCGGTCACAGGTAGCGCAGAAAGGCGAAGACTCGGAGGCAATAACTCCGATGATCCCGGCGGGATGATCGGTGCCGGCTGCCACGTTCCAGCGCCGCGCGGGAGCAGACGGATCGGTTTCTATCGGGGTAAGAGCAAAGCATTCGTGCAGGCGTTGCAAAATATCGCGGGCGTGAGGGCGCCCAGCTGCCGAATCCCCCAGGGGACCAATCGGCATGAACTCTATCGCCCGCCACTGAAAGCCGCGCCGCAGTGCGAAGCGCACTAAATCAGGCAATTCCTCCAAAGACTGTTGATCTAAAATCACTGAGTTAAGTTTTACGGGGCTAAGGCCGCTGGCAGGAAGTTTTTCTAGAGCCGCCGCGACCTCGGAAAACCGATTGCGTTTAGCAAGCGCAAAATAACGGTCGGGATCTAAAGTATCTAAAGAAATGTTGATTCTCCCTAAACCTGCCTCTACCAGGGAATCTATCCGGGTAGCTAAACCGATAGCATTGGTCGTTAGGGCAATATCGGCAGGCAAATCAGCCTCTGTGAATGCCTGGCGAATCTGGCAAATAATTTCCTCTAAATCGGGGCGTAAGAGCGGTTCGCCCCCGGTTAAGCGAACTTTGCGAATCCCTAGTGACAGCGCCACTTGGGTCAGGCGCCCAAATTCCCGGGGGGTTAGTAGCTCCTGGCGGGGAATCCAGGTGTCGGCGTCCTCGGGTAGGCAGTAACTGCAGCGTAAATTGCAGCGGTCGGTAACCGATAGGCGTAGGTCTTTCGCGACCCGACCCCAACGGTCAAGTAGTTGACGCGAGGGTGCTGTGGCCTCAGATGCAGCGCGCATTACCCCTCCTGCGGCTAGGTGTTGTTTGCAAATGTCTAGTCTCGCCAGTTCTCTGCTAAATCCTGTAGTTGCGAAATAAGTTCTTCGGCATCGGCACCCTTACCGCAGGCATAACCGGTAAGAAAAGCAGTCAAGGGGGCACCCGGACGAGAAGGACCATGCGCTACCGTTCCAATCAAAGACAGTAGCTCTGATTCCACCGTTTCCAGCGGATTGTCCTCTAATTGCAGGTGTTCGCGCACATCGGTTAACCAGCGATGCATCTGCGCCATCTTTTCTGGGTCGTCTTTCTTATTGTTACCAGCCATCAGATTCCCCTTTCGATTGCGCGCGACCGGTTTTGGGTTGCTTTTTCTATCCTAAACCTCAACGATACCAGGGAAGATAGCCTTTGCAGGAGCTTTGTTTTCCGAGGGCGTAGGAGGGGAAAATCTGCGTAGATAGCAAGCGAATATTATTGCTCAGAAGCGGAAGAAGCTTCGGAATGTTTCCGTTTTCGCCAAATCTTACCGAGGCGACCGCGCAAGCTTCCTCCGGCTCTGATCCAGTCGTTGATTGCGGAGATTCCTACCGCCAACAGGTAAAGTCCGATCAGCACCGACATCTGGACGATCATCGGCCAGGCGGTTGGTAGGGGATTTGCCACCGCCGAGAATACGGCGGCAAGCACCACTGCCCAACGCCAGCCTTTCAACATGGTTTTGGCTTTCATTACTCCCACAAAGTTGAGCATCACCAAGATTTCGGGAATCAGGCAGGACAGCCCAAACGCGAGAACCATGCGCATAAAGAAGGTGATATAAGAATCCGCCCGCAGCAGCATTACTGCGCCATTGGGGGTAAAGGAATTCAATATCGAAACCGCTTTGGGAATTATCCACACCCCGGAGAGGGCGCCTCCGCTGAAAAGTAAGATCCCGACTAAGCCAAAAATGGTGATATAGATTTTTTCTTTGCGTTTAAGCCCGGGAGCAATAAAAGCTCCGATCTGAAAAATCCACCAGGGCGCGGAAATTAGTATCCCCAACCAGAGGGATACCTGAATTCGCAGATCAAAGGCGGCGCCAATGGTCTGGAAGTTTAGTTGCGGGGCTTGACCGCTAACCTTTTGCAGTGGTTCTTGCATCCAATTCAGAGTAGGGGTGACCAAGAACCAGCCGCCAATCGCGGCTACGAAAATACCGGCCAGCGCTAATAGCAGGCGTTTACGCAGTTCCAGAAGATGTTCAGTCACCCGCATGCGGGCTTGCGGGTTAGTCTTTTTTTGTCCCGGCATGGGGGCAGTGGCTATTTATTTTCCGGCGGGTCAGCGGTATCGGACTGCCCGCTAGCCACTTGAGGAGAGGAAGTCTGGACGTTATCCTGCGTCGCCGCCGGAGAAGACGGAGCGGCTGGAATTTGGGGATTTTGAGGTCCGGCCGTCACCTGCTTATTGGTGTCATCTTCGCTGAGGTCAGATAGCTCAGACTTGAGGACTTTCGCAGATTTTCCGATATTGCGGGCAATGTCGGGCAGCTTGGAGGCTCCAAAAACAATGATTAACACCAGGAGCAGAATCAGAATATGTACTGGCCTCACGGTGGTGCCCTTCCTTTCTTACAGACGGCATCTAAAATATCTTCCCCCAATTGTAGCGGGGTTAGACGGCAAATAGGCGACTCCTATTGAGAATAGCTAAAACTTGTCGGCTTAACTAACAAATGCTTAGGAATACTAAGAACGCGGAACTTGTTAAGGCGGCGCGCGTCCTCGGTATTCGCCCTCTAAACTGGGTAGTCTGAAAGTGGGAGGCAAATGTGAGCGAGTTCATTGAGGAAGAAAAAGCGGGAGCCCAGGCCATAGCGGATTTGATGGCGGGGAAGAAAACGATTGTGGTCGCGGGAGCAGGGATGTCCACCGATGCGGGGATCCCGGATTATCGCGGCACCGGTTCTTCCGGGATGCCCACCGTTGATATGGATCAGTTTCTAGGGGAGCTTTATTGGCGTAAATGGGTGTGGCGGCGCAATCAAGAAACCTGGAAAACTGTGGCGCGGCTACAGCCCACCCCGGGGCACTACGCTTTAGCCCGGCTAGAGGATGCGGGGCTGATTAACTGCATCGCCACCCAAAACGTAGACGGCTTAGACCGCAAAGCGGGTTGTAAGAATGTGCAGCTACTGCACGGCACTTTCGAGGAAGTACAGTGCCTGGGGTGCGGAGCAGTGTTTTCGCGCGAACATATTGACCAGGAGCTACGTAAACTCAATCCGGATGTAAAAGACGATCCGGACCCCAAGAATGTGGCAGTGCTAGCCGCAGCTGATGAGCGGGCGGCGCGTGCTTGCCAGTTTAACCTGCTTTCTTGTCCCCGTTGCGGCGGGATTATCAAACCGGGAATCGTATTTTTCGGGGAATCTCTGCCGGGGGAAGCGATGGATCGTTCTTTCGCGGCGGCGCGGGAAGCCGAGGTAGTGCTGGCAGTAGGCACTTCCCTGGCGGTGCTGACCGGGCTGTGGGTGTTGCGGGAAGCCTGGGGAACCGGCGCCAAAGTAGCGGTGATTAACCGGGGACCCACGGCCGCCGATTCTATTGCGGACGTGCGGGTGTCCGGGGGCGCCTCCCAGGTGTTAACCCAAGTGGCAGAGATCTTGCTGGACTAAAGTTTTCAGAATCCGGGGATAACCGCTTAATACCCGAACGAGGATGCAGGACTTTGGTGTAGATAACGCTATCCATCTTGGTGGGGCTGCCGGCGGAAACCGGGTTCCTAAAGAAGACAGAGACTCCTATATTCCTAGAACTGCTTTTGCGATCAAGAAATAGATGATTAGACCGGAGGCGTCCAGTAGCGTTGAGATGAAGGGGTTGGCGAATACTGCTGGGTCTATACCGAACTTGCGTGCCACTAGGGGCATGAAGCCGCCGACCGTGGCAGCTAGGGTACAGATAGACAGCAAGGTCAGCCCGATTACTGCCCCTATTTGCGGGCCATAAAAAATGCTGGTTAGCGCAAATCCGAGTGTTCCGATGAGGGCGCCCAATAGTGCTCCAACTCGGATTTCTCTGGAGATCACTCTGAGCCCGTCGCCCCTCTTTATGTCACCCAACGCGATGGCGCGGGTGACAGTGGTGGCCGCTTGATTCCCGGTGTTGCCGCCAGTGCCGATGAGCAGCGGCACGAAAACTGACAGCACCACCATTTGGGCGATAGTGGTTTCGAATGTTTCGAGGACGTGAATAGTTAGAGTTGCTCCGATAGCTAGCACTAAAAGCCACACGACTCTGGCCTTAACAAAGTCGGCTATGGGGGTGGCTAGGTAAGGTCTGCTAAGCGGTTCTGCGCCGGAGATGCGTGCTTGATCCTCGTTGTTGGCATATTCGAGGATGTCTAGGGCGTCACTTAATGGCAGAATGCCGACCAGCCGATTCTCTTGATCGACGACAGGTAAGGCGAGTCGCTGTCGATCTGCGCACAGCCGAGCCGCATATTCTGCTGGTTGAGTGGCGCTAACGCTATCTTCAGGTTTCATCAAGTCTTTGATGAGGGTAGCTTTATCGGCGCGCATGATGTCTCTAAGGCTTACTATGCCTACAAGTTTCTTTTCGGCTGAGGTTACTGGCACCGTGTAGATAGTTTCTACTTCATCAAGCACTTTTGTTAGGTGGGTTAGAGCCTTTTCAGCGCTATCGGTGGGGTGAACGGTAGCGAACTTTGGGCTCATTCTTCGTCCGACCGATTTTTCTGGATACCCCAGTACAATGCCGGTAAGATCGCGTTCGGTGGGGCTGAGGCCAGCCAAAATCTTTGTGGCAACAGACGCTGGCAATTCGTCAAGCAATTCTGCCCGGTCATGTGGATCCATGGCTTCTACAACGGCAGATACATGATCATCGCGTAGCGCACTGACCAGGTCGGCTTGGACGGCAGGGTCCAGCAAATCAAAAACGGCGATAGCGGTGGTCTTGGGAAGAGCCCTAAATAACAATGCCCGTTGATGGAAATTTGATCTTTCCATCAACACCTTGATTTCGCGGGCAGGTGCTGCAGAAATAATCTGGTTAATCTTTTGTAAATTTTGTGACTGAAAAGCCTGGTGAAGTCTTGTCTCTAAG
>CAMYFZ010000078.1 GCA_947255165.1 uncultured Varibaculum sp.
TGAACATGAAGATGAACAAAATCTTTCGCTGGCGCCATGCCCACCAGTCTAGCCTGGCTCTAACTTTGTTTCTTCCACGTGTGAAACTGCTCCCAATGCGGGCATTGGTTTCGCCTGGACGTGCGGGTCGGGTTAGAGTTTATTTCGTTGCCTTAGCAACGATGCGCCACTAGCTCAACTGGCTAGAGCATCTGACTCTTAATCAGAGGGTTCGGGGTTCGAGTCCCCGGTGGCGTACGAAAATCTCACGATTTTCCTTTCATGATGCGCCACTAGCTCAACTGGCTAGAGCATCTGACTCTTAATCAGAGGGTTCGGGGTTCGAGTCCCCGGTGGCGTACCACTAATCGATTCCCAGTTCTTTGCGCAGACGAGCAACATGTCCTTTGGCGCGTACCCGATATTTCGCCAGCACTACTTTCCCGTCTTTGCCCACTACTACGGTCGTGCGGATTACCCCTTTTACTAGGCGTCCATAGGAGTTCTTTTCTCCATAGGCACCCCAGGCGCTCATCACTTCCCGTTCCGGATCGGAGGCTAGCGGAAAGTTAAGTTCTTGCTTGTCCCGGAACTTTTCCAGGGCAGGCATTTTATCGGGGCTGATCCCCACGACTGCGTATCCGGCGGACTTTAGCGAGTTTATAGAGTCGCGGAAATCGCAGGCTTCGGTAGTGCATCCCGGGGTGGAAGCCTTGGGGTAAAAATAAATAACTGCCCCTTTTTCGGATTGTTCCAAGAGTCCTTGCAAACTGACTTCTTTGCCTTCATCGGTAGGCAAAGTGAAATCTGGAGCCTTTTGACCTGCGGTTAACTCTGACATCGAAACTCCCTCTTAAATAGTTAAACGTAGAGATACTAGCGCCGGGGCGCTGTATTGATTTTAACTCTACCATTTTATTTAAGCTGGTCAGAGCCGCTATAGTTGGTACGCGAGGCGGGACTTGAACCCGCACGTCGTAAGACACTAGAACCTAAATCTAGCGCGTCTACCAATTCCGCCACTCGCGCTGGCTTGAATATATTAACCTAAGGCGAGGCACCCTTTCCAGTCCAGGATTTAGCTACTGCCTATTTTCCTGCTTAAATGCGCGTTCGATAGTTGCCTCACAGATGGCGCGATCCCCTAAATAAACTACTAGGGACTGTCCGGAGGCGACCGCGCGGGTGGGACGTAAAAGCTGGGCGCGTAAAGTACCGTCTGCCTCTAAGAAAACTTTCGCCGGAACTTGTTGCCCGTGCGCCCGATACTGCAAAGTTACTTCTGCCTGCCCGGCTAATGCTGGATCGCCCGGCTCAGTCAGTAATACCGCGTCGGTGGCGGTGATTCCGTCTACGCTCAGCAACTCGCTGGCACCGACTACTACGGTGTTGGTTTTCATATCGGTACCGAGTACGTAGCGGGGACGCCCATCAGCGGCGGGCCGGCCCAGGTTTAGGCCTTTGCGCTGCCCGATAGTGAATTGATAGGCACCGGAATGGGTGCCGACTTCCGCGCCCTCCGTATCCACGATTTTTCCGGCCTTACTGCCCAGGTGGGAACGCAAAAATCCGCGAGTATCCCCGTCAGCGATGAAACAAATATCGTAAGAATCCGGTTTGGCTGACATGGGCAGGCCGCGCCGCTCAGCTTCCGCGCGTACCTGGCTTTTCGATTCATACTCCCCTAGCGGGAAAATTACTTTCTCTAGGGCCTGACGCCCCATTACCGCCAATACGTAGGATTGGTCTTTTTCCATGCATTTGGCGCGGCGCAGTTCCACTCCGTCAGGTCCCCTCAATACGCGCGCGTAATGCCCGGTACATACGGCATCGAAGCCGAGGGCGTCGGCGCGGGTAGCGAGTTCGCGGAATTTCACGAATTCGTTGCAGCGCACGCAGGGGTTGGGGGTGCGTCCGCGCCGGTATTCATTCAGAAAATCTTCGACTACGGTTTCTTCGAAAGTTTCCGCCATGTCCCATACATAAAAGGGGATCTCCAACATGGAGGCGGCGAGGCGGGCATCGGAAGCATCTTCTACGGTGCAGCAGCCTCGCGAACCGCAACGATTTTGGGTCTGATTCGCGGACAGGGCCATATGTACCGCGGTTACCTCGTGTCCGGCCTCTTTGGCGAGGGCGGCGGCGACTGCGGAATCAACGCCTCCGGAGAGGGCAGCTAATACTTTCATTTATTTCCTCTCTCGCTCTGCTAGTTTCCGGGAGGCATCCAGCGCTGACGGTAGTGCCTGTAATAGCCGGTCTACGTCCTGTTCCCGCGTGGACCAGCCGAAAGAGATCCGTAAAGATCCGAGGGCGTCCTGCTCGCTATAGCCTTGCGCCAAGAGGACTGGGGAGGGACGGGCTACCCCGGTGTGGCAAGCGGATCCGGCGGAAGCACAGATTCCCGCTTGATCCAGGGCAAACAGTAGCCCTTCGGCCTCTGCGCCTTCCAGCGCAAACTGGACAATCCCGGGTACTGCGAGGGCGTTGCTGGCGAGTTTTACTCCCGGAATCTTTAGCGCGCCTTGCAGCAGTTTTTCCCGTAAATTCTGGTGACGCCGGGTAGTTTCTGCTAGTTCTTGCTGGGCTGCTTCAAAGGCTGCCGCTGCCCCTACGGCGGCGATCACATCTTGGGTGCCCCCTCGCAGGGCCCGTTCTTGGCCGCCTCCGCGCCGGTCACTAGCGATTTTTACCTCTCTGCGCGCCAGCAGCACCCCGAGGGCTGCCGGTCCGCCCACTTTGTGACAGGCCAGCGAAATCGCATCTACCGGGGATTCTGCGAAATTTATTTCTTGGCGTCCGGCAGCGGCTATCGCGTCAGTGTGGATAGCAAACTGGCTATCGAAGCTGCTCCCGGCACCTTTCCCAGCTGCAGTCTTAGCGCCCGGAGCCTCCCGCGTATCTGCTGCTTCTTTTTCCCGCAGCCGGCGGCAAAGCTCAGCAACTGGCTGCAGGACCCCGTTCTCGTTGCATACGCTCATCACTGATACTGCCGCGATTTGGGAGGTGTCAAGGGTGGCTACGGCTTCAAGATCAACTACCCCACCGGCATCGACTGGCAGGACTTGCACCTGGAATCCCGCATCCTCCAAGTCAGTGGCATTAAGCCTGACCGCATCATGTTCTACCTGGCTAACCACTATTTGGGTGCGGCGAGAATCCTGGCGGCGCGCTGCCCGCGCCAGGCCGCGCAAGGCGAGGGCACAAGAATCGGTACCCCCTCCGGTGAAAATAACTTCCGCCGGTTCTGCCCCCAGTGCCTTCGCTACCCTCGCGCGCGCGGTTTCTAGCAGCGCCGCTGCTTTGCGCCCCGCCGCGTGTGCCGAAGAAGGATTGGCTCCGATTCCGGCAAGGGTAGCGGCGGCCTCATTCATAGCCGTTAGCGCCTCGGGGCGTAGCGGCTCGGAGGCAGCGTTATCGAGGTAGGCCAGGTCCACTATGCGTCCAGCGGCTTGATTCGGGACAGGGCGTCCGGAACTACCGTGAATAGGTCCCCAACTACCCCGAAGTCTGCCATTTCAAAAATGCGTGCCTCGGGATCATCACAGATCGCCACGATTTTCTTGGCGCCGCGAATCCCGCAAACGTGGTGTTGATCCCCGGAAAGGCCCAGCCCGATATAGAGATTCGGGGCAATAGAGATCCCGGATTGTCCGATTTGGGCAGCGCGGTCAATCCAGCCCTGTTCACAGGCCACGCGGGTAGCCCCTACGGATCCGCCCAATACCTCGGCCAGTTCTTCGGCAGGCCCAAAATCGCCGTTAACGCCGCGACCCGCGCAAACCACTACGGGTGCTTCAGTTAGTCCCGCATGTGAAGATCCCGTATCTTCCTGAGAGACCACCTGGATTCGTTTAGTAGATTCGCGCAACTCTACCTGCAGGTTTTCAGTTTCTACTTCGCCGGCTTCCGCAACCGGTACCGCCGAAAGCGAAGTGGTGCGCATGGCTACTACCGGGATGCCGCGGCGAATATAGTAACTGGTTTCCCAAGTACCATCGAGCACCGATTTACCGGCAATCAGTTTTCCGTCAGCCACCTTTAGGCTGGTCACGTCGACACTGGCTCCAGAGCCCAGGATAATCGCGCTTTGGGCGGCGCCATCACGCCCCCAAGAGGTCGAGGGCAGCAACACTGCCCCGAAGTCGCCGCTTTTCGCCGCGGAAACCACCAGGTCAGCTAGAACCGCCCCTACCTGCCAAGTTCCGGTTTCTGCCGGGTCAAAAAAGCGTACTGCCTCTACCCCGACCTGGGAAAAGTGTTGAGGGGTGATAGAGGAGGGCGCGAGCGCCACCACTCTACCGCTGGTGATTTCCCGCGCCAAGGTAATCAGGCGCGCCGCTGCCACCGATAGATGCTGGGGACGAGCCGCATCCGGGTGGGCAAAAACTAGGACGTCTTTTTCTATTTTTTCACTCACGATTTACTCCTACTTTTCCTGCGCAAATCCCGATTCGACCAGGTACTTCGCTAGCGCTTCGCCGGCGTTCGCGGAATCGGTGACGATGGTTCCCTGGTTCTTGGTTTGCTGATAAAACTGAGCATCTAGCACTTCGGTTCCGGAATCAGCGGCCCCTACTTCTTCGGCACTCAGCTCTAGCTGCGCCAGATCCCACTGCTCTATCGGTTTCTTCTTCGCCGCCAACATTTCTTTAAACCCGGGATAGTGCGGCCGATTGGCCTCATCATTTACCGAAACCACCAGGGGATATTTCGCACGCAAGCTCAAGGCGGTTCCTTCTTGATAACAGGTGGCTGCCACGGCCTCGCCGCTGAAACTAACTTCAGAGGCATCGCTAATCACCGGCAGATTCAAAGTGGCGGCCAGGGCTCCCGGCAGCATGGAAGTCATCCCGTCCAGAGAGGAACTTCCGCAAACCACCAAATCAACGTCCCCAATCTTTTCGATAGCTCGCGCCAGCACCCGGGCAGTCACGGTCACATCCGAGCCAGCCAAGGCCGGATCACACAGGTGATAAGCCTGATCTGCTCCCATCTGGAGGGCGCGCAGCAGGGCTTTCTTCGCCCCCTCTGGCCCCATCGTGAGGGCAATAATTTCGGCTTCCGGTACCGCCGCTTTCGCGCTGAGCGCCGCTTCGATGGCGTTCTCATCCAGGTCATTCAGGGTATCTTCTTCCCCGCGCACCAGGTGACCGTTTTCGATCCGCCGCTCAGACTGCGGGTTGGGTACATGCTTTACAGTTACGACAATCCTCATGGTTCTACCTTGCCATAAGGTTTGATGGTGAAAAAGTGAGAAGCCCTACCCCTTAGCTAAGGGAGGAAATTAAATGTTCAACCAACCCCGTCTAGCTAAACGAATGGCTCTATTTGGTAGCACCAGATAAGATGACAGACGTGTCAAGAAAAACATTAGACGACTATTTTAGGCCGTCCAGCCCCTTTGTGCATGGCGGCGCCGCCGACCCTAATCGCCTGGGGGTTTATCTGCAAGGCAATGGGGTGGATATCGCGGTAGTCGCCCCGAATGCCTCTGCGGTAGAGATCTGTTTTTTCACTTCCGCTGAACCTACCGCTCCCGAAACTCGCTACCGGCTGCTAGGCCCAGTAGACGGTATCTGGCATGGGCATGTTGCCGGGGTTCTCGCCGGCACCTACTATGGTTTTCGCGCCTGGGGACCGTGGAATCCGGAACGCGGCCACGTTTTCAACCCCTACAAACTCGCCCTCGACCCCTATGCTCGCGCCATTAGCGGAAACGTGCAGCTTTCCAGTCAAACTTACGCCCATAAAACCGATGACCAGCTTTACCCGGAGCATCCTTTCCAGCTAGATCCGACCAACTCAGCGCCCTATACCGTACGCGGAGTAGTGACTGGAAAAGAGTTTGATGTGGTTCCCGGGCCCGCTACCCCCTGGGAAAACACCGTTATTTACGAAGCGCACGTCAAAGGGCTCACTAAACAGTTACCGGGAGTACCGGAAGAACTACGCGGAACCTACGCGGGACTGGCACACCCGGCCACTAT
>CAMYFZ010000079.1 GCA_947255165.1 uncultured Varibaculum sp.
ATTTGGGTTGGAAAAAATGGGCGAAACGGCTAACCAAGTATTACCGGGAAATGGAAAAGCTGTTTAGCCCGGATTTGTTCGTAGTAGGTGGTGGGGTATCCCGCAAACACGAGAAATTCTTGCCGCTAATTGACATTTCTACCCCGATTATTCCCGCCGAGTTGCGAAATACCGCCGGGATTGTAGGGGCAGCGGCTGCCGGTGCTGCTCGCCAACACAAACAGGGATAACTAACCCAGTTTTAGCTTTTGAGAGGGTGCGCCCGGGGTTTTAAGCGTCGGGCGCACCCTTTGCTGGTATCAAGTATCAAGAAAATCGGGATACCCGGTTTCAATCAGGTTGATCGCGATAATTTGCAGCAACCTGATTCGTCTAGGTTTCCCTATTAGTTATTGCCAGAAGCGCTGGGCTCCGGGCTGGAGCTGGGCTGCTCTGCGCCACCGGTACTGGGCGTTTTCGAAGGGGTCTCTTTGGTAGTGGCGGGTGCCGCAGGCGTCGTTCGGGTAGCGCTCGGTTGCTGGGTGGGTTGAGTCCTCGTGGGTGCAGTGGTACTAGGCTCACTGGTCTCCGGGGTGGAAAGGGTAGTCTCCGGTTCCGAAGGACTGGTAGTAACGCTTTCAGAGGTCGTGGTTTCCGGTTCATTCGGTGGCATCACTTGCTGAGAGGAGATCATTAGCGCCACGACCATAACTGCTCCCGCCAGTAGAACCACAATGGCGGTTACAATCCCCACCACTTTCAATAACCGGCGTTTATCGGCGCGTTCTTCCTCGTATTCTTGCTCTTCGCGCAGTTTTTCTTCATCGCTCTGGGGATCGTAGGCGGGTGGAATTCCCTGTGGAAAAGAATCCACTTGCGGGGTGGCCGCGGCCGGATCAATCGGCGGCAACTGGGTGGTTGCGGCTGTCGATGCTGGAGGGGGTACCTCGGTGTCACCAGGAACCTGGGTACCGGCGGAATGGGCGGGGACATAATCAGTTGTGGCTGGGGAGGCGGGCGCGGGCGTTTTAACCGGCGGAATCACTTCAGTTTGATAGTCTCCAGCCATCGCCGCAGCATCAGGAACTGCGGAAGGAGCGCCCGCAGGCGGGTTTGGTACCGAGATTTTTCTTTGCGCGGCACTGTCAACATCGGGTTGCGCGGCACGGCGAGTAATCCGCCGGTTGGTTTGATGGCCACGCGGAACGTAGGCGTTCGCCATCGCTCCGCCCGGCAGATATTCGGTAGGTTTATCGTCTGAGGCATCTTTGCTCATGGTGCTCCCGCTTTCTGTCGCTAGTTACAGTCTAAGCTGTTGAGCCTGTCGGGGAGGCAAATACCCTATCCAATAGTGATTTTCGCCAGGTTTTAGGGGGACTATTCACTGTAAACCCCGGTAGGGTAGAAGGTAAGTACCAACTGTTCACTAACACTAAAGGAGTTACCCGTGAGCGAAGAATATCGCATTGAGCATGACACTATGGGGGAAGTTCGAGTTCCTAAGGACGCCCTCTACGCAGCCCAAACCCAAAGGGCGGTAGAAAATTTCCCCATTTCCGGCCGTACCCTTTCCAGCCACCACATTGCGGCTTTAGGACAAATCAAACGGGCAGCGGCAATCGCTAACGCTGAACTAGAGGTTATCGATTCCGAAACCCGTGACGCTATTGTCAAAGGCGCGGAAGAGGTTATCGCCGGTAAACACGATGACCAGTTCCCGATCGATATTTTCCAGACTGGTTCCGGTACCTCCTCGAATATGAACACCAACGAGGTCGTCGCCACTTTGGCCACTGGTTTTAAAGGCAGCCAGGTTCACCCTAATGACCATGTGAACGCTTCCCAGTCCTCTAATGACGTGTTCCCCTCCTCGATTCATATTGCCGCCTACGAGGCAGTCGAGCATGCTCTGCTCCCGAAGCTAGATCAGCTGGCAACCAGCCTAGAAAAGAAAGCCGAAGAGTTCGCCAATATCGTTAAGGCAGGGCGCACCCACCTGATGGATGCCACCCCAATCATGCTGGGACAAGAGTTCTCCGGATACGCCACCCAGGTACGTAAGGGAATTGACCGGGTCAAGGACGCAGAAAAGAACCTGGCAGAGCTACCTTTGGGGGGCACTGCCGTCGGTACCGGGATTAACACTCCGGAGGGTTTCTCGGAGCGGGTTATTGCCCTAATCGCCGAGAACATGGATTTGCCGTTCCGTCAGGCCGAGAACCATTTCGAAGCCCAAGCCGCGCAGGATTCCTTGGTAGAAATGTCCGGCGCATTGCGGGTAGTGGCAGTTTCCTTCGTGAAAATCGCCAATGATTTGCGTTGGGCATCTTCCGGGCCGCGCTGCGGCCTCGGCGAAATCACTTTGCCGGATCTGCAGCCGGGCTCTTCGATTATGCCCGGCAAAATTAACCCGGTATTGCCCGAGGCAACCGTACAGGTAGCTGCCCAGGTAATCGGTAACGATCAGACGATTGCTTTCGCGGGCGCGCAAGGCAACTTTGACCTGTTGGTGATGCTGCCGGTGATGGCAGTGGACCTGCTAGAGTCGATTAACTGCCTGGGAGCGGTTGCCGGTCTGCTCGCCGAGCGCTGCGTAGATGGTATCGTGGCTAACCCGGAGCACTGCCTGGAACTGGCAGAATCTTCGGCTTCGATTGTGACTCCGCTGAACCGTTACATCGGCTATGAAAATGCCGCTAAAATCGCCAAGCACGCAGTGAAAGAGAAGATGACGGTCAAGGAATCTGCTCTGGATCTGGGATTTGTTGAGCGCGGGGAAATCAGTGAGGAAGATTTAGATAAAGCCCTAAATGTTGCCGACATGACTCACCCGAAAGCCGGAAAGTAAATAGCAACTAAACTAAGGCCGCGCCTGCCAGTAAATATCCTGGCAGGCGCGGCCTTAGTTTTGCACCATTAGCCGAAAATCTCGCCAAATAAGTAGTGCGTTGCAGCAGGCTTTAGTCAAATCTGCGCTGACGCTCAGCCTTTTTAGGCCGGGACAGCTAAGACTTCTTACGAGTCCACGCCTTAAATCTCATAGCTAACCACTACGGGGGCATGATCGGAAAAACGCTGGTCGTAGGCTTCGGCGCGATCAACTTGCTGGCTGCGCGCCAGCTCAGCCAAACGCGGGGTCACTAGCTGATAGTCGATGCGCCACCCGGCATCATTATCGAAGGCTTTACCCCGCCATGACCACCAGGAATATGGCCCTTGCACCTCACCGGCGAGGGTGCGCACCGCGTCAACCCACCCTTGTTCGCGCCAGCGATCTAAGAAGGCGATTTCCTCATCCAGCACTCCGGCGCGTTTATTGTGGTTCGGTTTCCAGTTCTTAATATCCCTCTCGGTATGCACCACATTAAAATCCCCAGCTACCAGCACTAAGGGCTCCCCATTTTCTGAGGAGGAACCGGCGGGAAGTAAGTGCTCTAGGCGTTCCCCGATCCGCTCTAGGTGCGCCATTTTATGTTCTTGCTTTTCGGTTCCCACTTCCCCGGAATGGAAATATGCGGAGATCACTCGCAGCCGCTTATCCTCTGCGCCATCGGCTTTGTCCCGAGCAATAACCGCCTCTAACCAGCGCCCTCCATCTTGGGGAACTTCGACCGGAACCGTATCGGCCTCTGCTGCTTCTAAACGCCAAGGCGATGATTTACGAACTGCGACCGCCACTCCGGCGCGTCCTTTTAGTTGCGAGGCATTTACTGCTACCTGCCAGTTATCCCCGAATAGTTCGGCGGTAATGTCTTCGCTGGCCCGTACTTCTTGGGCCAGCACCACATCGGGTGCAGATCGTTCTAGCCAACTGTCCATTCCTTTACGGAAGGCCGCCCGGATCCCATTAACGTTAACCGTGGCAATCTTGAGCATGTTTCCCCTTTGTCTTGCTTCCGGCCCTAACCTTGGTGAGCCCCTAGTTTTGTAATATCTATTTTCCCGCTGTCAATCTGGCTGCGAATCCCGGCTAGTTCGGCGGTGAGGCTATCAGAGAACCTGGGAGCATAATCGCCCCAACCAGCCAGTTTAACTCCGGAGTTCTTTAGGGTCCCCAAATAATCTTTCCCGGCAACGGAGCCGGTTTTCAGCTGTTTCATTAGCTCTTTTACGCAGCCGGAAGGGTCAATAACCGTAGAAGTGAGGATATTTGCTTTCAGCTGCGGAGAGGCAGCGGCCAAGTCTTGTCCATTCCAGATCGCGGCAGCATCTTTTCCGGCTAGCCCCTCGACCACGGCGGATTCCCCCGGGGGTGCCATTACAAAAATCACGTCCACCTGCGCATCAGCCAATTTTATAAGCTGATCGTGTAGCTGGGCGCTTGCTACCCGCACCGGCCCCCCGGCGCTTTGATCCCACGCAGCCAGGGTTATACCCGAACCTTTGAATTGGTTGTAGTATTCGACCCCGAGCCGAAAGCCGTTCGCCCAGGAAAATGCAGTATCAATACCCGGATTCACGTCCGCGTTCTTCGCGGTGTTCTCTGACGCTAAATCGCTGACTGCCCCCACGCGGCCGCTCTTGGTAACCCCGGCGGCAGCATATCCAGCTAGGAACGCTGGCTGACGCAAATCAAAATCGATCCCGCTGGCATTGGCTAACGCTTTAGTCTTCCCGATTGCTCCCATAACCGCAAAATTTATATCTGCGTAACTTTTGGCGATCTGTACCAGGTCCCCCGCAAATCCGGGTTCTAAAGAAAGCACATTTTTACATTTCTTTTCCCGCAGCTTTCCGGCAATCTCTTCCGCTTTTTCCACGCTGAGATTAACGGGCTTAGCTACCTGTTTATTAGCGGGATCCGCCAAGGCATCCCCCATCGCCTTCCCCAACTCCACGGCTCTAATATCTTGCGAATTCTTTTTTTCTAGAAGGCAAAAAGCTCCGCTGGTATTAGCTGCTACCGTCGGCTTGGGGCTGGGGGTGGCTTTCGGTGAGGATGCACAGGCACCCAGAGTGAGCGCCAGAGTAAGCGCCCAAGTTAAGCCAACCGAAACTTTCCGCAAACGCATCTACTGTTCCCCGCCTATTTTGCGTGCCGCATCGCGGTTTCTACTACGTTGAGCAGCAGATTTGCCCGGGTCATCGGGCCGATGCCTGCCGGGTTCGGCGAGAGCCAACCCGCCACTTTATCTACCCCGTCGGCCACATCGCCCTCTAGCCGGGCTTTCCCGGTTTCCGGGTTCACGGCGCCGCGAGATACCCCCACATCCAGGACTGCTGCACCCTCTTTAACCATCTCAGGTTTTATAATTCCCGCAGATCCGGCGCAGGCAACAATCACGTCCGCCTGACGGGTTTGCTCAGCTAGATCACGGGTTCCCGTGTGGCAACAGGTAACGGTGGCATTAATATCTTTGCGGGTAAGCATTAAGGGCAGAGAACGACCCACGGTAGTGCCGCGTCCTACTACACATACCTGCGCGCCGTTTAGCGGCACTTGATATTGCTGCAGCAAATCGATACAGGCACGGGGGGTACAAGGCAGCGGCGAGGTTACCGGCTCTTTTACCCGCAGCACTAGGCGTCCCAGGTTCATGGGGTGCAATCCGTCAGCATCCTTATCGGGATCAATCGCTTCTAGCACCTGGTTGACATCTACTTGGCGCGGCAGCGGCAGCTGCACAATATAGCCGGTACACGCCGGATTTTCATTGAGTTTTTCAATCTCGGCTAAAACCTCGGCGGTGGAAACCGTATCGGGCAGTTCCACCCGAATCGACTCGATACCCACTTCGGCACAGTCGCGATGTTTACCTGCCACATAGGAAACCGATCCCGGGTCGGATCCCACCAAAATGGTGCCTAACCCCGGTTTAATCCCCTGCTGATGCAGGCGGTCAACCTGCTGACGCATTTGTTCTTTCAATTCCCGAGCCCGCGCCGCCCCATCCAGCAAAATCGCGTCCCCGCTCCATCCTTTACGCATCTTTCCTCCTT
>CAMYFZ010000080.1 GCA_947255165.1 uncultured Varibaculum sp.
AACTAGATGCGTGGCTGCCCCCCGCTAAGAGTACTTTTAATGATCAGACTCGCCGCGGTGAAGCCCTGGATTCAATCGTGTCTCCGGGAGTCATCATTTCGGGTGCGCACGTGGAGCGCTCTATGCTTTCCCCAATGGTGCATCTACATTCATTCTCCTCGGTTGACGGTTCGGTACTGATGCACGGAGCTGACGTGGAACGCTCAGCAGTAATCCACAATGCCATCTTGGATAAGAATGTACGGGTTGCCGAGGGCGTACAAATCGGCGTTGACCACGACAAAGACCGTGAACGCGGGTTCACAGTGTCCGAGGGCGGAATCACCGTAGTCCCCAAGGGAACAGTGGTAACCGAATAGATTAATTAAAGCTAAAACTAAAGAAGGGGTGTCGGGAACATGAACCCATGTTCCCGACACCCATTTTCTATAGCTATTGGTGGTTGGAAAAACGCGCCGGATTTTTCCTGCTTACATGTTGTACATCATCCCGCCGATAAGCGCATAAAAAATAACATAGAAAAGCACCGTCACGACCACGCCAACGATGAAACCGTTACGGCATTGAGTTGCGGTCTTTGGCTTGGTACTCTTCCACACCAGCCAAAGAATCAACCCAACTATAGGAATGAAGAAGCCTAGAACTGCCCAGCCGAAACTGCCGGTGTCCTCTGGGTTTGCGCCGGACATTCCCGGGTTTTGATAGTTCTGCATGGGAGCCTGCGGGAAAGGCTGCCCGTAGCCTGGCTGCTGAACCGCTTGGGGTGGAACCGGAGTTGGTTGTTGCCCCATTTGTGGTTGCCCGTAAGCTGGTTGTTGCCCCATTTGAGGCGGAACCGGAGTTGGCTGCTGGTTGGGGTTTGGAGATTGGCTAGGTTTGGGATTGAACTGGCTCATGATCTTTCTTCCTTTTGATATTTAACTCGAAATTATTTTCTTACAACATTTTGGATCTGGGTCACATTTAATTCCTGATGTAATTGTAGTACACATGCTTTATATACAATTTCTTTTCCTACTTTTTAGACTTTTCCAGCAAATCTAGCGGCTGCCGTAGATACTTTTCCATTGGCTTTACCCCTACCGGTTAAGCCTGAGACTATTGGCGCAGCACGGCGTGAAAAATCCCAAATAATTCCCCGTCACCAGGGACAAGATGGGTAAAGCTGGGAACTTTAAAAGCAATAGCAGTAGCGGTGGATACCCCGTAAGGAACGCCCGCGTTTTCTGGAGCCAAAAGCTGGGCGGTCATAGAAATAATGGGCTCATGTCCTACTACCAAAATGCCTTTACCGCCTGCCGGTCCATACTCCCCCACTAAACGCAGCAGTCGCTCCGGGGAGCAATGATACAGCTCGTCCTCTGCCAGTAGCTGCGCATCCGGGTAAGCCCTGCCGATCTGCTGGGCAGTTTGAGTGGCGCGAGCCGCCGTAGAATGCAATATCAGCTCTACCTCTACCTTCTCTTTAACTAGAAGCGCCCCCAACTCCCGCGCCTGCCGCACCCCTTCCGGGGTCAAAGGACGAGAGTGGTCGCCCTGGCCATAACCAGCCTGGGCGTGGCGCACCAGCGTTAATAGGTAGCTCATAGCTCTATCCTAGCTAAGCCTCTAGAATGATCACTAAGGACAAGGAGAGGTATGGCTTTAGCTAAAGGACCAGAAGATAATATCTGTTCGGCGCGCGGATGTGAAAACCCGGCGACCAAAGCGGTGCTATGGCGTAACCCTAAGATTCCCCGCCCCGTACACAAAACCTGGCTGACCTGCGACGAACATGCCGATTTTTTACGGCAATATCTGGCGTATCGCTCTTTTCCCACTAAAGTAGTGCCTTTTAGCGAGGTCGATACGGCAACTTTGGATTAGCCCTGGATTAATTGCTAGCCCCCGCAAAGTACCGATGAAGGCCGACACCTAGCTAAGTCAGTTCCACCAGATCCAGGTAATCATCACTCCACAAATCTTCGTCCCCATCTGGCAGCAGCAGCACCCGCTGCGGATTCAGCGCCTCGACGGCCCCCGGATCGTGGGTTACCAGTACTACTGCCCCCTCGTATTGATCGAGGGCGTGCAAGATTTCTTCCCGAGACGCCGGATCTAGATTATTGGTAGGTTCATCTAGCAGCAGCACATTGGCGCCACTTACCACCAAGGTGGCTAAAGCTAGCCGGGTTTTTTCTCCCCCAGAAAGTACGCTGGCCGGCTTAAAAGCGTCCTCCCCCGAAAATAGAAACTGTCCCAGGATGTTACGCACATGGGTTTCATCCAGGTCGGGAGCCGCCGCGGTCATATTTTCGTAAACCGTGCGAGCGGGATCTAGGGTTTCGTGTTCTTGGGCATAGTAGCCCAGTTTGAGGCCGTGACCGGGAACAACTTCCCCCGCATCTAGCTCCTCGATCCCGTTTAATAGGCGCAGTAGCGTAGTTTTCCCCGCGCCATTTTCCCCCAAAACCACCACTTTGCTGCCGCGATCGATTGATAAATCTAGGCCGCTAAATACCTCCAGGCTGCCATAGGATTTCGCGAGGCCGCGCGCATTCAAAGGTACTTTGCCGCAAGCTAGCGGAGTAGGAAAACGCAGACGCGCAACTTTTTCAGCTTTGGTTTCACTTCCGACCTCTTTTACCAGTTCCTCGGCTCTCCGCAGCATTTGCTGGGCCGCGACTGCCTTAGTGGCTTTGGCTCGCATTTTTTCGCCTTGCTCCCGCAATGCCTGTGCTTTCGCTAAGGCATTTTGGCGCTCCCTACGCCGCCGCGCCTCATCTTGGGCGCGCTGCTTCAGGTAGGCATCCCAGCCCAGTTTGTATTGATCAATCACCGCCCGGGAGGCATCCAAATACCAAACCTGGTTTACCGTGTCTTTTAGCAGCGCGGTAGAGTGGGTGACCATTACGAAGCCGCCGGCATAGGTACACAGAAAATCCCGGAGCCAAATGATGGAGTCATGGTCTAAGTGGTTGGTGGGCTCATCTAAAAGCAGGACGTCCGGCTGAGAGAACAGTACCCGCGCCAGTTCGACCCGGCGGCGCTGCCCTCCCGAAAGGGTCGCTAGTGCTTGCGTGAGCGCGGCTTGGTCAAGCCCCAAGTTATGGGCGATCTGCATAGCTTCCGAGCGGGCGGCATACCCGCCGAGGCGGGTGAACTCTTCATCTAGGCGGGCGTATCTTTCTATTGCCTTGGCCTGGGTTTCCCCGCTGGTGGTGGACATTTTTTCTTGAGCGTTCTCGATTGCCCGCAAAGTGCGATCCAAATCTCGCACCGCCATTATCCGGGAAATCCCGTCCTTTTGTTTCACCCCCACTGCCGGGTCTTGTGACAGATACCCTACCGACCCGGAGGAAGTAACTTTGCCTTGAAAATCGATATTGTCGATTAAGTCTTGGGCTTCGTCCTCGCTGAGGGAACCGCTGGAGCGATGTTTACCTAGCGCCACTAGCGCCGCAATTAAGCGCATAGTAGTGGTTTTACCAGCGCCATTGCGCCCAACTAGGCCAATGCGCATTCCTTTATCAATCCGCAAACTGGTGCGAGACACCAAGAGCCGCTGCCCGATCCGCACTTCCATATCTTGCGCATTTATCACGGTGTGGATTCTACCCAGGTGCTGCCAGTAGTTAAAACTGATACGGCTATTGCTTGCCCCGCTACTTTCCCGTATTTTCGAGGATAGGAGTAGGTCGGAGCGAGCAGCATCCCCGGCAGAGCAGGTGGAGGTGAAGAATAACCATGCTTTGCGGCTTCTATATTTCCCTACTTGGGAAACCAGGTAGCCCCCTACCGGAAGTAGAAGAGGGCAGCGAGCCGCTGGTTAATGCTATCTATGCCTGGCAGCACACTTTCATCGCGAACTTTCCCCAGCGATATGACCATGGAGAAATCTGGCACGTTGCAGAAGCTACTGTAAAACCCGGACAGCAGCATACTGAAGCGACCGCATATTTTATTGCTCCCAGCTTTACGGATTCACCAGCTGCTATATCTCAGACGCTGGAGGCACTTTGGAAAGCCACTGAAAAGCTGTACCAGCTCCAGATTTCAGAAGTTATTTTTCAGTTTGACCCCACTACCAGCGCAGATTTTTCCCAACTGGATCCGAATTTCAGCAGCTATCAGGCAGCTGCGCAATGGATGGATTCCAAATTAATTCCTGCGAGCACCATCGCTAATTTATCCATCACCGCAGATATCCGGGTACCCGGGGAAGTTGCTAGGGAAACGATAACCTTCATTAACTCCTGCGGAATTTCCGTAACCGATGACACTTCGCGCGGTTCCGTCCTCCCTAAAAATACCAACGCGAAAATACCTGAGGATCGTTACCGGGCACTTATTCCGGGGTGGGATTCCATCAGTGTTTCTTGGCTTGTGGCTGCGCTAGTTGCCAGCTATGCCCCGAAGATTCGGGAGAAGCTTACTATTTGTATTTCGCTACCATCCTCGCCCTCCGGTGCTGAATGCTAGTACCCCACTGGTTCGGAAAGGCCGGATACTTTCCCTGCCTTAACAGCGGCTTATTTCCATTACAGACAGTTAAGTACAGTAAAAATGCTGTTCTTGGGGTGAAGTTACTTCCTCCCGCTAGCGGACAGGTTTACAATAGTGCTGTAGCAAAGGTGCCGTAGCAAAGGGAAAAGTCATGCCCGTAAATCTGAGCCGCAAAGACATTCAAGCTATTGATGCCGCCAAAGCCTACTACGGGGGACTGCCCCAAAATGAAGTGGCGGCGCGGCTGGGAATTTCGCGCCCTACCGTTTCTAAACTGCTGCGCTATGCGCGCGCCAAAGGCTACGTGAAAATCACGGTTAATGATCCCCGACTAGCGGATTCTTCAGCCGCAAAGGCGCTGATTTCACGTTTCGGCCTGGAGGAGGCGGTGGTGGTTTATCCCAGCGCTGCCTCAGATATTGAAGTCCGCAAAGCACTGGGAGAAGCCGGCGCCCGGATGGTGGAAAAGGTGATTAAGGATGGTGACATGGTGGGGGTTTCCTGGTCGCGCACCATTGAAGAAATCTCTAAAAATCTTTCCCCCCAGCCGCGCAAGAATGTGGAGATAGTGCAGCTGCGCGGAGGGGTAGGCGGGTTTGCACGCGGGCAAAGTGAGATCGAGGCGGTTAATCGTTTTGCTGAGGCTTTTAAGGCACAGGCACACCTATTGGGAGCGCCCACCGTGTTTCAAAGCGCGGAAGCTAAACAGGCAATGATGAAAGAAAAGCAGGTGGCGGCAGCCTTGAAACGAGGAAGGGATGCTCGGGTAGCCGTATTTACCGTGGGAGATGCGGCAAAAAGTTCCTATCTTTTGTCCCTGCCCACCCTTTCACGGGATGTGAAACTGTTTTTAGAGCAGAAAGCCGTGGGTGACATTTGTTCTCGCTTCATTGACACCCATGGCAGGGTGTGTTTGCCAGAGCTAAATGACCGTACTATGGCAATATCTCTGGCGCAGCTGCGGCGGATTCCCGAAAAAATTATGGTTGCCGGAGGGGGCGCGAAAGTAGCGATTATTCGGGTCGCCCTAGAACATGGCTACGCCAATCGGCTAGCTATTGATGCCGCCACTGCCGCACAAGTACTAGATATGCGCGTGAACTAGCTAGTAATCCAGATACCTAGTCCTAAAGGTACCCGGAAACCGCCAAGTATCAGGCAGCAAGTCAAACCGTAAGTTACCAAAAGTGAAATAAGAACCTAACCGGTACGCTTGTCTAAGCAAGGTAGCTCTCTACGGTGTGAAATGCGCGGCTATCAGGGTTTTAAAACTTAGCAATCATCAGGAGCACCGATAGGATGAAGATATGAACGATATTAGTAAACTACGTAAACCTAAAGCCT
>CAMYFZ010000081.1 GCA_947255165.1 uncultured Varibaculum sp.
TTGTTTCCACGATTTTGCAGGCCGGGAAAGACTACGGTCACAGCCAGGTTTTAAGTGGGCAAAACATCAACGTGGAGTATGTGTCAGCCAACCCCACTGGCCCCATCCATTTAGGGGGAGGGCGCTGGGCGGCAGTGGGCGATACCCTCAGCCGGATTCTGGCGGCCAGTGGGGCAAAAGTGACTCGCGAATACTATTTCAATGACCACGGCGCCCAGATCACTCGCTTTGCCAAGTCGCTTCTGGCGCGTTGGCAAGGCAAAGAAGTGCCGGAAGATGGTTACGGCGGGCAGTACGTCCTCGATATTGCCAGTAAAGTGGCTGAGCGCGCTAAAGCAGAGGGCGTGCAACTAGCAGAGCTACCGGAAGCGCAGGCAGAAGAATACTTCCGGGAAACCGGCACCACCTTGATGTTTGGTGAGATCAAAGATTGTTTGCATGATTTCCGCGCCGATTTTGATGTTTTCTTTCACGAGGACGAGCTGCACACTTCCGGGGCGGTCACTGACGCGATCGAAGAGCTGCGTTCCCGCGGGGTAATCTATGAAAAGGACGGCGCCACCTGGCTGAAGTCCACTAAATATGGGGATGATAAAGACCGGGTGATTTTGAAGTCGGATGGTGATCCCGCCTATTTCGCAGCCGATATTGCCTATTACCGGGATAAACAGCGCCGGGGAGCCACCCATGAAATCTTGATTCTGGGGGCTGACCACCACGGATATATTGACCGCATGTATGCCATGTGTGCGGCCTTCGGGGGCAAGCCTGGCGAAAGCCTGGAAATCATTATCGGGCAGATGGTTAATCTGAAAGAAAACGGCGTAGAAGTGAAAATGTCTAAACGCGCCGGCACCGTGATTACTCTAGATGACCTGGTAGATGCGGTGGGAGTCGATGCTGCCCGCTATTCGTTGGTGCGAGTATCGATGGATTCCACTGTCGATATTGATCTAGATTTGCTGCGCTCCCATACCAATGAAAACCCGGTTTACTATGTGCAATATGCTCATGCCCGCACTTGTTCGGTGGGGCGCAATGCCGACGAAGCCGGAGTGAAAGCTGACGGTAACTATGAGGCCTCCGCGCTTTCTAGCCAAGCCGATAAGGATCTGCTCGGGGTTTTGGCGCAATACCCGGCTGAACTCAAACTGGCCGCCGAAGAGCGCGAACCTCATCGGATCCCGCGTTACCTGGAGAAACTGGCGGCTGGCTATCACACTTGGTACAACCAGTGCCGGGTGATTCCCCGCTCCGGCGAGGAAATAACCGACGCGCACGTGGCGCGCCGGCACCTGAATGAGGCCGTGCGACAAGTGCTAGAAAATGGCTTGGATCTTTGCGGAGTGGTAGCTCCCGAGCGGATGTAATGGGAAGATAGGGGCATGGCAACCGTACCGACCACCAAGGCTGCGCGCGAGGAAGCAATCCGCGAAATCCTCAATCAACAGGAAATCTCTAGTCAGTCGCAACTGCTGAGCCACTTGGCTGAACGGGGAATCCCTACCACCCAGGCCACTTTGTCGCGCGATCTGTTAGCGTTACGTGCCACTAAAGTGCGTGCTACCAGCGGAAAAACTGTCTATATGCTGCCGGAACCCTATCCGGTGCGCGTGCGGAGGGGACAGGAAGATCCCGGTAATGAAAAGTTGGCTAAATGGTGCCAAGACCTGCTGGTATCTTCCGCAGTGGTACATAACCAGGTAGTGCTGCGCACCCCGGCGGCCGGTGCCCAGTTGCTCGCGGGCGCGATCGATATGGCGTGGTTTGATACCGTGCTCGGCTGCATCGCCGGTGACGATACTATCCTGGTCATCTGCAAAACCGATGAAGATGCAAACGCCTTAAACGAGCTGTTTATGCAGTTCGTTACCGATTAGTTTGCCGAAATTTACCGCGGGGCTGGCTCGGTAAAAGCACTCCGGGGACCCCGTGACCTGCTACGCAGGTCAAGCCCCTCTCGTATCTTTTACCGGCCGCACCCCGCGTGTAGTGACCGCAAGATATATCCACTGTTTGATTGAACGCTTGGTGTCCGAAGCTTTAGCAGCGTGATGTGAAATCTGGCTAGCCCTCGCGCAGTACGTCCCCACCGCGGCGCTAGTGTGTGAATCACATTAAATAAGCTGTCGCGGATTTGGAGGGCTTATCGGCTCTGTCTTAGACTGAGGTAGTTGCTAAGGCAACGGCAAATGCGCTCGTGGCTCAACGGATAGAGCATCTGACTACGGATCAGAAGGTTGCAGGTTCGAATCCTGTCGAGCGCGCCAAACCCCGTCCTCGTTGCGATCCAGCGGTGACGGGGTTTTTCCAATTCTACGAACTCGCAACACTCGCGAGTCAGCCCTTCTCGTCCTAAGTTTATAAAGCGTGTGCCCCCTAGAATTCTAGGAGGCACACGGAGTATGTATATGCAACCCTATGGTGCATTTTTACCGGGAAAGTGACCGTAAATCACAGCCGGACAGATGGGTGCTGGCCGGTTAGACCAAGGCCACCTGCTATTCAATTTTCGGGCATGTACGTTCTAAAAGTCAAGCCCTGTTTAACTGTTCATAGTTAGAATATTGATTTTCCCGTGATGAGTGTCGTCGAAACTATCTAGCTCTAGTGCTCGACGTAAGCGCGCAGAAAAGCGTGCTTTAGCCGAGACTCGTTTTCCAGGTTTTACCTTTGGTTTGTTTGCTTTTTTGCGCTCATAGGCTATCGAACTGGCTACTAAATCTGCTATCTGAAGGAGATCAGTAGAGCGTGAGTCCATGTCATACGCTTCAATAACGCGCCTATCCCTTAAAATGCGGTTGGCGTCGTGCTTTACGATTTCTGCAACGCTTTGACCTCTTGGAGTTTGCACTAGGTCTAAAAATACGTTTACAAGCTCTCCTTTACGGTTGATATTGGCGACCACAAGCCGTCTCGCCATGTCAGCTTGCTGTTTCCAAGTTTCCTTCGTGCTGGTAAATCCGGAGGTTGAGTTATAGACGGATCCTCCTAAGCGCACATCTGATTGCGCTATCAATTCAGCAAGTTCATTGTAAAACGGTAAATCACGTGTTTTTATGGAAGAAAACTTTATTTCATTATGGTAATGATGCTTCTGGCGAACTTGTCTAATTTCGCGAGCAAGTAGCGCTTGTTTGCGCACTTTAACAAAGCCAATAACGAAAAATCCTCCCTTGGAGTTCCTGCTGCCTGATTCGTCGATAAAGATCGAGGAGATATTTATATCGGGTGGAAGGTAGGTGCTCACAGAAGAATTATAGGGAGAGGAGGATGGGTTGAAATTATTTTTTACAAGGCAGTGGATATCTGGTCTCGAGCTAATTGTGGATTAGAATCATGCAAATCGTATGGAGCTAGCAGGGTGGGGGAAAGTACCTAACCTGGCAATGTGGTTCCCATTATCGCGATAAATAGGATTCCTGGATACAGGAAATGCCGGGGGACAACCCCCGGCTCCTGGAAGCCCTTCCTAGGAAAGACCACTTTCATTGTCCGTTAAAGGTGTTGGTATTTTCAAGTGAAACCTTACTTTTCCAACTGTTGCATAGCGGGTGGAAAGCTTCCCCAAATACTGAGTAACCCTGTTACTACCAGGAATGGTCAAAGGCAATACCTACCGGCAGGGCGGTAAAATGTATTTTGCTGTATTCAAGAAAGGGGATAACTCGCCAGCCGTACCTTCCTCTGTTTTTGAGGGGTATTCCAAAGATTGAGCAGATCTGTCCTTTGAGTTTCCTAAAACTATCTCGGTTGCTTGCGCGTTCTTGCTCTTCTCCGCGAAGCATTATGGACAGGTCGCTGTTCTCGAAACGGATGAACAGATTATTACGATCGGAAAGGCCTACTGCATTAACTTTTCCATAAAAGAATGCCAGTTCGTGTTGTTTAAACTCTTCTTTGGATTTGTTTTTGCCATTTACTTTGATGATTGGACAGATTCTCCCTTGATGGATAACAGTTTCGTCGGGGGCAGGTAGGTGCAGTTGTCTTTTTAGGAGCTCAAGTTGACCTATTGGAATCCTTGCGGAAGGTTCTCCACTAGGGCCGCCATAAGAGACCCTAGTGTTCCTGTTTGTATTTTCACCTGTTCTTGAAACGGTTTGCTTCCGAGTTTTGCAAGGTGACTTGCCAGGAAGTACGAGCTCCAACGGATTGTTCCCATCATTCTTGTACCAGGTATCGCAGCTGTTGTTTCCCTGGTTTTCTAAATAGCGCTGAGCTGATCCGTAGAATCCCATAGTTTGATCACAATCGTTCCCTTCGCCGGGAAAATGAGCAAAGTGAGGGGCTTTCTTGTTGCTCCGTTTATAGGATTTCGCTATCAATCTTTGATTACAGGGTTTTCCGCTTGACAAGAATCCCATGCAGTGGATTTCAGGTTTTCCTTGGCTGCTCCATTCATCTGCTTTAATCACATTGTTGTCAGTGGTATATGCCACAAACATATTAATAATCCCTCCCTGGGGTAGATCCTTAAGGCAAGACGGTTTGCCTTGCCTGGCGGGCACAGGATTATCGGAAAGATAACCTTCGTCCGTTACTTCCTATGTAGGGCGCGGGAAGTATGTCGTTGAAAGACGTATTATTGTTGCAGGTAAGTGCAGTATTGGAGCTTTGGTTGCTATAAATTCAATGCTCGTAAAATAGCCAGTCACTTTTTCGCCGATTGGCGTTTGAGCTTGCGCGACCGGGGTGCTGGTTAGTGGGATAACTAGCCCTATTATTAGGACTAGTAGCGCAATGATTGCGCTTCGTTTCTTAGTACCAGTGTTCACTGTTACTCCTTCTATCTACTTATAGATTCCAGGGAGCGCGGCAAGGCACTGTTCCTTACTGGTTTGTGCCCCCGGCCAAATGGCCGGGGGCACAGGTTTTTGTATCAATAAGGAGTTAGTGGAAACCCAGCACGTTCCCACATCTATAAAGAAGCCCCGGCAAACAAAAAAGTGCCAGGACGCAAGTAATGCGCCCTGGCACTCTGATAGAAACTTTTAACTAATGGGATTTACCATACGTTGCCATCTTCATCACCATGTACCGTCACAGACCCGTTTTCGTCTAGATCACTTTTATCAAAGTAGGTTTCGTAGGGTTTGAGCTGGTATCCGCCACTGCCGCCCCCGGTTTGAGGTTGCGGAGCTGGCGCGGGTGCCTGGTACTGGCGGGCAGGGCGTTGTGGCGCGCGGCGCGCGGGTGCTGGTGCGGCAGGTTTTTGCGGCTGCTGCACTGCTGGTTTATTCCCGCTATTGGTAGCGGGCTGCTGCGCTGCCGGTGCTTGCGCTTTAGCGGCGGCCTCAGCTTCTTGCTTTGCTTTTGCCTCAGCCTGTGCTTTTTCTTTGGCGGCTTTCTTAGCTTTCACGCTTTGGCTGCTGGTTACGGCAGGTTTTTTCGGTTCAGACTTCTTAGAGTCCGCCCCGCCACAGCCGGTAAGGCTAATAGCAATCGGGATAGTAATAAGCGCGGCCAGGATACGCCTTGTGGTCTTGATTTTCATGGTTATTTTTCCTTTATCTACTTGATCGGGTCAGAGTTTATGGGGCCGGGAGGAATACTACCGGGCGGTAGCTGCTCATAAACCTTTCCATTGTTATGTTCTAATTCTACTTGTTTTGTTTGTGTTTTGATAGTGTCGGCGTACCTTATGTATTTTGAGCGCGAAAGTTTTTCGGTGCCTCATTTAGTTTGAGCGCGAAAAATTTATTTGAATGGACTAGCTGTTTTT
>CAMYFZ010000082.1 GCA_947255165.1 uncultured Varibaculum sp.
TGGCTTTGTAGCGCCTGCTCAGCATTAGCTAAACCCTGTAGTTTCACTCCTGCACCCAGGCTAGGCGCAAGCACTGGCACCCCGGTTTGCATCCGCAATACCTGGTCTAACATTTTATTATTACCGGTGACCTCGCCTTGTTTTAAGCCTTGATTGAAGGCCTTTGAAATCTTGGGGAACACTTGCTGTGCTAAATCCTGGGGCACCTTGTGCTCTTGGACCGAAATGGAAAATTTTTGCAGGCGCCAGAAATCTAAGGTAGCAAAAGAAAAATCTACATCCCGCAAATTACCTTGAGCTACCTGTTCAGCAAGCCATTTCTTAATATCAGCATCAGTGTAGCCGGGTTGGTTTCGCAATTCTTGCTGCGCAATTTTAACTGCCCCGGTCATGGGAACTAAGTGCACAGGCAACATTTTCCCGTCCGCTATCGCTTCCCAAACAGCTTGGGGATAGACATCAGTTCCCAGCCCCTTTTGCATCTGCGAACGCAGTTGCTGCACGCCGCTTGCCTGCTCTTGCTGCTGTTCCCCGTTAGCTTGAGCCGCATTAACCTCGGCTACCACCTGATCGACGGGCAAACCATCTTTCGCCTTTTCAGTGGAAGAACATCCCCCAAGCCCCAGCCCTAACAGGGCAGTGCCGGCACAAATACCAATGACGCGAAGAACTTTGTTATTCATAAGACTGTCTTTCTGAAGCTAATAGCTAAGGTTAGCTTATCAAGAGGGCGCGGCCGGCTCTATTTTTGGGCACCTGTTTTTACTTTCCCAAAGGGGGTAAGCACATTTTGCAACAACTGCGATACCCACTGCGCTAACGGTTCATCATGGAGCGAGCCTTGCCCCAGCTTTTCCCCCTTGGGGGCGGGCACCAAAATTTGGCGTACCGCCGGTTTAATCACCGTTCCCGGATGTAACCGCTTGATCCGCAGCATTTGGGAATCTGCCAAGCTAATCGGGGCAAAACGCACGAACCGCCCTTGCGCCACGATTTCTTTGATTCCCAGGACGCGCGCTTGCATCCGCAGCTTCGCCACCGTAAACAGCAGCTGCACATTGGCCGGAGGCGCCCCGTAACGGTCAGTCATTTCTTCGCACACCGCATCTAGCTCTTTTTCTTTCCGCACGCTAGAGAGCTTTTGATACATTTCTAGGCGCAGCCGCTCCGAATCCATATATTCGGGGGGAATATGGGCATCAATCGGCAGTTCAATCCGAACTTCGCTGTCTTCTTCTTCCGCTTCCCCGCCCTCTTTAAAGCCGCGCACTGCCTCCGATACCATCCGAATATAGAGGTCAAAGCCAACCCCGGCGATATGGCCGGACTGTTGCCCACCCAATAGGTTTCCGGCGCCGCGAATCTCCAGATCTTTTTGCGCCACCGCTGTTCCTGCCCCGAGATCGGTATTAGCGGCAATGGTTTGCAGGCGTTCTTGCGCAGTTTCTGTCAGCGGTTTATCACCTGGATAGAAGAAGTAGGCGTAGGCGCGTTCCCTCCCGCGCCCTACTCGCCCTCGTAACTGGTGTAGCTGGGAGAGTCCCATCCGATGCGCTCCGGAAACAATCAGGGTATTGGCGTTGGAAATATCTAGCCCAGTTTCTACAATCGTGGTACAAACTAGTACGTCCGCCTGGTGGTTCCAGAAATCAACCATCACCTCTTCCAGTTGCTTTTCGTGCATTTTCCCGTGCGCCACCGCGACCCGGGCTTCGGGCACCAGTTCTGCCAGATGCGCGGCCACCCGGTCGATTGACTCTACCCGGTTGTGAACATAGAAGACCTGCCCATCACGCAAAAGTTCCCGGCGAATTGCCGCTTTTACCTGTTTATCCTGGTAGGCACCAACAAAGGTGAGCACCGGGTGGCGCTCTTCCGGCGGAGTCGACAGCGTCGATAGTTCCCGAATCCCAGTGACCGCCATTTCTAGGGTGCGAGGAATCGGGGTAGCGGACATGGAGAGCACATCCACATTGGTGCGCAGAGCCTTCAAAGTTTCCTTGTGTTCGACCCCAAAACGCTGCTCTTCATCGATAATTACTAACCCCAGGTTCTTAAACCCCACTTCCCCAGTAATCAAACTATGGGTTCCGATCACCAAATCGATTTCGCCGCCGCGCAACTGGTCTTTGACTTCGCGCGCCTGCGCAGGGGTAGAAAAACGCGATAGCTGCCCGATTTTCACCGGGAAAGGGGCAAAGCGGTCAGAAAAAGTTTCAAAATGTTGTTTTACCAGCAGCGTGGTCGGAACCAGTACCGCGACTTGGAAACCTTCCTGAATAGCTTTAAAGGCCGCCCGCACCGCCACTTCGGTTTTCCCGAACCCTACGTCTCCGCTGAGCAGCCGATCCATAGGGGCAGGTTTTTCCATATCTGCCTTGACCTCATCAATAGTGACCAATTGGTCGGGGGTTTCCTGATATTCGAACGCATCCTCGAGTTCCTTTTGCCAAGGCGTGTCCGGGCCAAAAGCGTGTCCTTTAGTAGCTTGCCGCGCCGCATAAAGGCGGATTAGTTCGGCGGCGATTTCCCGGGTGGCTTTGCGGGCCCGATTCTTGGTTTTCGCCCAGTCTGCTCCCCCCATCTTGTTGAGCTGGGGAGTATCCGAGCCAGCATAGCGGGACACCAGATCCAAAGAGTCGGTAGGTACATAGAGTCGGTCGCCAGCTTGTCCCCGCCGCGAGGGCGCATATTCAATCACCAGGTATTCGCGGGTAACCGCATCTTGACCTTTACCGATAGTGCGTTTAGTCATTTGCACGAAACGTCCCACTCCGTGCTGGGAGTGCACCACATAATCCCCGGGTTTTAGCGAGAGGGGATCGACTATTGATTTTCCGCGCCGACTAGCCAATTTGCGAGGAGCTTGCGCTAGGCGCGGAGACCGGCCGGTCAGGTCCGCCTCGGACAAGACCAGCAGCCGAGAGGCTTTTAAGGCGAAACCACCGGCGATCTTTCCGGCGGTGACCATTACGCTTCCCTTTTCTATATCTGAGGACGCAGCCAAGGTTGCTACCGCTTTGGCCCGTAGTCCCGCCTCGGAAAGATTAGCCGCAAATCGGCTGGCCAAGCCGCGCCCGGAACAACATAAAATAACTTTCCAACCGGCATTTAGATACTGACTTAACTCTTTAACAGCCTGGTCGATATGTCCGCGATAGCCTTTGGCCGCCCGCGCCTTTAGGCTGCTTTGACCCTTATAAACATAGGTAGGACGAGTGGTTTCACTCAACCCATTTTCTTCTTCGCCGCCGCTTAGTTCCCCCGCGAACTCTGCCGCTTCTTCCCCAAGATCCGCGGGTTCCTCCCCCGCCGCTTCCTCATTTTCAGCGGCCAAAATATCCGCGCTAGGCAGCCCGGTTAGCTCCCACCAGCCTAAACCTTTATCGCGAGCCTCCTGGTTGAAATCGTTGAGACTTTGGAGGGCGCGGGAGGCTCGGACAGGAATTTTTCCTCCGCCAGCGGCCGCTTGCCATGCGGCCTGCTCAAACTCATGGGAAGTAGCTAGCAAGTCTGCTGCCCGGCGGGCCACTTTCCCCGGTTCGTCAATCACGATGGTGGTATCTTTTGGCAGCAGAGAAACCACGCTTTGCAGTCCCGGCGCCAATACCGGAGCTAAGGATTCCATCCCCTGTACCGCTATTCCCTGGCTGATCAGCTCTAACATATCTGCCACCCCGGGCAGGGAGGCTTGCAGCTCGCTAGCGCGACGCTTCACCTGGTCGGTCAGTAACAGTTCCCGGCAAGCCGGCGCCCATACTCCTGAAGGACTTTTTTCTAGGCTGCGCTGATCAGAGAGGGAAAAATAAGTTACTTCCTCGAGAGTGTCGCCAAAGAAATCTAGCCGCTGGGGATGGGATTCCCCGGGAACGAAGACATCGACGATTCCTCCCCGCACCGCAAATTGTCCCCGGCTGGACACCAGATCGGTTTTCTCGTATCCCAGGTCTAGTAGCCGAGCAGCCAGTTCATCCAGGGGATAGTCTTCACCCTCGGTAATTATTAGGGGTTCAATCTCGGCTAGACCGGTTACTACCGGTTGCAATAGCGCCCGGATAGGGGCTACCAAAATAGAAATCGCTTCCCCCGGCCCGTTTTTTTCCGGATGGGTCAGGCGGCGCAAGGCGGCGATCCGTTGTGACATGGTGTCGGCACGGGGCGAGAGGCGTTCGTGAGGCAGAGTTTCCCAGGAGGGGTAACGGGCGACCCGCGGCAGGTAACCCGCCAGTTCTGCCTCTGCCTGTTCGGCGGAACGCCCCGAAGCAGTTACATAGAGGATTAGGCCGCGCCGCTTAGCGGCAGCGCCTGCAGGCCCGGCAGCTGGTTCCGTTTTTTCGGATGAGGAAGGCAGCGGGGAAAAGATTCCCTTACTTACATCGGTTTGTGCTGCTGCCGCGGCTAACGCGGGCCTTAGCCCCGCAGGACAATACAGGGACTGGACGCTGCCGGGGTGAGAAAAAAACTCTTTAGCTGCCGGCTCGCTAGCTACTTGTTCTACTACGGCTTGCAAACTCATCGTGTCCATCCTAGAGGAGACGGCCGACTAGTTCACTTTCGCTAAACGATCACGGTAACCGCAATTTTGCGAGGGTGCACCCTCGCCTGCAAATAAATAGCTGCTATCTACTTGGTGTAAACGTCGAAATGGTTACCCCGGGTGCCGCGGTCATAGACCTTGCCGGGCGCACCAAACGGAGTATTAATAACCGTGCCTTTGGGGGCACTATTCGCCAGCACAATGTATCCGTCTGCATCGGTTACGTATCCACCCGCATTTACGTGGCGGCCCGGAATCCTCAGACCCCCACCAGGTAATACTTTTTGAGAATAGTAAGTGAACTTATAGCCACTCCAATTAACCACTCCCGCCCGCTGCAGCGCCCGCAAAGAATATTGCCCAGTTGAAGAGGCCGCGCCGGCTGCTGCCGCTGGTGCAGTTGAAGAGGCCGCGCGGGCTGCTGCTGGGGTGCCCGCGGGGGCTCCGGGAATAGCTTCCGCCACGGCCTCCGGGGTTACTTTCGCGTTAACAACCTGCAGCCCCAGTTCTCCCCCCGCTGTTAAGGCCGGGTTAGTAGCGGAAATAGTTTGCGCGGCCATTTCCGGCACCGGCTGACCGGCAGGCAGCGAGGAAGTGTACAGAGCTACCGCCCCGGAAGTACCGACCGCTCCCGCGATCACTGCAGTTGCTAATCCGGCCTGCCAGAGCAGATGGCGGAATGGTTTCTTTCCTTGCCAATGACGTCCCACGATTATCCCATTCAGTCGACACAATAACCTGCCTGTTTTAAACAGGCAGAAATCAGTTTAGACCAATACGCAACCTTTTCGCTACCAAATCGTTATATTCGTAGCCGTTACCACAGTTTGGGCAGAAAAATAGAGCGCCCCGCCGAGAAACGGCGGGGCATCGTGCTGTTTTATCTATTTATTTTTAAGATTTAAAATCTGTTAGCTGCTGACAGCTAGACCTGGCTGCTCATCTTGGCAATCATCATCAAGAATTCGGCATTGGAGTTAGTGTTCTTCAGTTTAGAGAGCACAAACTCGGTAGCCTGCTGGGGATCCAAAGCGCTCAGCATCCGCCGCAACTTCCAAGTGACCTGCAGCTCTTCCTTGTTCAGCAGCAGTTCTTCCCGGCGAGTACCCGAAGCGTTCACATCGACCGCCGGGAACAGACGCTTAT
>CAMYFZ010000083.1 GCA_947255165.1 uncultured Varibaculum sp.
CTTTGGCGGTGGTCGATTCCCAGGGAGAATTCCAAGGCTCCGTGAGTGCCCTACTACTCGGTCAGGAAATCGAAAAACGCGGCGCGGATGCGCCCTTGGCAGAGATCCCTTTAACCGCAGCATTCTGCACCCCCACTGAACTCCCTAGTCAAATTCTCAAGGAGCTGGCAGAATCTTCTCTTTCTAACCTGCCGGTGGTGGGGCGCTCCCAAAAGGTCTTGGGTTATGTACGAGGACGCGACTTGATTGTCAAGCTTTACCGTCAGCAAACCCGCGCGCTTAGCCAACGCGACTTGGGAGATTCCCTGGGCAAGCGCATCCGCAAACGCTGGAAACAGCACCGCCACCGCTAACGCCACTCTGGGCGTGGTGAAAACCGGCTGTAATCTCTAACCGAAACATCGGAAACACAGCTATTTGTCTCAGTGAGATATTTTCCTCTAGCCGAGCGAAGCAAGAATCACCGGGGTGCCCGAGCGCTTTTACGACCCGAATACTAAGCGAGCAACCTGCATTTCCTAGCGATTTGCACATTATTCGCTTTGATGAAATCCGCTATAGGAGCAAAACTCTGGGCACGGTAAAAGATGCGAGAGGGGGCTTGATTCGAGCGAAGCAAGAATCACCGGGGTCCCCCGAGCGCTTTTACCGTGCCCAGAGCACTATATTTATTGCGTTATCAGGCAACTAGGTTGCGCAGTACGTAATGCAGGATTCCACCGTGGCGGTAGTACTGAGCTTCACCGGGAGTGTCAATCCGTACGGTGGCGTCAAACTCTACGACAGAACCATCGGTCTTGGTCGCGGTCACCTTCATAACCTGCGGAGTAACCCCTTCATTAAGCTGGGTAATCCCGTTAATATCGAAGGTTTCATTCCCGTCCAGACCGAGAGAATCGGCGCTTTCTCCCTCGGGGAACTGTAGCGGCAAGATTCCCATACCGATCAAGTTGGAACGGTGAATCCGTTCGAAAGACCGCGCGATAACCGCTTTGACTCCCAGCAGCAAAGTACCTTTAGCAGCCCAGTCACGCGAAGATCCGGTTCCGTACTCTTTACCACCGAGTACTACCAGTGGCACTCCGGTCTGGGCGTAGGATACCGAAGCATCGTAAACCGGAACCACTGGGGCGTCAGCTTTGGTGAAGTCCTTGGTGAAACCGCCCTCGACATTGTCGAGGAGCTGGTTACGGATACGGATATTCGCGAAGGTGCCGCGCATCATCACTTCGTGGTTACCGCGCCGCGAACCGTAGGAGTTGAAGTTGCGCCGTTCCACGCCGTGGGAGCTGAGGTATTGACCTGCCGGAGTCTTGGCGGCAAACGCACCTGCGGGGGAAATATGGTCGGTGGTTACCGAATCTCCCAGTTTCAGCAGCACTCGGGCTCCGGAAATATCTTTCACCGGATCTGGGGTTTCCGGCATCCCTTCGAAGAAGGGTGCTCTGCGCACATAGGTGGATCCGTCGTCCCACGCGAAGGTGGGTGAATCGGGAACCTCCAGGGACTGCCAGCGGTGATCTCCTTCGAAGACGCTCTGGTAATCCTGCAGATACATATCGCGGTCGATAGCCTGGCCGATTACTTTTTCAACTTCTTCGGCAGCCGGCCAAATATCGCGCAGGTAAACTTCGTTTCCTTGGCTATCTGTGCCTAGCGGCTCGGTTTCGAAATCGAAGTCCATAGTTCCGGCTAGTGCGTAGGAAATAACCAGCGGTGGGGATGCTAGATAGTTCATCTTTACATCCGGGTTGATCCGCCCTTCAAAGTTACGGTTACCAGACAGTACCGACACTACCGTCAGGTCTGCTTCCGCTACCGTGTTGTGAACTTCCTCGGGCAGCGGACCGGAGTTACCGATACAAGTGGTGCAGCCATAGCCGACAATATCGAAGCCCAGCTGCGACAGGTACGGCATCAGACCGGCTTTTTCGTAGTAGTCCCGCACTACTTGGGAGCCGGGAGCTAGGGAGGTTTTCACCCACGGCTTCGGCTTTAGTCCTTTTTCAGCAGCGTTCTTAGCGAGCAAACCAGCCGCCATCATCACCGAGGGGTTGGAGGTGTTAGTGCAGGAGGTAATGGACGCAATCACCACGTCGCCGTGATCCATGGCTACTTCTTCCCCACCAGCTAGTTTCACCTGGGTGGGGCGGGTAGGACGCATCAGTTTCGGATCAATCGTCTTATCACCGGCCACATAGTCAGGCAGAATCTTCTTGAAAGAATCTTTGGCCATTGCCAGCTCGATGCGGTCTTGCGGACGCTTCGGACCAGCAATAGAAGGCACCACGGTGGACAGATCCAGTTCCAGATATTCGCTGTAACGTGCCTCGTGAGAGGGGTCATGCCACAGTCCTTGCCGCTTAGCGTATTCCCGCACGAGGGCGCAGGATTCTTCGCTGCGGCCGGTCAGGTGCAGATAGTCAATAGTGACCTCATCGATCGGGAAGATAGCGGCAGTGGAACCAAACTCCGGCGACATATTGCCGATAGTGGCGCGGTTGGCTAGGGGAACTGCTCCTACGCCCTCGCCATAGAACTCTACGAACTTGCCGACCACTCCGTGGTCACGCAGCATCTGGGTGATAGTCAGTACCACATCAGTAGCGGTAGCGCCAGGCGCGATTTCGCCGGTTAGCTTGAAGCCCACTACCCGCGGAATCAGCATCGATACCGGCTGTCCCAGCATGGCCGCTTCGGCCTCGATTCCGCCGACGCCCCAGCCGAGGACGCCCAGACCGTTAACCATAGTGGTGTGAGAGTCGGTACCTACCAAAGTGTCGGGGTAAGCCAGCGCGCCATCCTCGTCCTGGTCGGCGAAAACAACCCGCGCCAGGTATTCGATATTTACCTGGTGCACAATCCCGGTTCCCGGGGGTACTACCCGGAAGTTTTCGAAGGCGCCTTGCCCCCAGCGGAGGAACTGATAGCGTTCCTGGTTGCGCTGGTACTCGATGTCCATGTTCTTTTCCACGGCATCTTTAGAGCCGAATACGTCGATCTGTACCGAGTGGTCAATAACCATTTCCGCTGGCACTTGCGGGTTAATCAGGTCCGGGTTTTTACCCAGGTTCACCACCGCGTCGCGCATAGTCGCCAGGTCAACGATGCAGGGAACGCCGGTGAAATCTTGCATTAAGACCCGCGCCGGGCTGTACTGGATTTCCTGGCTGGGTGCCGCTTCGGGATCCCAGTTCGCTATCTGCGTGATCTGCTCTTTGGTGATATTTTCCCCATCCTCGTTACGCAGCAGATTTTCTGCCAGGATTTTCAAGGAATAGGGCAATTTTTCGGTGCCAGGCACCGCTTTTAGGTCATAGATTTTATAGCTCTTATCGCCGACACTTAGCTGGGTCGCGGCGCCAAAGCTGTTTAAACTCATTGCAACCTCCCGCAGGGAATTAAAATATTTTCTCTTGACATCAAGATACTTTGCGAAGCGCACGAATGCCAGTATTTACAACCCCCGATTTTTTCTTTCAAGGTTTAGCGTTGCACTTTTCGAACCTTTTTTCTTTTTACCTGCGAGGACGAGCATGCGGGCTGAGGGAAAAGCATTGCTACCCCTCAGCCCGCAAGAAGGAGGCACTCCCCCAAACTCCGGGGATTTATAAAAGAATTTCCTTACCTAATTTTCTTTTACGTTACTTTCTGCCAAGCATTCCTAGAACTTTCTAGGGCGCGACCTCCGCGGCGCTCCCCCAACCGTTTTCCCCTTGGGGACGTGCCTCGGGATGCAACACCAGATATTTCAAAGTGGCGACTACCTGCCGGGCGCTGTAACCGTGGAACATATTATCTTTACCTCCGCGGGCGAACTGGATAATCGTATCCAAGGTCATGTAGTGGTAGTGATCGTAATGCGGAATCACGAAACGTTGATTTTCCTGGTCAAAGCGGGTGGTATGCGTGACGTTTCCGTAGGTTATGTACTCCAAGGGTACGATTAGTTTCGCTTCTACCTGGTCATAGGTAAACTTTTCGTCTTCTTGAACCTCGGTGCTGTCCTGCGGTTTTTCTTCCTCATATTCGGTGATCTCAATATCGGGATAGAGCTCAGAAGGATCGGTATAACTAATTCCTTCATGACCATCAGCGAAGTGTAGATGCCAGTGGTCTCCGTGGCGTTGAATTTTTACGACTCGTTCAGAGTCGTCGGGTTTTTGCTGTCCGGGTTGGTTACCGGGTTTCGGCCGCTGCTCCGTTGGCGGTTGTGCTTGACCAGGCTGGTTAGGCTTATCACCTCCATTCGGCTTCGGCGCTTCCCCATTCCCACCATGTGTACCGGAGTACTGACCTATTTTTATTTGCGGAAAGACTTTCGCGGGATTTTCGTAGGTAATATACTCTTCCCCCGCCTGCGTATAGGCGTGATAGTGATCCGCGTGCTGCAAGATTTTCACAATCGGCAACTTGGCCAGTTGCGGCAAAGAAACCACCCGCACTAAGGGCAATCCACCTCCAGGGATTGGTTTCCCGCTCGGACGGGGTTTTACCGTGCTACCCGGCACTCCGGAAGGATTAGTTTTACCACCAGCGGGAACTACCTGGGGACGCCACGGCCGGTAACTGGGAACGGGATTTTTTCCGCCCCCGTGGCTGCCAGTATAAGTTCCGATAGCAATCCCGGGATATAGGCCGCTGGGATTAGTGTAGGTAACAAACTCTTGGCCATCCGCGGTGTAAATATGGTAGTGGTCTCCATGTTTTAGGATTTTGACTACTCCCTGCGATGCCACCTGCCCCAATTGTCCCGCAGATAGTACTTTCGCGGTGCTGCGCAGCTGCCCCGCACTCTTAGCTTTGGATGGATCAGTGTAAGTGATGATTTCGCGTCCATCTTTGGTAAACACATGCCAGTGGTCACCGTGTTTTATTACTTTCACGATTTCATCGCTAGCTACTTCCCCGTCCACTAAGACTTGGGTGGTTTCGTCTAGTTTGAACTTGGGATCTTGAGGACGAGGGGCTATTTTCCCGGCAGCGGCAGTTTTCCCGGATTCGCCGAGGGCGTCCTCGCCGTTATTAAAAGCACCCCCGAACGCCAGCGCACTGGAAGTTAGCAATAGAGCAGCGGCTACCCCCGCTCCTACTATTAGCTTAGTTTTAGCCATGTTTTCTCCTTACTTTTTTCTAAAAACTAAGGCTGTAAGCAGCCCAAATACTGATATGAGGACGATTACCGCGCCGGGGCGCAGGTTTTGATAAAACGAGAGCACTAGCCCCGCATAAACGAAGAGCAAAGACATAATCACTGACAGCAGCAAGGTGCCGCGATAGGTTCGCGCGAACTGCATAGCCCCAATCGCGGGGATTACCAGAATCGAGGAGACTATCAGGGATCCGATAGTTTTTGCCGCTACCGACACTGCCAGTGCTACCAACAGCGCGAACACAAAATTGAGGACGCGAATATTTATCCCTAATAGCCGAGCTGCCGGAGGATCAAATATGGTTAAAAAGAGACGGCGATACAGGGCACTGTAGACCACTGCCACGGCTACCCCCACCCCTAGTACCAGATATAACTCTAGGTCACTTATAGTAACGATAGAGCCAAACAGATAGGTGGTGATGGCGTTAGATCCACCGGAAAAACTGGTAAAAATCCCGGCGAGCCCAATCGAAGCTGCTAACACAATAACCGTAGAAATCTCTTGGTAGG
>CAMYFZ010000084.1 GCA_947255165.1 uncultured Varibaculum sp.
CGATTCGCCAGATTGTAGAGAAGACTTTCGGGATTCACCACGAAGCGCCGATGCCAGTGGCTGACGGGTTCAGTTTTGAAAAATGGTTCAAGAAGCATACCCGCACCGCTCCTGCTCCCACCAAGGGCAAGGTAGTGTTCTTCCATGGTTGTGCAGGAGAGTTCTTCGAAACTACTACCTCTATTCGCTCGGTGCAGATTCTCGAGCACTTGGGATACGAGGTACTAGTCCCTCCCCATGGTTGTTGTGGTTTGGCGCAGCAGTCTAACGGTCTTTATGACGGGGCAAAGAAACTGATTCGCAAGCTGGCGCATGATTTGAACGTCCCCGGGGATGACCTGACAATCATTGGTTCTTCCGGTTCTTGCGTGGGCATGGTCAAGCATGAGGCGCGCGAGATTCTGGGAGTGCAGGATGAGGAACTAACCCAGGTATCGCGGCGGATCTGGGATATTTCCGAGTTTTTGCTGGATCTGTATGACCGGGGCGAACTGGATCTGGATAATCTGGCGCCGATGAACCTGACGGTTACTTATCACGCGCCTTGTCAGCTCAAATCCACCGGGATCGGCACCCCGGGTAAGCAGCTGCTGGATAAGATTCCCGGGCTGACGGTTCACGAATCGGGAGCCACTTGCTGCGGGATTGCCGGTACCTATGGGTTGAAACGCGAAAAGTTCGACGTTGCGCAGGCAGTAGGCAAGCCCGCTTTCGACAAGATTAAGAGCACTAACTCTGACCTGGTAGTTTCGGATACCGAGACTTGCCGCTGGCAGTTAGAGAAGGGGGGCGGCAAGCCCGCTGTTCACCCGATCTACCTGTTGTTTGAGGCCCTGGGGCTAAAAGATAGTTAATGCTGAGTCCAGTGGGCTTTTAGCTCCGCTGGCTTGGTATCTATTTTGAGGACGCAGCTAGGCTGCTTTTTGAGGAGGCGACTTAACGCTTCGGCGATAGGTAAGTCGGGTTCTAGCCATTCTAGCTGCGTTACTTTTTCTGCCGGGCTCCACTGTAAGCTGAGATGTGAATTCCCTGCTTGCAGGACAGGTATCTCACGGGGACAGTAAAGCATTACTCGCATCTGGGTGCCTTTTAGTAGCGGCCAATCCCCCGTCGGAAGCGGACCGGGCAACATCTGGTTCAGCTGCGAGGGAGAAATCTCCCAATCCAGTTCCTCTTTTATTTCCCGTACCAATGCTGCCACTGGTTCCTCGCCTTCGCGCACTTTTCCACCTGGTAGTTCCCATTTGCCGCGTAGTTTTTCGGGGTAGGATCGCTGCGCGCATAGTAGTTTGCTATCGCATATCGCCGCTAGCGCTACTACGAAAGTCATTTGTCCCTCCCTGGGGTTGATGAGCCCAAGCTAGCCGCTTAGCTCATCGTTTCCGGTCTTTATTCTCACTTTAAACGCTCGTCTTGAGTGGAGCGCCGGTACTGGTTATACTCTAAAGGCGGCTAGATGCCAACGCGGGTGTAGTTCATCGGTAGAACGACAGCTTCCCAAGCTGTAGAGGCGAGTTCGATTCTCGTCACCCGCTCTGAGTGAGGATCGTGAATATGAAAGCTTGCTTTCATATTTCTGATCCGAGCGAAGAAGGGTAGGCACCAACGGTGCAACTACCCGCTCGAAGTGAGGAGAGCAAGCAAAAAGAGCTTGCTCTTTTTGCTTATTCGACGAACGAGGAGGGTCGTAGGGAGCGCAGCGACCGAGCACCCGCTCAAAGTCTGACCAGCAGGGATTACCCCTGCTGATTAGATTCGGTGTAATACCCAGTGGGCGTTAGCCTGAAAGTGTGCTTTCTGCAAACTCTGTCCGTGATGGTTATTTTGATGTTTATCTCAGCTAGGAGCCGGGCGGTCATTACATCAGGATTTAGTTCGCATGCCACTAGTTAATCGCCTTCGTAGAAGCCTGTTTTGCTTCACCCTCAATCCCCTTGATTGCTTTGAGGTAATCTTTCTCGACTGGAGATAGAGTCTGAGTTTGGAATTTGCGGTACTCGCTGATTGCTTTATCCACAGCTTTCCGGTGACTAATCTTCCCAGCACCAGAAAGAATAGGTTTGCCGGTAGCAGTCAAGATTTTGTCGAGATGTTCGACAAAATCGACCATGCGCATAGGATTTTGACTCATCGCCTGGACTTCAGCGAAATCAAAATAACCAGACACCAAGCGGTTCAAGATTTTAAGCTCATTTTCACTCAGACAATTCTTCGCGATTTTTACCTCAGCCAATACCGGCAAGTCACCTTTGAAAGTAGTCAGTCCCATGAATGGTTGACTGGCATCAGCGCGCTCATAGATTACCTCAGCAGCCGTGTGCCCATGGGTGGCGTAATGGAGTTTGTTTTGCACCATCTTAAAAAATGCAACTGACTCAGCACTGCGCGGGTCATAGTCAATACTCGTGGCATATAGGTCGAGAACTTGCCGATACATGACCTTTTCTGAAGAACGAATGTCACGAATGCGCTCCAACAGCTCACGCCAATAGGAGCCGCCACCAAAGTTTTTCAACCGCTGATCATCAAGGACAAAACCCTTGATCAAATACTCTTTTAACCGCTCAGTTGCCCACTTACGAAACTGCGTTGCCGTCTTCGATTTCACCCGATAGCCCAGCGAAATAATCATGTCTAGGTTGTAGTGGGTCACCACGTAACGTTTGCCGTCGGCGGCAGTTGTTCGGAATTTCCGAACAACTGATTCTTCGTCCAGTTCACCTTCTTCGAAGATATGCTTTATGTGCTCACTGAGATTGGATTTTGAGGACTGAAACAACTCTGCCATCTGTGCTTGAGTTAGCCACACCGTTTCCCCTTCAAGATACACCTCAACATCAGCGGCGCTATCAGGGTTTTGGTAAATCAGCACCTGCCCAGTATCAGCTTGGGGATTAACCTCGTTCTCGTTTGGAACCTTATCCATCACACCCCCTACATCGCGCAAACGAATGGCTGTAAATTAACAGACCCCTTCCGGAAGTTTATGCCATTTCTCCCCAAAGCCGACAGACCTACAACAGTACATATAAAACTCATTACATATACCCCTGTTGATATTCGCTAGGGTAGGCACCTCAGGTGAAACTACCCGCTCGAAGTGAGCTGCTTCTGGTACTCACCCGAACTGGATCTCACGATAACCTCTTCTAGTGGCACAGTTTACTTAGGTTTCATCTGAGTCAGGTGCAGAACGTTTGAAGCGATAGCACAAAACATAACAGGTAATAGCGAAGGCTAAAGTAGAAAGAATATTAGCTACACCAGTAATAACGCTGACTGCACCGCAGAACAATAGTACCGCGAAAACTCCACTACAACCCGCTAAGCAGCAACCAATAACCCAGTACAGATCAGGATTCTCGTACCACCGCATATCCACTGCTCCCGTCCCACAAAATCTTAAAATCTCTCAGTCAGAATACCGAAAAACTCCGCAGCTTGATTTTTCCCGGCTCTACTTGCGGAATCACGCCCGGATTTAGACAGCCTACAGTTATTAGCCCCTGCACTCCGAGCAGCCAGCATAATAATGGATTACATATACTCAATAATGAAGTAAACTAATAATAGCTACAAAAAAGGAGGATACATAATGAAACCAACAACATCAAATGTTAATTTTAAGCTCGATACTGATGTGAAAGAGTCGATGGAAGATGCTTGTAAAGCTATGGGGTTGACTCTTACCGCCGCCTTTACGATTTTTGCAAAAAAAGTTGGGACTGAAAGACGTATCCCCTTCGAAGTAGCGGCGCCAGTATCCGATTACGCGCGCGCTTTACATCGAGATTCGGCAGCCTACCGCGCAGGACAACTCGATACCGTTAGCCTAGAAGAGATGATGGCTCGCTATGGTATGGAAAATTGATTTCACCCGGCGCGCAGAAAAGGCTCTTAGTAAAATTGACGCCACCTCCGCGAAGCGAATCCTAAAAGAACTCCATACTGTTAGCCAGCTAGATAACCCCCGCTCAAAAGGTAGAGCCCTGAAAGGCGAACTAACCGGCTACTGGCGTTATCGCGTGGGAAACTACCGGATTATCTGCGACATCGTGGACTCACAGATGCTTATCCTCGCAATTGATTTAGGACACCGCCGCGATATCTATGAAAGATGAAAACTATAGCAAGCGCTAGTGAATATAAATTTTTCTACCTTGCCAGTGGTTGATCAGCCACCTGTCATGGCTTGCTACAATTAACGTCCCCTCCCAATCATGCAAGGCTTCTTCCAGCGCTTCCATCGCCTCCAAGTCTAGGTAGTTGGTGGGCTCATCAATTATCAGCAAGGCGGGAGAGGTGGCCAGCGCTAACGCAATTTGGGCTCGCCGCTGGTTTCCGGCCGACAGCTCCGGGATGGGCTTAGTCCACAGGGAAGGATGGAGGACGCCTTTGCCGGCCTCGCCAATACCGTTTTCCCAAATGGGGCTAGTGAATCCGGGGTCGCCCTCCTGAGGAAGCTGCTGAGGTACCAGCCCGACCCTCCGCTCGCCGGTGATTGTGCCGCTACTTTGCGCGCCCTCGGGTGGCTGCCCGCGATAGATCCAATTCAATAAGGTAGATTTTCCAGAGCCATTAGCACCGGTGACCAGCAGATGCTCTCCGTAGGAAAGATCAAAACTGACCGGCGCCAGCCGTCCGGCAACTGTGGCACGACGGGCAGCCACCGCGATTCCGCTACTTGCAGCGGGTTGATTGAGCTCAAAAGCCAGGTCATAGCTACGAGGTCTACGCACTTCCTGGTTGCTAAGACGCTCGCCTCGCATATCGTCATTTCGCATTCGGCGCTGCGCGGTGGCAGCAGCGCGATCGGAAAAAAACTTCTTGGCTTTCCCCTCAGCGCTCGCCAGGCGTACGCCCCCGCGAGCTATCTTGCTAGCTTCCTGGCGATGTTTTCTCAGTAACCGTTTCTCGGCTTGTTGCGCGGTATGCAACTCCCGGTACTTACGGCGGGCATTCGTTTTTTCGGCTAAATATTTCGAGTAGGCGCCCGCGCAGCGATAAAGACCAGTAACCTGACTACTACCAGTAGCTTTAGCTAGTTCATTCCATAGTGCTACGTCCATATCGTAAATAACCGTGGCAGTGTCCTCGATAAACGCCCGGTCGTGACTCGACATCAAAACCGCGCCCTTCCAGTTATTAACAGTTCCCACTAGAAAATCGATTGCACGCGCGTCTAAATGGTTGGTGGGTTCATCCAAAATCAACACCTCGGGCTTCATGATTAACGTGACCGCCAGTTGCAGCCTCCCCCGCTCCCCCGGGGACATACTACTTAAACTGCGGTCACGTCCTGATTCTGTGAGCACCCCCAAGCCCAGCCTCGCTAAAACTTCAGTGAGCCGCGCCTCGAGCGACCAAATATCAAAACAGCTCATTAAGGCAAGCAACCGGTCATAACACTGTTCCGCATGAACAGCACTAACTCCCTGGCTAATTTGATTGGTTGCGTCCTGAAACTGGGTAGCGA
>CAMYFZ010000085.1 GCA_947255165.1 uncultured Varibaculum sp.
AGGAAGAATGGGAAGAGCTGTCTCCCGCCCTCGAGGACACGCAAGACCCCAACTATGATGAGCGTTTCGCTGACGACGAGGACGAGGACGAACTAGACCGTTAAAGCCTATTTCTTTCCGGCAGCGCCCGCCGCCAAGGATTGCTGGTACTTCATCATCACCTTTTGCTGGGACTCTTGCCCCGCCAGGAACCAGCGTCCATCGATTTCCTGCCACCCCATTATTTGCAGGGGCGTACCTTTTTTATCCTTAATCAGAATCGCTTTTACGCCCCCGGCATCTGCCGCTTTTTCGGGCGCAAACACCATATCTTTTAGCTTGATAGCCGGATTGTCCGGAACCTGCGCAAACGCTTCTTTAGCGGCAGCGGTACACTTCTCCACACTATCGCTGTTTTCTTCGGATTTTTTACTTAAAGCTGCCACCAGTTCCCCGCGCGCAGTCGGAGAGCTAAGCACACATAAAGTTTCCGCGTCCTTGTCCAGCAGCGCCCCGTAATAGGCCCGCGCGCCCTCCTTGGGGGAGGCGGCACCTTCGGGATTAAAGATCTTTTGTAAAATCCCACTGGCATATAGTCCTACTACCACCAGGGCGATGACGGCTACTACCCCCAAAATCCAGGCGACGACCCGGCGTGAATTTGAATGTGTCCTCTTTACCGGCTTAGATTTCTTTACCGAAATCTGGGAAACATCAAAAGAACTCCCCGCGGGCAGGGTCGGAACTTCCTCCCGGTCGACATGTCCGCCAACTTGGTTACCCCAAACCCGTTCTTCGTCTTTATTCTCCCCTGCTTCATCGGGCTGTTCCGGCGATTCTGGCTGAGTGCCAGTTAAAGGTAAAATTTCGGGAACCTGGAACTGCTGATCGTCGCTATTTTCCTCGCCGCTGCGCAAGACTGTATCCTCCAGATCATCGCTATCTGCGGCGTCTGCGCTATCTTCAGCAGCTCCGGCATCATCGCCGTCTTCGGCGGCTTCTGAGTCATCAGAATCATCAGAATCTTCGGTGTCAGCGGTGTCATTATCTACTTCCTCTGACTGATCCGGGTGCTGAGCTTCCGTATCCGGATCTTCGCCCTCCAGAGTGGGGGCGGAAACCTGTTTCTCGTCCTCCTCGGGGGTTTGTGGCGAGGGACTTTCCTCCCCGTTCGCCGCCGGCGAAAGCTTGTTCTGGGCCTCGGCGCTCGTATCGGCATCAGCTAAGCCATGCCCAGCCGTTTCTTTATTATCTTCTTCATTACTCATAGGGCGATACTACCGGGAATACCCGGTTATATACTCATTCATCTGGTTTCAGCGGTCGCGAGCTGGCAAAATTTCCGATACCTTGGAAACAGGTCGCTGAAAATCAGGATTATAAAATAGCTGGTTAACGGCCTTCGAAAGTAATAGTCACCCAACAAAGTAGGGATAGAGATAATGGCAAATACCAAACAAGATAAGAAGACCCCGACTGTAGTACCCACCACGGAAGAAGCCAAGGAACTCATCCCTGCAAATAATGTTGCCGAGGATCAGGGCCAGGGGCTAACCACCGTTGCCGACCAAGTGGTGGCCAAAGTTGCCGGTCTCGCCATTAAAGAGATTCCGGGAGTCTACGATCTTGGTAACTCCGCCGCCCGCGCCCTGGGGGCTTTGCGCTCCAAGGTGGGAGCCTCAGAAAGCATCACCCAGGGAATCTCGGTAGAAATCGGACAGACCCAAACCGCGCTGGACGTAGTGCTAATCGTGGAATACCCCTACCCGGTACACGAAGTAGCCGACAAAGTCCGCGAAGCGATTTTCTCGTCTGTTGAAGGGTTAGTAGGCCTGGAAGTAACCGAAGTAAACATCAAGGTTACCGATGTGCACGTACCCGACAGTGACGAAGAAAAAGAAGAAGACAAAGAAAGCAAGGATCTGAAGTAGCCTTCGCCGGAAAGGAAAATAAAATGACCACCATAGCCGGTATTTTTTGTGGTGCTTTTCTGGCCTATATGGCCGTAGCTCACGGGTTTTTCGGATTTTTAGTCGCCATCCTGTTTATGGCCATCGGGGCAGTATTAGGCAGGGCGGCTTCTGGCAAGCTAGATTTGAAAGGCGTTGGTGAAGCCCTGATCGGCAAGCACACCACCACCTCCGATTAGAAAGGAGGCGTAATGCAATCCGATAAGGAACAGGCGGATCTAGCGGGAATCACCACGGTTTCTGCGCGAGCAATCCAAACCATTGTGGCCGCCACAACCGGACGCCGAGTCAGCGTACCCGATAAGCTGATAAAAGTCACTACCCATGATGACCAGGGATTATTGGGGATAGATATTTCTTGTCCCCTGGACTATGACGCCCTGGACACCATTGGGCAAACCCCGGACGCTTCGGTGTTTTCACTGGCAGGCGAGGCACGCCAAGACATTGTTAACCGCGTTAGCGAAATCGCGGGGGTAAAAGTTGGGCGGGTAAACCTGCGGCTAACTGGACTCTATAAACATCAGGAACGGAGGCAGCTGCAATGAGTAAGCAATCCAGCAAATCCGGTCCTTATGTGTCTTATCTAGTCCGGCGAGAAACTCATTCCTCCCGGGCCCTAATCAGCGTCATCGTGGCGCTGCTTTTGATGGCGGGGCTAGGATATTTAGCTACCGAAGGAGTGCTGGCCGCGCTCGGCCGCCCTCCCCTGCTGGCCACTCCCCAAGATTTGTGGGAGCACGCCCCTGCCGCTTTGCAGGAGAAATATCGCCCCCTAGTAATTATCGTAGGGATAGTATTGGGGCTCTTCGGCCTGGGATTACTTGCTAAGGCAATTCTCCCCGGGACTTTAAGTAAACACGCGTTAAAAGACGAGCGCGTTGCCTATGTGGCCGATGACTCGGTAATTGCTTCCGGAATTTCCCGCTTGATGCGCGAAGAAGCCGGGCTCCCCCAGGGAACGGTGTCTACCGCGGTTAGTAAACGCCGCTCGCTAAGCACCATCACTCCCACTACCGGGCGCCCGATTGACCAAGAGCAAATGCTCAAGCTCGCGAAGGACGAAGCTGCTTCCTGGCAGCTGCAGCCCCGGCTAAAAACCGCAATTAAGGTCAGCCAAGAGGGGAGGCTAGAAAAATGAGGAAACTACCTCGGGCATTAAACCGGATTTTACTGTTTGTTTTCGGTCTGCTTTTCTTAGCCACCGGAGCAGCGCTGGTGGGAGCAGCAACCTATCCGCCGCTGCGCGAGCTGGTACTCAAATATCGCTCGCGCCTAGATGGTGAATACGCTTCGCTAGCTCAGCAAGCAACCTTTAAGGTGTCTGGACACCAGTTTTTCTGGGTGCAGGTGGGACTGATTGCGATCGCGATCATTGTCGCCCTTTTGCTGCTCAGCTGGATCTTTTCTCAGGGAGGCGGCAAGATTCGCTCGTTGGCTTTAAATGCAGCCGGGAAAGATTCAGAAAAAAAGGGTGAGATTACCGCCGAACTGGGGCTACTCCAGGGGATTATCGAGGACGAAATCAGCGATAGTCGCTGGATCTCGTCTTTGAAAGTAGCGTCTTGGGAAGTCAAGAAACGGCCCGGACTGCTGCTGAGCGCCGCGGTTTTTAAGGGAGCAAATCCTCGAGAAGTAAAGGCTGAGCTTGACCAGGCAATAGCTAGGCTCGATCAAGTTTTAGGAATAAACATGCCGATTCTGGTACGACTAACCACGAACTGGCGAAGTAACTTAGGATCTGCGGATCGCGTAGATTCCGAGAAATAAAAGGAGAACAAAATGGGATTAGACGACAAGATTAAGAATACCGCTGAAGACTTGGGTGGCAAGGCTAAAGAAGCTGCCGGTAAACTCAGTGGAGACAAGAATGTAGAAGCCGAAGGCAAAGCTGACCAGGTGGGTGCGGAAATCAAAGATAAGGTTTCCGAATTCTCGGATAAGGCCAAGGACATGGCCGAAGAAGCCGGCGCAAACCTGAAGGCTGCCGCCGAAAAAATCAAGGAAGGTTTCTCTAGCGATAAGTAAATCCAGAGAAAACTGAACTTTAAATTAGTTATATAAAAGGGATCGGGAGGCAACCGCCTCCCGATCCCTTTATGTCTAGTCTCCTAAACCGCTCTAGGCTCTAAAATTGCACTTTCCAGAGCACAAATTCCCAGTTAGTCCAGTTGGGAGGGGGAAACTTTTGTTTCGTCCCCAATGCGCATATCCGCGATCTTCCCGGCGGCCCGCAGCTCCTTCAGCCGCGGCACCACTCGCCGAGAAATACCCCAAGGATCAATCGTGTTTAAGTAAATCCGGGTACCGCCCTCAAATCCCGCCAAAGTTGAAATCCGCCATTTCAGCAAGATTCGCCAGCGCATGGGAGTCGAAACCGAAAGCGGACGGTGATACCACTCTTCATTACAGGGGACATCTGCCCCGGTAGCAGCATGAATAGCGTGCAAAATATCGGATACTGCCCGCACTTTCTTTTCACCTGCATCCCAGGGATTACAGGGCCTGCCCAGTGGCCAGACTGCAATCGTGGGATAACGGTGTCCGACCCCGGCCATCGCAATCGCGTCCTCATTTTGCGCCAAGATCAGGCCGCGCGAAGCCCGAATCTTCAAAATCGTATGGTAAATATCGGGGTCTTTACGCAAGCGCTTGCGTTCCTGCGCGGTCTGAACCGGAAACTCGTCAATCGCCACCAGCTGTTTATGCAAGTGATCGAAACTGGCACCCGCCGGTTTTAGCCAGTTCTGGAAAGTGGCCACATATTTAACTGCCGGATCCAAGTCGTACAGGTCGCGCAAGGTACGGGCAGTAAAAGCGGTATAAGCATTATGTTCCTCGGGAGTAAGGGTACCGGCCGAAGCCAGCTGGGAAGAATCAGTTGCTCCGGGAACAAAATGTCGCTTAGCCACGATCAAGTCATGCCCACCCGAAAAGAACGAGTTGGCCTGCCCCAACATTTCCGGTTCGCTCAGGCTATCAATCTCGGCGTCATTCATCCCGTATTGATGCAGCTTAGCGCGCACTACCCGCAGCACATGGTCATACCCGGTAGGCGTAGACAGGTACTCTGCCATATGTTGGCGTTCCTTATCGGAAGGCTCATGGCCATAATTAAGGTTCCAATATTGATAGGCAACAATCTCGAACAGGTTGGGAATCCGGCGGAAATCTGCCGGGTATTGGCCTAGTTGATTGGCCGCTAGCCCTTCTACAATCCGAAAATCTCCGCAGCTAGTAGTCTTGTCTGCCGGAAGTTCTTGATCCCCCAGGACAATCCGCGATTTTTCAGGTGGGGTTTCTAGATAGCGATCCGAGCAGAAAGCGCAACTGGCGGTGTGGTCTTTGGCGGTAATAGGCTTTGGGTTAACCTGCGGCTTAGACAGGGGACGATGCCCGCGACCAGGAACAGTCCACACCTCGGTTCCGGTCAACTGATTTCGCTGTTTAACGGTTCCATCTGCCAGTTTAACTA
>CAMYFZ010000086.1 GCA_947255165.1 uncultured Varibaculum sp.
GTGGCCTTGTCGAGAACCCCGACCCCACTTCCTTCACTTTTATTGTCCATGTATTGATATTGCCATCTTACAGCTTGGAATTCCAACTACACTTTCGAAAAGGCAAATCAGTTTTACAGAAAGAAGATTGGGAGGCGGGCATGGCTAAGACCTTAGCAGAAAAAGTTTGGGCTGCTCACGTGGTTAAAAACGGCGAAAATGGGGCGCCCGACCTGCTCTATATCGACCTGCATTTATGCCACGAGGTAACCAGTCCGCAAGCATTCGCCGGACTGCGGATGGCGGGGCGAAAAGTGCGCCGGCCCGACCTGACCATCGCCACCGAGGATCACAACACTCCGACGGTGGATATTGATCTGCCGATCAAAGATCAGACCTCCGCTACCCAGATTCGTACTTTGCGCGAAAATGCTAAAGAATTCGGGATTCGCCTGCATTCCCTAGGGGATGCGGATCAGGGCATCGTACACGTGGTTGGCCCCCAGTTAGGACTGACCCAGCCGGGGATGACTATTGTTTGCGGAGACTCCCACACCTCTACTCATGGAGCTTTTGGGGCCCTCGCGTTCGGGATTGGCACCTCCCAGGTGGAACAGGTACTCGCCACTCAAACTTTGCCACTCAAACCTTTTAAAACTATGGCAGTTAATATTCCCGGCCAGCTGCGCCCCGGAGTTTACGCCAAAGATATTATTTTGGCGATCATCGCCAAAATCGGCACCGGTGGCGGGCAAGGCTACGTAATTGAATATCGCGGAGAAGCTATCCGTGGTCTTTCGATGGAAGGCCGGATGACTATCTGTAATATGTCGATTGAGGCGGGGGCACGTGCGGGGATGATCGCCCCTGACCAGGTGACTTTCGATTACTTACAGGGACGTCCTCATGCCCCCAGTGGTGAGCAGTGGGAAGCAGCCACTCGTTATTGGCAGAGTTTGGGCACTGATCCAGATGCCAAGTTCGACCGGGAAGTTACTATCCCCGCTGAAAGTATCGAACCCTTCGTAACTTGGGGAACTAACCCGGGCCAAGGGGTACCGCTCAGCGGAAAAGTTCCCGACCCCGAGCAGCTGCGCACTGACAGTGAACAAGATGCTGCGCGGCGCTCCCTAGACTATATGGGGCTAACCCCGGGCACCCCGATGCGAGATATTAAAGTGGATACGGTTTTCATTGGCTCGTGCACCAACGGACGCATCGAAGATCTGCGTACCGTGGCGCAGGTTTGGCAAGGACGTAAAAAAGCTAAAGACCTGCGAGTATTAGTAGTACCTGGGTCGGCGCGGGTACGGCTGCAGGCAGAGGCGGAAGGACTCGATAAGATCTTCACCAGTTTCGGCGCGCAGTGGCGCAACGCGGGTTGTTCGATGTGCCTAGGAATGAATCCAGACAAACTGGGGGAGAGGGAACGCTCGGCCTCTACCTCTAACCGTAACTTTGAAGGTAGGCAAGGTAAGAACTCTCGTACCCACTTGGTGTCGCCGGCAATTGCGGCTGCCACTGCGGTGACCGGGCATTTAGCTTGCCCCCAAGATTTATCGGCCGCAACGACCAGGAAAGAGGATTAAGTAATGGAAAAGTTTATTTCCCATACTGGTATTGCAGCTCCGCTGCGCCGCTCGAATGTTGATACGGATCAGATCATTCCGGCCGTCTATTTAAAGCGGGTGACCAAAACCGGGTTTGAGGACGGGCTTTTTGCTGCGTGGCGGCAAGATAAAGATTTCGTGCTAAATCTCGCTCCCTTTAAGAATGCCTCTATTTTGGTGGCCGGCCCGGATTTTGGTACCGGATCCAGCCGGGAACACGCAGTGTGGGCGCTGCGTGATTATGGTTTCAAAGTGGTTTTAGCTCCCAAGTTTGCCGATATTTTCCGGGGTAACTGCGAAAAAGATGGCATGGTTGCCGGGGTTATTAGCCTGGAAGACTGCCAGACGCTATGGAAAATGCTAGAGGAAGAACCAGGTAGGACCATAACCGTTGACCTAGACAAACAGAGCGTCACCTGTGGGTCTTTTACTTGCAGGTTCCAAATTGACAGCTATACCCGCTGGCGCCTGATGGAAGGTCTGGACGATATCGACCTCACCTTACGGGATGAGGACTCGATTAGCGCTTTTGAAGCATCCCGACCCGAGTTTTTGCCTCGTACCTTGCCGGCTAAACATTTACCGCCCGCTGAGGTAGTTTCCGCCCGCGAGGTTCCCCTGGGAATTCCCGAGATAAAGCAGTCGTAGGTCCCCTACCTCTCGATTTGCGCCGCTCGCGCTGCTGAGAGTCTTTTTGAGGCAGCGTCGTTACCCAGCGCTTTCCTGATGGCGCTGACCGTTCCTTTACTGAGTATTCTTTCCTCGTATACTCTTTTCACTACCAGACATTTTGTCGTCCGTCTCCTCGCGAAAAGCGCAATTCCTGCCAGGTGGCTGCTTGTGCCTGCGGGTGCGGGTAGACTAGAAATACTGGGAAAAGCGGAAAGGGAAATAACAGGTGGAACCGGTTCTAGAAGTGCAAGGCGGACATCCGCTCACAGGCCGTATTAAGGTGCGGGGGGCAAAGAACTTTGTCCCCAAGGCAATGGTGGCGGCGCTGCTAGGCACTACCCCTTCTATTTTGAAAAATGTGCCCTTGATTCGGGACGTGGATATCGTGTGCGGTTTGCTGGAACTGCACGGAGTGAAAACCGACTACGATTCTGCTAGCGGACAACTGTTTATCGACCCCTCTAATGTTGAGGCCGCCCAGGTAGCCAGTATTGACACTCTAGCGGGATCATCACGGATCCCGATTCTATTTTGTGGTCCGCTACTGCATCGCCTCGGCGAAGCCATCATCCCGGACCTGGGGGGATGTGTGATTGGTGATCGCCCGATCGATTTCCACCTCTCCATTTTGCGTTCGTTCGGTGCTCAGGTCGACAAACTGGAATCCGGAATCCATATCGCCGCCCCGGAGGGGCTGAAGGGAGCAGTTATCGAACTGCCCTACCCCTCAGTAGGCGCGACTGAACAGACCCTGCTGGCGGGAGTACAAGCCGAGGGCATCACGGAGCTGCGGGGAGCGGCCATTGAACCGGAAATCATGGATCTGATCAATGTGTTGCAAAAGATGGGGGCGATCATCAGCGTAGATACTGATCGCACTATCCAGATTGAAGGGGTAGAGAATCTGGAAGGATTCACCCACACGGCCCTCTCAGATCGGATTGAAGCTGCCTCGTGGGGATCTGCGGCGCTGGCCACCCATGGCGATATTTTTGTGGAGGGAGCCTCCCAACCGGAAATGATTACTTTCCTAAACATGTTCCGCAAAGTAGGGGGTGCTTTCTCGGTGGAACGAGACGGGATTCGTTTCTATCATCCAGGCGGGGAACTAAAACCGATTGTGCTCGAAACCAATGTGCATCCCGGATTTATGACCGATTGGCAGCAACCCATGGTAGTGGCCCTCACCCAGGCGCACGGCCTATCGATTGTGCATGAAACCGTCTATGAACAGCGTTTTGGGTTTACTCGTGCCCTAAATCAGATGGGGGCACAAATCCAGTTGTATCGGGAATGCTTGACCGGATTGGCCTGCCGTTTCGGGCAGCGAAACTATTACCATTCGGCGGCGATTTCGGGGCCGACTCCGCTACATGGCGCCGATATTACTATCCCTGACCTGCGGGGAGGGTTTTCGCATTTGATTGCGGCGCTAGCTGCCGAAGGGAAATCTACAGTCCGGGGAATCGATATGATTAGCCGTGGATACGAGCATTTCCTGACTAAACTGGGATCCTTAGGCGCACAAGTAAAGCTGGAAAAATAAGGGGTAAGCATGGCCGGCAAATTTTCTCGCTTCTATAAGTTTTGTGTGCGCGTGGCGCGCATTCCGGTAGGGGCGGTTACCCGCCGGCATTGGGAAGGAGAAGAAAACCTGCCGCAAGAAGGCGGGTTCGTGGCGGTAGTCAACCATATTTCCGAGTTCGACTCCATGACCATGATGCACTTTATGACCAGCGCCGGGTATCCGGTGCGGATCCTTTGCAAAGAAGAACTCTTCGAAGTGCCAATTCTGGGCTCGATTCTGCGTGCTTGCGGGCAAATTCCGGTTTATCGGGAATCTAGTCATTCTCGGGACGCACTTGGTGCTGCAATTAAGGGGCTGCAAGCAGGTGAATGCATCACCGTTTATGGGGAGGGGACCCTGACCCGGGATCCCGACTTTTGGCCGATGCGGATGAAAACTGGGGCGGCGCGGATGGCGCTGCGTGCCCGGGTCCCGCTGGTTCCAGTGGTGCAGTGGGGGGCGCAGGATGTCCTCGATCGTTACGTACGACGCCCTAAGCTCAAAGGTAAGAAGGACGTGTGGGTTAAGGCGTTGCCTCCGGTAGACCTGTCTGATCTGTACGATCAGGCTGATGATCCCGAAGTTTGGTATCAGGCTACCCAAAGAATAGAAGAGGCAATTTGCCGAGGCCTGGAACAGATCCGGGGGATGAAAATGCCGCACCGGCCGCTAGATCGTAAATCGGTCCAGATGCCTACCAAGAAACAGCTAGGCGTGGCGGCGAAAGCTTGGCGAGCAGACCACCCCCAGAAGTTAGTGACTGCGCGTGGGCTCGGAGAGCTAGATCCCTATTTGCAAGCTGCCTCCAACGCTGTAGGCCCCCACTCAGAGCAGGAAGGCTAGGTAGCAATGGCTGTAACCTCGGCTAGAAAAGTAGCCGTGCTAGGTGCTGGTGCTTGGGGAACCGTATTCGCGCAAATCTTGGCTGATGCCGGCAATGACGTGCGGATTTGGGCGCGGCGAGCAGAACTGGCAGAACAAATCAATGCGGGGGAGAATCCCCGCTACGTGCCGGGAATACAGCTACATGGGATGAAGGCCGCTAGCGACTTGGAATGGGTCTGCCACGGTGCCGGATTGGTGGTGGTTTCGATACCTTCCAACGGAGTGCGGACGTTACTGGAACAGGTACGCGACTTTCTTCCTCTAAATGCCACGGTTATTTCCCTGGTCAAGGGGCTAGAGGCAGGTACTTTACAAACCATGACCGAAGTAATTGCACAGGCTGGTCAGATTCATCCTTCCCGAATAGTGGCGGTTTCCGGACCTAATCTTTCCGGGGAGATAGCCCGCCATGAACCCACGGGAGCGGCAGTTGCCGGGGAAGATTCCTGGCGCGCAGGACTGGTAGCTTCCCGAATTCACACCCACTATTTCCGCCCCTATGTGGCAGAGGACGTCGTGGGGGTGGAAATCGGCGGGGTAGTCAAGAACATTATCGCCATGGCAGTGGGAGCCGCGGAAGGCTTAGGGCTGGGAGTTAATTCTCGATCTTTCCTGATTACCCGCGGACTGGCGGAAATGGTGCG
>CAMYFZ010000087.1 GCA_947255165.1 uncultured Varibaculum sp.
GCAGACGATGAAAATCTTATCAGGTAGATTAACGTTCCTCAACGGACGTAAGTCTCACTGGTGCTACTAGCGAGTAAAACCCGCCCTCCACTACCTCACCCGGTACTCATATAGCCCTCCGCAACCGGCGAGCTAATCTACCTAGGCAGCGAACTTTTTCATCGCCCCTTGGCGGGTCATACCGATGATCTCACCGATTGCCTGCCAGGTTTGACCTTGCTCACGGGCATCTCTAACCGCTTCATCAAGCCGCTTATCTGCCCTAACCGTTTCCACCAGCGCCTGATAAACCTTAATCAAGGCGGGATCAGTAATAGTCATCTCTGGTTCGGGGTCCGCTGCAATTTCTGCAAGTAACTCTTCGTCAGTTTTCATTCCATTCACCCTTTCCTCAAGAATTTCAGTCTGGCTTTCATAGCATGAAAGATGTCCCCGTCTTGATTAACCCCTATTTCCAGGAGTTCGCCACTGGGAGTTGGCCCGATAAGAATCTGATACCCGTCCAGGAAGTGCACGATAATGGCATTGCTATAAGCATGAGCTATCGCCTCGTCGGTGAAGCCGTGCCTATGCGCACTGTCCTTAATCACATTGGTAACGTTAGTCACCAAATCGCATCTTGTCAACGATTGTTACCAATAGTTTTCCCGGTCTGTTCTTATTTACCCCTGATATGCTTGGCAATGGTGCCGGGTATGGAAGCGATGGGCTGGGATTCAGTTTTTATTTACCCCTGATATGCTTGTTTCATCACGTTTCTTCCAGGTGACATCGCTGGGATTCAGTTCTTATTTACCCCTGATATGCTTGGGCTATTCCCGCTGGCGCGACCCGCAAGGCTGGGATTCAGTTCTTATTTACCCCTGATATGCTTGATGAAATCATTCGCCCTCTCAGCAGGTAGCTGGGATTCAGTTCTTATTTACCCCTGATATGCTTGTCGCTACTACCCGCAAGCGCCCGGCCAAGCTGGGATTCAGTTCTTATTTACCCCTGATATGCTTGAATATGCCCATGCCCTCACCGTAGGGGTGCTGGGATTCAGTTCTTATTTACCCCTGATATGCTTGTTCAGGGGTAAATAATCCCAGGTTGTATTGGGTTTTGCGCCCAATTTTTCCTCAAAAAATTGATAGTTGTTCCGGTTTTTCTTCTGCTTTGGTAGGGGTTCCATTGGAAAAATGGAATGTCCGAGACCATTGCTTATCCGTTAAGAAGAGCATGCGAACGTTTCCTTCGGGAGGAATACCCGCGCGGATTTGACCGATAGTGGTTACATCGCTTAAGCCTGCGGGAGTGTACTTGGCGTAGACACTGAACTGCACCATGCTGAACCCTAAATCCAAAAGCATTCGCCGATAGGCGTTTGCTTCGCGCCGATGGCGGGCGGTATCCACCGGCAAATCAAACATCACCAGGCACCACATGGGCTTCTTACTCATAGAAACTACTTAAACCATTTAGGAGGAGAAAAGCTCTTTACTTGACTCTCTACGTAAAGGCCATATAACTGAGCGAGATCCTCAAAAGCCGCAGGAATACCAATGCCATCGTCACGATACTGGCTACTGGCCGCCGCCACCAGCTCGGCTTTACAATCAGCCGCCGAATATTTTCCGTCCTCTTTGAGGTGAAAAACCTCCAGATCAATCAACGGTCGAAAGATTTCCATCAAGTCGTCCACCAAGCAAAATAGATTAGCCCGATTGTGATGAAATATCCCCAGTGATGGTTCTAAACCGGCAGCTAGCACTGCTCTTACCCCATGCCCGCGCACAATCGTATAACCATAGTCCAGCATAGAATTGATGCCATCACCCAACCCCGGGTGACGCGAGAACTTTTTCCCGAACAGCGCCGACCAATAATAACGGGCTGCTCTGCCTTCCATATTGTCGGGATCACCAGAACGTACCAGGGTTACCAACTCCAACAATTTCTTGCTATCTTTAACTTTCCCGCATAACACCAAGGTTTTCGCCTGATTTTCTATTTTCCGCTTCACCACCGCTTTCCACGCAGTTTTTTGTTTAGGGACGGTCATTCCCGCCTGTGCCACCCGCCGCGCTGCCACCCGGGAATGAGGCCGCCAAGCAAAAGCTCCCGCCTCCGGAATCCCCCGCCAATCGCAAAGCAAAACACAAACATCTGCAGCGGTTAAACGATGCAACACAGCTCCGGAGAATTTAACTCCCATCCCGACAAGGACTACTGCAACATCAGATACTGGCAGCACCACCTGCGGTTTATCTTCTGGATGTAAGACTATGGCTCCTGTTTTAGAGGAAATTGACCCAGAAAATTGGGTCAAATCAATAATCCGCCAGGCAGCCATGCTTCCCCCTATAAAGACCAGCTGCTGGGTAGCCGTGAAGAATTTTCGCGAATATTTCCGAACACATCACGCCGGATTACCCTAGGTTTACAGGTTGAAAATAGCTTATTGACTGCCGGTCTCCAGCCTCGGCCTTGAATAATTTTTTTAGTGCCCGCCAGCGCATCTTCTGGCACACCCTCCCCAGCTAAATAAAGAGGGCGGAGTCTGAGCTTATCTTCAGCAGGGAACCCATCTACCGACCAATGGGAAAGTCCGGGATATTCCGATAATAAAGTTGCAATATCCCCTTTTCTTTCCGTAGACAAATCCAGTTCCAGCTCGTCATCGACTACTAGCCAACCTAAATACTCGGCATTGCCTTCCCGGAAAGCCTCCCGTAACTTCATCTCGGCATTACGCACCGAAATGCTTTGTTCTGGCAAATCAACCTGGAATAGATCAACCCCAGCTTTATTCGGTAAATCAACCGTAAATACCCTGAGCATCGCATATACCGGTTTTTTGTGACCTATAATTCGGTAAATCCGTGCATGGTGGATAGAAGTTCGTAGCAACGCCCAGCCATTCCGAACTTTGAGCCTGGCAGTCTTGCTTGGGAAAATTCCAACACTGTCATCTGCAGCAAAATGACTGCCGTTAACCACTATTTTTCGTTCCGGATTAGCCGGCAGACCCTCTGCCCATACAAAATCAGGCAAGCGGGTCAAAGCACACCACAAAGCCGGGGTTTCTGCCCGATCAATATCATTCATCGACCAGGCATCACCCAGGCGTTTACGATGAAGTTTCTTCACTTCCTCATGCAGTTTCCCGTCCCCGAGCCGCAAACGGAAATTAGAGAACACCGGAATCTGGTCATCAGCCAACGCTTGGTTATAAATTTCTGTCAGATAACGCATCTGCTCTAGCCAAACCGCATAGATCTTTTGCTGAGCAAAAGTGCTACCATTCCAGCTCTTCCAATTTTGCTCACCACCAGCCATAATTTGGCCGCGCCGAAGATTTTCTCGCTCCACCAAAGTCTGCGCTACTGCGGGGCGCATCATCGCGATAGTAGCGGCATCCATCGCATGATGGCGCCTGTCCAGACGGGTTTTTCCCCGTCCTCCAATCAGATTAACCCGTCCTTCAAAACCTGAAGCTCGTCGGGCAGCAGCAGTAATCGAGCCATTAAACACTCGTACCTTAACTTTATTTTCAGAGTCCGCTTCTTGCCCTTCGCTAGTGTCATTCTCTGTACCCGACTGCCCTTGCGGGGTGCGATAACGTTGCTCAATCCGATGAGCCAGTTCGCGCGCCATCCAGCTGACTGCTTCCATAGAGCGGTTATCAATCTCGGGATCGGCTTTGGTTCGCGATAGCCTGTCAATCACCCCCGCCCGCAAACTTTTGTCATCCTTAACTGAGGTATCGGTAAACCAACCTTTTACCCTAGAAATCGCCTCTTGCTGGCTAACTCCCGGAATATTTGTTTGCGCAGCCCAAACCGCGAAAGGAATATTACTTTTCTCCTGGTTACACCGCCTACAAACTGCCACCAGATTATCCCTGGTATTCGTAGATCCCACGCCTCGCCGCGGAACGATGTGATCCATTTCTGCAGTAGCAAAAGTAATATGGGTTCCACAGTAAAGACACTCGCAATGTTGCCGCTGCAGCGCCTGCTGCTTGCGAATCGCAGCGATACGCGGCAACCCCGAAAGATTCTGGCTCCCCTCTAGCTGCTGCCGCGCCTCCTCGTTCTTCTTAAAACGTTGTGCTTGGAAACGTTGCAGTTCATTTACCTTTGCCTTGGACATGAAGGCTTCGCGTACGTGCTCAATATTTACCTGTTGCGGTATGCCCCATTCGGCTTCTGCTCGCAGCAACCAGCGATTAACTCCCTTCAAAACCCTGTCCACCACCGGATTTCCCACCGGTTCACCCACCGGAACAGCAGGAGGCTTCCACTCCGGGGAAACCCCGAACTCTGCTTCCCGTGCCTGCTGCAAATCGACATTATCGGCCAAAATTCGTTCGGTTATCCGTCCCAAACTTTCTACCGAATAGGCCGCCCTGCCGATAGGGAGCCTCACCGAGGACTCTAGTTTCTCTAAGTCTTCATCATTCAGACTGGCAACAAAATCAGCAGCTATCTGTTCTTCTCGGCTGGCAGCTTCCCCGGGTGCGGATGCGCGAGAAATCTGCTCAATAAACGCACATCTTTCCAGGTAACTGGCTGCACGCCACCACTGTTGCACTGGCTTAATACTGCACTTAGTCAAACGGATATTCGTTTCATCAACCGGCGGAGTATTCCCGGTTCGCTCTCCATCCGCCGTCAATTTCCCGGTTCCGAGCAAATCCTGGCGTTCTATCTCTAAAACTTTAGCCACCTCTATCCAGGTGGGAACCTTCTTGCGGTCTGGGTCGCTTAAGAACTTGAACAAGGAACTCATTTCTTCGCCGGTCAAACGGCGTTCTTTCTGTCCGTCCTCGCCCTCGCGAATCCGCAGATTAGCAATAATGGTGGCAATCCGATAACGCTGAAAAGCCGGATGAGCCTTTTCAGCGCGATCTAAATGTTCCTGCCCTGGCAAGGCATCTTTCCCCACCTTTTCGGCAGCGCTACCCTTGGGTGATTTTGACGCAAAAACTCTATCGATTAACTGATTGCCTAAATCTTCGCTTATTTTCTGACGGGAAAAAATCTTTTTAAGTTCTGTGGCGTAATCAGTTTGCAAGAGTTTCCCAGCCAAAATACCGGCATCACCACGTATCTTTTCCCCGCGATCAAGAAGGTAAAGCAGCTGCCCCGGGGTTAAGCTCTCAGGCAAAATTCGCCCAGTTTTTTCTGCAACTCGCGACCGCAAAGCAACGACT
>CAMYFZ010000088.1 GCA_947255165.1 uncultured Varibaculum sp.
ACCATATAGGTTTGACCGTCCCTATGCGCCAGGCAGTAACCGCCGTGGACGGGGCGCAGCAGCTGCAGAGAAACTTCGTTCATAGTTAAAAGTCGGTAGCAAAGTCAGGCTGAATATCGTCATGGATTTTAGATTTAGGGTCAGAAGGCGGTGGGTCAATCCCCCAACCACCGTGAACACTATTGAACCAAGGAAGATGGTCCCCCTCACCCACAAACGCGCCTCGGGTAATGTCTTGGACTCGCCCTCTAAATACCGGGGAAGATTGGCGATATTCTTCCGGAGGAAGCAGCGTCTCTACCCCGGCTCGCTGGTCTGCCCGTTCGCGGCTATGGGAAAAATTCCAAGGCACCATTACCACTAGCACTCCGGGTAGATCCCGAAGCTGACGGCGAATACGATAGACAGAGCGATTATGCAAGAGCTTCTGCCAAGGATATTTTACCAGGTAGCAGGGAATATAGATTACTACTAGGTCGCGGGGAGAACGGTTCCGCAAAGAACGCACATGCTGCAGCAACGGGCCGGTAATATCACGAAAAGGCGAAGCTAATACCGTCAGTGGCACTTCCACCCCGCTGTGCTTCCAGGTTTCTTTCAGCTGCTCAAAATCATCGGGCTCAATCTCGACGTGCACTAAAGATAGCGAGGAAGGATGGCAAGCGCGAGCATAGGAGATGGCCCGCATAGTAGGTTTGTACAGGTTAGACACCAATACCAGGCTTTGCACCCGGGAAGGCATCGCCCGGGCGGCCGCATAATCAGCCACTTCAATCTCATCACTGGAGAACTGATAGTACTTACCAATCCTCAACAGCAGCGTAAACACTATGGCCATTAGCGCTAAGGCAACCCAGGCGCCGTGGGCAAACCTAGAGACAGTTACCACCACCAGGACGGTGGCGGTACAGATAAAACCAATAGCGTTTACCGTCCAGCGGCGGCGCAGAATCTTCCGGCTTTTTTGGAAGGTCCGCGAACGTAGTTTTGCATTCCAGTGCCGCAGCATCCCCAGTTGGGATAGCGTCAAAGAAATGAAAACTCCGATGATATACATCTCGATTAGTCTGGGTGATTGCGCACCGGTAAACGTAATTAAAACTGCTGCTACCAGGGCCGGCACGCAAATAACTGGTGAAAGGGAACGCCGGTCAGCACGCCGGAAAATTTGGGGCGGCAAAAACCCATCACGGGACAGCACCTGAGTCAGCTGCGAGAACCAGTTGAAAGCGCTATGAGCGGCAAAAACTAGGATCACTGCCGTGATCGCAGTAACCAGGTAGGCCATTACCGGGTAGGGGGCGAATACGATCTGTGCTAGCTGCGCGATTACCGGAGGGATGTCATAGGCCGCCAGGGGGCCATTTGCACCGATTATCTGAGAGTCAAGGGCCGGGACTTTGATGCCAGTAACTTTCGCTAGGTGCAGCATCGAAAGCATCATTGCCGCGCTAATCAGCCCGAACAAGGCCAGGGTGATCCGGGCATTCTTGGAACGAGGTTTCCTGAAAGCAGGCACCCCGTTACTGATTCCCTCTACCCCACTCAGGGCTACGCATCCTCCCGAAAACGCCCGCAGGAACAGCAATAGTCCCCCTAAGCCATGCAGTCCTGCCTGATAGCGCGCGGCAGGTAAAAGCTCCCTACCTGCACTATCTGCTAGTCTCAGGCTGCCTAATGCCTCCTGGACAAACCCGAAAATAGCTAGCAACGCGATGGCTGCCATAAATAGATAGGCGGGGATGGCAAATAATTTTCCCGACTCTCGCATTCCCGACAGATTCAGCAGGGTTAAAACTGCAATTACCGATACGGCCACTAAAACTTGATGGGTATTGAGCGCTGGAAACAGTGCACCTACATAGCTGGCACATACAGAGGTAGAGACCGCGATCGTCAAAGAATAATCAACTAACAGGGCACTGACCGTGACCAGAGCAGCAGTTGGTCCCAGGTTTTGCCGCGCCACCTCATAGTCGCCGCCTCCGCGGGGATAGGCCATCACCACCTGGCGGTAAGAAATAATCACCACTGCCATTACCGCAAAAACAGCCACTCCCACCCACACGGAAATACCCGAGGCGACGATCCCCCCAACCCCTAAGGTCAAAAGGATTTGATCAGGGGCATAGGAAACTGAAGAAAGCGCATTAGAAGCGAAAACCGGCAGCGCGTAGCGTTTAGATAGCCCCTGCCGCATCAGCAGCGCTTTACGCACAGCCGGGCTTTCCCAGCGGTCTTTCACGTTTTTCACACCCTGATCATCCCACTATCTTGCCGAAACCGATAGTTACAACTGATATGAAAGCTGAAAATAGCCAAGAAAAGGTTTACGCTACTTGCATGCACTTCGTAGTTTTAGGATCGGGACGAGTAGGCGCCCGCGTCGCGCAGACCCTGGATGAACAGGGACACTCCGTCGCTATCATCGATTCCAATCCCGATGCTTTTCGCAAACTTCCCACCGATTTTTCGGGACAAAAAGTTTCTGGGATTGGCTTTGATCGAGAGGTACTCGAGCGCGCCAATATCGAGGAAGCCTACGCATTTGCCGCCATCTCTAATGGGGACAACACCAATATATTAGCGGCGCGTATCGCCCGGGAAACCTTCGGGATCGACCGGGTGGTTGCCCGGATTTACGATATTCGGCGCGCAGAAATCTACCGCAAGCTGGGGATCAATACCACTTCTCCGGTGTCTTGGACCGCTTCGGAAATGCTGCGACAAATGCTGCCCGACGACACCCAGCTGGCCTATTCTGATTCTGTCTATCAGGTGAAAATGCTGCGGGTTATTCCCTGCGAAGACTGGGTAGGGGTTTCCTTGCAGCAGACTCAAAAACTTTTGGATATTAAAGTTGCCTATATTGGCCGTGATGGTGAACCCTATTTCAACCTGTCTACCCTGGTGATTCAAGATGGCGACGAATTGATTTGCACGGTTCCTTCCGGGCGAGCCGCGCAAATAGAGCGAGCTTTCAAACGACCCCCGGCACAGGAGGATTAAATGAGGATTGTGATTGCCGGAGCCGGATCGGTAGGGCGCTCGATTGCGCGAGAACTGGTTACAAACGGTTATGAAGTTACCTTGATCGACAATCATCCTTCCCGCATGGAGGTCGCCTCGATTCCACAGGCAGACTGGGTTTTAGGGGATGCCTGTTCGCTAGAAACCCTTTCTAAATCTGAGATAAGTCAAGCTGACGTGGTGGTTTGTGCCACCGGGAATGACAAAGTGAATCTGGTGGTGTGTCTGCTAGCTAAAACCGAGTTCGGGGTGCCGAAAACGGTGGCGCGAGTAAATAATCCCAAGAACGAGTGGCTCTTTGATGATGCCTGGGGAGTTGACGTGGCGGTCTCTACCCCACGAGTAATGACGTCGCTAGTCGAGGAAGTTGTGTCCGTGGGGATCCCGGTACACCTCTTCCGCTTTCACGCTTCCGACACCAACATGTATTCCCTAACTGTCCCCGAGGATTCGGAATTGACCGGGCAGCCCCTGTCTGCTCTCGACCTGCCACCTTCCGTGGTCTTGGCAGCAGTTCTCCGCGATTCCCGTCCCCTGGCTCCTCATCCGGATACTTTATTACAGGGCTTAGATGAACTGCTGATGCTGTTTAGCTCGAAAGCTGAGGACGATCTAGAGCAAATAACCGCTCTGTTCACGCCCCCGCCTGAAGAAATAGCCGATCCGGCGCAAGAAGATTAGTCGGCAGCTTCGCGCAGGTGGCTGGTTTCATCGCGTAGCCACACCCAATTGAAATAACCGACGAGGGCGAATGCGGGCAAACCTAAGATCAGCCGCGCTGCCCCCAGGGGCACCAGCAAATTTGCGTAGTACAAAGGTAGCTCCACCGCTAACCTGAGCGTGAAGAGCCCCACCCACAGCCAGGTGCAAAGCCGGGAAACGAGGTAGAACTTGCGGAAATCTGGGTGGCGCCACCTATCCAGTTTCCCGATAGCACCGGCAACTAGCCACCCGATAGCCGGGCGGCGAGCCAAGATAGTTAACAACAATATCGCTGAGTAAACCCCATTGATCCAAAAACCGAAAGCGAAAAAGTTTTCTACCTGACCGCTGCGCCAAGCCCAAAACACACTGATTAAAGTACCGGCAAGTCCCGCAACTACCTGGCGCAGACTTTGGCGGCGCACCAGGCGAATGACCGCAAAGATTAGGGTGGCTCCCAACGCCAAGATAACCGGCAGCCGCAGAGATTGGGTGAACGGATAGATGGCTACTACCAAGATGGTGGGTAAAGTGGTTTCTAGCGCTCCCCAGGGCCCGCCGATAGCCTCGCCCATAGAGAAATGCTGCGAGCCTAGCTGGGCCCCGAGACCGCCCAGTTGTCCCGAGAGCGAGGCTTCCGAGAGATTTTCAGAAGCGGAAGCATTATTAGCTGCTGTTTTCTCCCTGTCACCTGCTGTTTCTAAACTAGCGTTCATTAGTATAAACAGGCTCAATCTGGAAAGTCGGGTTGATAACGCATAGCCCGTTGGAGCGGGAGATAACCATGCCTTGCACCGCTAGGCGGATTCCGGCTTTTATACCCGGAACGCTTTTGCGCCCTAGCCAAACCACATCTATCGACCCGGTGCCGTCGAACAAAGTCGCGGTAAAAGAACCGGGACCGGTGGGGGCCGGGAAGGTAACAGAACGCAAAACCCCAAATAGTGACACTCTTTGACGCTCAGCTACCTCGCTAACCTTAGAGGCTACCGCAACTTCATCGGTTCCGGCTTGCGCGGTTTCGCTCGCCTCGCTACCTGGTGTCGCCAATTCGCTATTCACTGCTCATCTGCTTCCAGTTGTTCACGCACCTGCTGAGGGAGCAAGATCGGTAACAGTTCGCCGGGAACTCGTGCTTCTTCCCCGCGCACCACCTCCAGGCCATGCAACACGTCCAAAAGTTGCTGCCGAGTATTTTCATCTTCAGCAGCCAGGCCGCGCACGATTACCCGTAGCAACCAACGCTCACCCTCAACGCCCCACAAAAGCAGGGGCAAAGCGCCCTCCCCGGAAGATTTTCCGCCCGGAATCGGCCGCGCCAACAC
>CAMYFZ010000089.1 GCA_947255165.1 uncultured Varibaculum sp.
CGGGTACATCTAGTTTGCGCCGCAGATAGGAAATATAGGATTCCACGATGGCGGCCTCGCCGTTCCAGTCGTATTCCCACACGTGGTCAAGGATTTGGGCTTTAGAAACTACCCGCCCTTCGTTAATCATCAGGTAGCGTAGTAGCTTGAATTCGGTAGGGGAGAGGTCTATGACTTGCCCTGCGCGGCGTACCTCATGCGCGTCTTCGTCCAAAGCAATGTCGGCCACCCGTATTACCGCTTCTTCCCCGTCGATTCCGCGGGTGCGTCGCAAGATTGCGTGGATGCGGGCGACTACTTCTTCTAGCCCGAAGGGTTTGGTTACGTAATCATCCCCGCCGACCGTTAGGCCCTGGACTTTATCGCTCATATCGTCTTTTGCAGTTAAAAAGAGGATGGGGGTGGTGAAACCATTTTCGCGGAGGCGGCGAGTCACGGTAAATCCATCAACATCCGGCAACATTACGTCCAGCACAATCAGATCCGGGTTGGTAGATTCGGCCTGTTTGATAGCTTCAGAGCCATTGGCGGCAGTAAAAACCTCGAATCCGGTATAGCGCAAAGAAGAAGCGAGGAGGTCACGGATATTGGGCTCATCGTCTACTACCAGCAGGCGGGCAGCGTTTTTAGTAGTCATACGGTAATTATTACCAGAAAATCTGGATGGTAGCTGAATGGATTCTGGAAGCGGGGTGGGTGGGGGCTTAAAAGGTTCGGGTGTTAATCCCGGCCGCTGGCGGGTAGAATCAAGCCAACAAGAAAAGATAAATTGAGGGAAAATAGCGTGAATAATCCGAAAGAACCGCTGGTAATACATGATCGCCAGACTCTGGCGCGGGCAGAGAAAAATGCCGGAACCGTGGGGTTGATCGTTACTCGTGGCAATTGGCATCCCGGACACCAGGCTGCTTTCACTGAGGCCAGCGGGCGGGTAGATACCCTGGTGGCATCGGTTTATACAGATCCGGTAGGGCCGGCATTTGAGACTACCTCCGATATGATTAGCTCCGCCGATATGCAGCTAGCGGCGCACAGCGGGGTAGATATTATTTTCGCGCCCTCAACGGAGGCTTTCTATCCCTTCGGGGCGGCGCACACTGTGCTTGACCCGGGGCAGATTATTCGTCGATACGAAGGTGCTCACCACCCTCAGCAGTTGCTGGATCGGCTAACCCAATTGGTGAAAATGCTGGGCATCGTTCGTCCGCACAAGGTGTTTATCGGACAGTGTGATGCCCAGTTATTAGCGGCAGTTCGTCTGGTGGTGCGGGATTTGGATATTCCAGTTACGGTAGAGGCGATTCCCACCTTCCGAGATTTAGACGGGCTTACGGTTTCCCAAACTACGTTGGCACTTTCTGCTACCCGGCGTGAGGATGCTGCCGCTTTTGCAAAAGCCCTCTTTGCGGGGGTACGCCAGGCGGCGGCCACCGGATCGGGAGCGGCAGTAATGGCGGCAACCCGGGAAGCACTTGGCGATAGTGATACCGAAATTGAGTACCTGGATTTGGTGGATCCGATTTCCTTTGAGCCTTGGCAGGCAAATGGCCCTAGTACCGCCTGCCTCATCGCCGCGGTTAAGTTGGGCGAGGTGCGTCTGAGCGATAACCAGTTAGTGGTGCTTTCCCGCCCCTAAGCCAGGTCAATCTGTCAAGATTGAACGGTTTCACTCCTCACAGATAACATGGAGGGCGTGAGTGAAGCTAATAATCAAAGTGCGCCTGAACAGATTCGTATCCGCGCTGAGAAACGTCAGCGCCTGATTGATGATGGTCGCAACCCTTATCCCATCGCGGTTCCCATCACCCATACCCTTAGCCAGGTGCGGGAAAAATACCCAAACCTAGCCGCCGGGGAAGAGACCGAAGATTTCGTGGGGGTCGCCGGGCGGGTAGTGTTTTCCCGCAATACCGGCAAGCTCTGTTTCGTAACCTTGCAGCAAGGCGATGGTACTCGCCTGCAAGCTATGCTTTCTGCCGCCCAGGTGGGCAAAGAATCCTTGAGTGACTACAAAGCCGATGTTGACCTGGGAGATCACCTTTTTGTCTACGGGAGGGTGATCGCCTCCAAACGGGGGGAACTGTCAGTAATGGCGCAGCCGGGCGCGGATGGTCAACCCGCCTGGCAACTCACCTCAAAATCTTTGCGGCCGCTGCCAAAAACTTTTAAAACCGAGGATGGGCAGGAAGTTTCCCTCTCTGAAGACCAGCGGGTACGCCACCGGGAAGTTGACATGATTACCCGGGCAGCTGCTCGCGAAATGGTGCGGACCCGCGCGCAAGTGGTGGCGTCTCTGCGCGCTACCCTGGCCGGGGAAGACTTCATTGAAGTCGAAACCCCCATGTTGCAAACCCTGCACGGCGGGGCGGCCGCGCGTCCCTTCGTTACCCACATGAACGCCTATGACACTGACCTTTACCTGCGGATCGCTCCGGAACTGTTCTTGAAGCGTTGCTTGGTAGGCGGGATTGACCGGGTTTTTGAAATCAACCGCAATTTCCGTAATGAGGGCGCAGACTCCTCCCATTCCCCCGAGTTCACCATGCTCGAGGCTTACCAGGCCTACGGGAATTATCGCCAGATTGCGGAACTCACCCGCCACCTGGTACAAAACGCAGCGCAGGCCGCCCTGGGCTCTACCGTTGCTACCTTGCCGAACGGGGAATCCTATGACTTGGGGGGAGAGTGGGAATGGATTGACCTTTATGGGTCGCTATCCGCGGCTTTGAACCAGGAAATCAGCCCGCGCACCCCGCGAGACGAACTGGTGAAACTGGCGCAGGCGCGCGAGATTGAAGTCGAAAAATTCTATTCTCCCGGCAAACTGGTGGAACTGCTGTGGGAAGCGGAAGTGGGAGATGACCTCTATGCCCCCACTTTCGTAGCGGACTTCCCCGAAGACACCTCTCCGCTGGTGAAATCCCATCCCGAAAAACCCGGACAGGTACAAAAGTGGGATCTGTATGTACGCGGATTCGAGCTGGCCACCGGTTACTCGGAACTGAACGACCCGGTGATTCAGCGCGAACGTTTCGAAGCGCAATCCCTAGACGCCGCCAACGGCGACCCCGAAGCCATGCAAGTTGATGAAGAGTTCTTGCAGGCCATCGAAGCGGGAATGCCGCCAGCCGGCGGTATGGGAATGGGGCTTGACCGCCTACTAATGGCGATCACCGGTCTGGGAATCCGGGAAACCATCACGTTCCCGCTGGTAAAGCGGATTTAAAGAACCCGGGCGCGTCGCAAATCCGTCCGCGCCCTCCAAAAGTTTTATTTTAGTAATTAGGAAGGGAATAACAATGCCCGTAAAAACTACTCATGTGGGTTCCTTACCGCGAACTCCGGAGCTGCTAGAAGCCAATAACCTGCTGTCCGCCGGAAAAATCAGCCCCCAGCAGTTCGAAGAAGTGATAGAACGTGCCGCCGCGGAAGTGGTGGCCAAGCAACGCGAAATCGGGATCGATATCGTCAACGAAGGCGAGTACGGCCATATAACCTCGGGGGCAGTCGACTATGGCGCCTGGTGGAATTATTCTTTCTCTCGCCTGGGGGGTCTTACTCAAACTGATGAGGATCGCTGGGCCAAAACCGAGGTTATTCGCTCTGAACCGGGCAAAATCCGCCTCACCACCTTCACTGACCGGCGTGATCGCAACCTGTTCCGCGAAGCCTATGAGGATCCGGATTCGGGAGTGCTTGGTAACCGCAACTCAGTCGGCAACCCGGTGATTACGGGCCCGCTTAGCTATATTGGGGCGGACGCTGCCAGGCGAGATGTGAATCTACTGCTCAAAGGACTGCAAGCCAATGGTTTAGATGCCTCTTCCGGTTTTATTGCCGCCCTTTCGCCTGGATCTTGTGCGCGGGTAGATAACCGTTATTACCGCACTGATGAGGAAGTGGTTTGGGCATGCGCGGATGCGATGCGCCAAGAATACAAGATCATCACCGATGCGGGGCTCACGGTGCAGATTGATGATCCTTCCATCGCGGAATCCTGGGATCAGATTAATCCGGAGCCTTCCTTAGAGGACTACAAAAAATTCATCGGGGTGCGTATCGAGGCTTTGAACTGGGCATTAAAAGATATTCCCACGGAGCTTACTCGTTTCCACGTGTGTTGGGGATCGTGGCATGGCCCGCATACCACCGATATTCCTTTCGCCGATATTGTCGAGGACGTGCTGCGAGTAGATGCGGGGGGCTACACTTTCGAAGCTTCTTCTCCGCGTCATGCCCACGAATGGCGCATCTGGCATGAATATCAATTGCCGGCGGACAAAGTGCTAATTCCCGGGGTGGTTTGCCATTCCACCAATATCGTGGAGCATCCCCAGTTGGTAGCCGATAGGTTGTCGCGCTTCGTAGCAGCAGTTGGCCCCGAGCGGGTAATCGCCTCCACTGACTGCGGCCTGGGCGGGCGTTTGCATTCCTCAATCGCCTGGGCGAAACTGCAGTCCCTGGTGGACGGGGCCAGGCTGGTTTAACGCAGGGAAGGTTCGTAAAGTGCTGAGGCTTTCTGGGGCGGTTAAAGATTACGCTTGGGGTTCTATCAGTGCTATCAGTGACTTTACCGGGATTGATTTCGGGGGCCGGCGGGTGGCCGAGCTTTGGTTTGGTGCCCATAACGGGGCACAAACCTTAGCGGGAGACCGCCCGCTCTCGGAAATCATATCCAGCGATCCAGACGGGGTTTTAGGCAAGGACGTTTCAGCACGCTTTGACGGGCAACTACCGTTTCTATTGAAACTGATTGCCCCCGAACAGCCACTATCTTTGCAGGTACACCCGGGTAAGGAACTGGCAGAGGCTGGTTTTCAAGCGGAAGAAGAATCCGGTATTCCCCAGAATAGTCCCCGGCGAAACTATCGAGATCGCAACCATAAACCGGAGATGATTTTTGCGCTTACGCCGTTTGAGGCTTTCGCGGGTTTTCGCGCGCCCCGGCGGGCTATCGAGGTATTAGAGAATCTAAATGCTCCTTTAGCGCGGGAAATGTT
>CAMYFZ010000090.1 GCA_947255165.1 uncultured Varibaculum sp.
AACCACCGCTTCGGTAATCACACTCCGCTTTCGGAGCAGGTGAAAATCTAGGCGCTGCTTTAGTTCAATAACTAAATAAATGCCTTGCGGGGGTTGGGAAATATTTCCCAACCCCCGCAAAAGTTTTCTCCCGCGAATAAGGTAAATACCGCGAGCAGACAATCGGCCGAAAATTCCGCTGTGCCCCTAGCGCCCTAACGAAGCCTACCAGCAGTTACAACTACCCAATAACTAGCTGACCAGCTGGCCTGACAGTGTCTAAGCCTATTGGTGAGGTACTATTTCCCACTCTGCTAACCGCGCCTTGCGATTACTTTGTCACCTTTAACTGCAGCTTGGTGGCCACGATCCTAGTTACTGACTTGTCTACCTGCTCCTGGCTAATTTTCCCCGCTTTCACCGCTGACAGGACCCCCTGGTAGGCAGCGTCAAAATCTTTAGGATCAAGCACAATATCAATCCCCGCCTGAATCGCCTGCACCGCCGCCTCTGCCGGCTGGTAGTTGTCGCTAATTGCCCCCATGCTCATAGCATCGGTAATCAAAATTCCTTGGTACTGCAGCTTTTCTCGCGCCCAGCCAGTTACCACCTTTTTTGACAGGCTAGCGGGAGTGTTGTCTCCAAAAGCCTTCGGAAAACAAACGTGGCTAACCATAATCAGTTTTACGTCTTTAGCGACCGCATCTTTGAAAGGCACTAAATCCACATTTTCCAACTGGGTGGCATCCTGCTGCGAAACAGTTATCCCCTTATGGGAGTCTGCGCTGGTAGAGCCGTGTCCGGGAAAATGTTTATAGGTGGCGAGTACCCCGCTGGTCTGCAAGCCTTTAGTAAAAGCAGCTGTCATATTGCTAACCGTCTGGGGATCACTGCTAAACGCCCGATATTTAAGCAAATCATTTTTCGGATTCGTCAGCACATCCGCATCGGGGGCAAAATCGATATTGAACCCTAAATCAGCTAAGTATTTCCCCATTTCAGTACCAATTTGGAGGGCGCGATTGCTATCCTTCCCGGCACCGACTTCACTCATATTCGGATAAGGTTTAATCCCCATACCCTTGCTACCACTAACCCGAGCAACCGTGCCGCCCTCCTCATCAACCGCGATAAAGACGGGGATCCCGGTCCGCTCTTTACTATATTTCTGCAGGTTGGCGAGCATAGTTTTAACTTGCTCCGGCGATTGCAGATTCGCAGAGTTATAAATAACGCCCCCCACCGGCCGCTTCGCAAACGCCTGTTTCGTTTGGTCTCCAGACGCCACCACGCTCCCCTTGAACTTGGAGAGCGCTTCCGGAGTTACCATAAACAGCTGGGCAACTTTATCTTCTAAAGACATTTTTGCTACTAAGGATGCAGCCGAATCCGGTTTAGCGTTTTTAGCCAAGGTACTAGCGGTGGGCGCGGGAGTAGCTTTTTTCGGCTTAGACGGGGAGCCGCTAGTAGCGCTACTACAGGCGCTTACCATTCCCAAAGCTATCGTCACCGCAATAGTGGTTACTATCAGACGCGACTTTCTTGCGAAACTATTGCCGAAAAGTGATTTTCTATTAGTCATCGTTACCCTTGCTTCCTACTGTTCGTACTCACAAACATAACCGGCTTTCCCGCTAATTCTGGCTGCGGAATCGGGAGCTTCAAGCATATTGTTACGTTCATCGTTCCACGACCACTGACCTCTAATCTTCCATAAAATCAGATAGAACTCCGGGGCACCGTCTAAATCAGTATGCGAGGGTTCGCCCGGGAACCAGTTCTGATATGACCATTCTTCACCAGTCACCCAGTGGGCAAAAACCCCATTATCTCTTTCGGAAGTGTATCCACCCATCCAGGCGAACTCGATTCCTTTAGATTCAACTAAGGAAATCACCTGCTGTTCTTCCTGTTGGCTGGTGATCGTCACCAAATGCCCGCCCTTACTCATGCAGATATTATTGGCCTCGGTCCAGGTCTTGTCTTCTCTAAACGCCTCATAGCGGCTCTTGTGCTTCTCCACGCCAGTACGTTTAACCGGAGTAAAAGAAACACCGTCCTTAATAGCACCTAGTTTGAAGTCATCGGCGTCCCCGATCAGCGCCGAAATAGTCCGTTCTGCATAGGGGTCGGCTTTGGCATCAGAAGTATATTCAATGGTGTAAAGATTCTTTTGCCGAGAGTTAATCTTTTCCAGGACTTCCCCCATATCGGAAATAGAATTAATATCCCACAGATATCCTTTGGTTTGATCTGCAATTTGTTGCAAGGTGCCCAAATCAGATTCGGAGCTACCTATCAAGTAGATGGGCACTGCCTTTTCTGTAGCCAAGCTAATTACTTCATCTAGGGTGTGGGAACTAGAGTTTTCGATCCCGTCGGTAAAGGCGATCACACAGTTCGATCCCGTGCGGTTGCCCGCATTTGAAACCCCCTCGTACAAAGCATCATAGAGCGCGGTATCACCATCAGCGGTGATATTCGAGATCCCCGTTAATAACCTATTTTTTTCTCCGGTCAGCGTAGACATATACATGAGATAGGTATCGAACGCCATTAGCTCTGCTTTATCGCCGACTTTATAGTCGAGGCTATTAACGAAGTTACGCATGGCGTTTTGCATCTCTCCCAAATCTTCCGACATGGAAGCCGATTTGTCTAAGAGCACCTCAAAACCTACGCCCTGGTTATCTTTGATCCTCTCTATTTTCTTTATCTCGCGTTTTATTTCGCCCCCACCAGCGATTTTTTCTTTTATTGCCGCGGTAGGGGATTTAAGCGTAAGTTCTTGGTGGTCGCTGTCTGTTAAAGACAAGTAAAGGCGCACCGTCGGGTACTGAGATACATCGGTACTTACTATTTCTAAATCATAGTTGGCTTGGTTTTCAGTTAGCTCCGCGCGCAGCGAATCATAATCGGCAGTGGTGCCAGAAAGCGGGGACACATAGTTCGCGTAATACAACCAGCCCCCTACGGTTAGTACTAGCACTATTGCCAAGACGCTGGCCAAGCCAATGATTAGACCCCGATTTCTGTTTTTCGGGGCGGCGGCAGTATTTGCCATCGGTGCCGCGTAGCCACCTGCAGGTGGCACCTGGTAGGGGTAGCCCCCCGGATAGGGTTGACTCGAGGAAGACGCGCCCGCAGCCGGGTTAAAGGGGCTCGACTGCCCCGGATAGGGCGAGGTAGCGGGAGGATATTGACCGGGATAGCCACTGTAACCCGGGTAAGTGCCATAAGGATTCGGCTGAGTTTGCGCGTTTGAACCGGTGCTAGCTGCCTGTCCATTGCTTCCCGATTCGAGCGCGGCCCCGCATTTACTGCAAAAATCTGCCGCGTCAGAATTGTTATTGCCACAGTGCGAACAAAAAGCCATATTTCTAATTCCTTAAAATGGGGAGATTTATAGATCTAACGATAAATCCAACAGCTCTAAGTTTAACTCGGAGCACAAACCAGCGTTTATGCAATAGCGAACTAGATCCTAAAAGTACTTACCGGTATTAGTTTTTAGACAGCAATCAAGGTAACCACAAAGTACCGTTACCGGCTGCTAACAAGTTATTGGCTATCCCATAGGAAATGGCCCGATCAGCGAGCGCCTCCGCCTGCGGGGTTAGCGGAGAGATTCCGTAAAGCAGCTTAAATGCCTCAGCGATAATCTCTGTTCGTTCCATACTGTTGGTAAGAGAAATCTGCCAGCGCAAAGCGTTAGCTACCTCAGTTAAGGTCAGCGACCCCAATTTACGGGGTAATCCGATCGGGGATTGTAAGGCGGTATTCCAGCTAAGGGGATCAACTTGGGCAGGCCACACCGTTCGCATTCCGGGCTCGGGCACCAGACGCAAGTTGGGACTGAGGCAATTGCTGGCTTCCTCGGGACGTTGATCGTGATATTCAATCCGGTACTTTTGACACAATCTCCGCGCCAAAAATTCCAGAGGCATGGGGCCTTCGGCGCCAATAATACTTTTCGCGAAAGAGGAGGTAGAGCCGGCTACTGCCGGCTCGTCAAGGCGCTGTTTAGGATGGGTAAAGCGGGGTTGGTAATCAAAAAATCCGCGCACTCGGATAGTGATTAGCCGGGTAGAAGGTTGCCGGTCAGCATCGGCCAGAATATCTCGGGGCTTATGCGGAGCTGCTGGCGGTACTCGTGAGGGCGCCAGCGGACTTTGCGCCGCTCTCCGCAGGGCTGAGTCGGCCGGCGAAAGTGATACCTCTGGTGCTATCGCCGATGAAACTAGTGCACTAGCAGGCATTTCATCCGCTACTTCGGCAAAAGCCGGACGTGATGCCCGCGGTTGCGAGGCCGGCGTTGGAGAGGAGACTGCCCCGGTACTGCCGCTACTGTCTTCAACGTGATTTTTGCGCGCCGCGAACTCGGCGAAACTCATATTTAGTTGGGAATCAAAACCCATTTTTTGGAAGTAATCCCAAATAGCAGCATCATCAAGGGGAGATCCCTCCGCTGTATGAGACCCGGCTGCGGGAGCTTTCGGCGTTGCTGCCGGCATAACTTCCGGTGTCACTGCCGTTGCCGGCATGGGGCTTGCCGGCGGGGCTGCAGCAGGAGGAGTAGCTGGGGGCTGGGCAGCCGTAAGCGGTGCCATCGTTGCGTTAGCCGGCGGATAATGAGTTTCTGGTTGCGAGGTCAGTTCCCCTGCCAGCGGAGCTGGCGAAGACATCGGTAACGCTGCCGAAGTTTCCAGGGGAATAGTTGGATTCGGCACTGGGGAGATTGGGGAATTCCCAGGCATAACAGCTGTCGGCTGTGGTAGTGCCGC
>CAMYFZ010000091.1 GCA_947255165.1 uncultured Varibaculum sp.
AATTAAACTTTTATTAACCGACTTTTCACCGCAGAATAGTTATTTTTTCAGGGAACCGTAAGCTATCTACTTCATACTGAACCATAACCTGCAGGGGCTATATAGGAGGCTTGATGAGCGACTTCTCGCGACTTCCCGGACCGGTGGCAGATTTATGGGAGTGGCAATACCAGGGCGCTTGCCGCAACCTTGATTCCGAACAGTTCTTTCATCCGGAGGGTGAACGCGGGGGAACTCGCCGGCGGCGCGACGAGGCCGCAAAAGCTATCTGTGCCCAGTGTCCGGTAATCGCCGAGTGCCGGGAATATGCACTGGCTGCTCAGGAACCCTATGGGGTATGGGGCGGCCTTACCCAGGAGGAACGTCGCGAGCTTATTCGACAAAGTCACCAAGTAGCGCAGCGACGCACCGCCTGAAGTATTGTTTTCCCCATCCTCACTGCGTATGACCGGACCAGCACAGAGGATAGAAAATAAAAATGGATCCAGGCAGCTCCTGGATCCATTTCGCACTTTCCGCTACTTCTTGTTGCGGCGCTGGTGGCGAGTCTTGCGCAACAGCTTGCGGTGCTTCTTCTTGGACATGCGCTTGCGGCGCTTTTTAATTACCGAGCCCACTAGGTTCTCCTTTTGCTTCTTGGTGCGCGCGCGGCGCAGCTATTACCCGGAGGTATTTTTCTCGCCCTACTATACAACAACTTAAGCGGCGGCTAACTATTGGCTACGTCCGAAGATTGTTCCCAGTCACCAAAACCCTGCCCCATCATCTGATCAATCGCTGCTGCGGGCACTCTAAATGACTTGCCAACCCGAACTGCAGGAATATCACCAGCGTGAATCATGCGATAGACCGTCATTTTGGACACGCGCATTAGATCCGCGACCTCTGCCACTGTTACGAAGCGCGGAGCTTGCTGCTGTGCCATAATGTTCCGTCCTGAGTTCGAATCCGTACCGGTTAGGGACTATTAATAAGCTTAAGCCGTTGACCTAGAAAAATTCTAGAGTTTCAGGCATCCATGTATAAAAATACCCCAAGAGACCCACTTTTCTCAACTGTCACAGGAAAGTCACTAAAAAAACTTCATTTCCGACAATATTTTAGGCGTATTTTATAAATATTTACGCTACCTTTACTTAAGATAATTTCTGAGCTCCCCTTTTCACATCCGCGGAGCGTAATTTTTCCCTCGCCCTAACCGAAAATCTAGACAGCGGGTTAATATCTAGGCAGGAAACATTTCTGCCGGCAGTCCCAGGGAGGTGCAATGGCAAAGAAGCGGCGGGTATCAAAACGCGCAAAGCTTAGAGAATCAATAGACCACCTTGCCCGCACCTCACCTGCCCGCCTAGTGGTAATGGTGTTCGCTGGCATCATTTTCGTCATGACGGCGCTGCTGTGCTTGCCGTTCGCTACCACCACCGGTAAACCGGCTCCTCTAGTTGACGCAGTTTTTACCGCTACCTCGGCAGTTTGCGTAACCGGGCTGACCGTGGTGAACACCGCCTCCTACTGGTCCTTTTTTGGACAAGTCGTGATTATGCTGGGTATCCATATTGGCGGCCTGGGGGTAATGACCCTGGCATCAATCTTGGCGCTGGCGGTATCGCGTCACATCGGACTGACCCAAAGAATGCTGGCCGCAACCGAAAAGACTGCCTCTCTGGGTAAAGTTGGCGCCCTGATCCGCACAGTTATCGTCACCTCGTTCACCTGCGAAGCTATTATTTTCATTGCCCTTTTGCCCCGGTTCTTAACTTTGAACGAGTCAGTGGGCTCCGCTATCTGGCACGCCCTGTTTCAATCCATCTCTATCTTCAACAACGCGGGGCTAATCAACTTGCCGGAGGGCATAGATGCCCATATGGGAGATTGGTGGATGGTCACACCGGTGATCCTAGGAACTTTCCTGGGCGCCCTAGGATTCCCCGTGATGCTAGACGTGAAAGAGAACTGGCGCTCCCCCCACAAGTTAACCTTGCATTCGAAATTAACCATCACCACCTACTTGGCTGTTTGGCTATTTACCGCGATAGTAATCGCCTGCTCGGAATGGAACAACCGGGGAACATTCGGCTCCATGACTACCTCGGAATCCCTGCAAACGTCGATTCTCTTCGGGGTGAACTCTCGCTCTTCCGGGATTAGCACTATTGATGTAGGCCAAATGACCAGGGGTTCTTGGTTCTTGCTGGATGTGCTGATGTTTATCGGTGGCGGATCCGCCTCTACCGCCGGGGGGATCAAAGTGTCTACCCTGGCAGTGATGATTTTGGCGATTATGGCGGAGGCGCGCGGGGATCGAGATGTCGAAGCCTTCCACCGCCGGATACCACCCTCGGTAGTGCGCCTATCGGTGGCTGTCACTGGCCTGGGTGCCATTATGGTCGTGACCGCTATCTTCTTCTTGCTGTCTGTAACTGACTATTCGATGGACGTTCTCGGATTCGAAGTGATCTCTGCTTTCGCCACCGTCGGTTTATCGACCGGAATCACCCCAGATTTGCCAATTATCGGGAAATATTCACTGGTACTGCTGATGTTTGCAGGCAGGACCGGCACCATGACAGTGGCGGCGGCGCTCGCGCTGCGCGAGCGCCGTAGAGTAATCAGAATGCCCGAAGAACGCCCCATTATCGGATAGTTTGCGCGTTAGAAACTGACGTTACCGGGGATAGAGGTTCCCGGCGGGATGAGCCGCGTCGCGTCCTCAAAAATTTTTAAATCCCTTAAGCCGAACCAAAAATGCAGGTTAGGGCATTTGCGCAAACTGCTCCAAAAGTTCAGCGTCGCCAGAGACAATAATAATGTCGTTCGCGTCAACTCGGGTTTGGGGAGCGGCATATTCAAAGGGTTCGCCGGGGGAAAGCACCCCGATTACCGTGACCCCGTACCGGGAGCGAGTATCCAGTTCGGCCAAAGTGAAGCCGTGGCAAGCCTTGGGCGGCCGCATTTTCACTACCGAGAAGCCCTTACGGTCCATCTCGATATAATCCAGCATCTTGCCGCCCACCAGGTGGGCGGTGCGCACCCCGGCATCATATTCGGGGTAAACCACGTGGTGAGCACCAATTCGTTTTAGGATCGACCCATGCTCGAGAGAAGTAGCTTTGGCCCAAATCGACCCGATTCCCAAATCCACCAGGTTCGCGGTGATCAGCACCGATGCCTCTAGGGCAGTTCCTACTCCCACAACGGCTGCTTGAAAATCGGTAGCGCCTAACTGTTCTAAGGCCTCGGCGCTAGTGGCATCGGCTTGTACCACCGGCAGACGCGACTGCCATCGGGTGACTATCCGGGGCGACTTTTCTACCGCCAAAACCTCGCGTTCTAGACTCTCTAAAGAGGCAGCCACGGCGGAACCGAAACGCCCTAAACCGATAACCAGCACTCCAGATGCGCCAGCATCCCGTTTCGCCATCTGTGTCCTCCCCTTGTCCCCGGATGTAGATAATTACGCGTTCTGCTTCCAGCCTACCCCGCTCAAATGTTTCGCAGGCCTGCCGCGCTAGAGTTAGGGCATGGCCAAGGTAAAGACAAGCTATCAATGTTCCGAATGCGGCTGGCAATCCAGCAAGTGGCTGGGGCAATGCCGCAACTGCAAGGCTTGGGGAACTTTAGAGGAAACCGTCCCCGTAGAGGCGGCGGATACCTCTTCCTCCCGCAACAAGATCTCAGGCAAAATTCCTCAAAAAAAGGCCCTGCCCATCAGGGAAGTTGATATTGCTGACGCTAGATTTATCCCCACCGGAATTGGGGAACTCGACCGGGTACTCGGCGGTGGCCTGGTGGCCGGATCAGTGGTTTTATTGGCAGGCGAACCGGGGGTGGGAAAATCCACCCTACTGCTGGACGTTGCCGGAAAAGTTGCTTCTAACTGGAAAAACAAGTCGGTACTGTATGTAACGGGTGAGGAATCGGCCGCCCAAGTGCGCCTGCGGGGTCAGCGGATCGGCGCCCTGGCAGATAATCTACTGCTAGCTGCGGAAACCGAATTGGAAAACGTCCTCGGGCATATTGACCAATGCTCCCCTTCACTGGTGATTGCAGACTCGGTACAAACTATTGCTTCCGCGCAGGTCAGTGGACAAGCCGGGAATGTCACCCAGGTGCGCGCAGTCTGCTCGGCTTTAATCGAGGTTGCCAAAAGCCGCGGAATCCCAATTTTGCTGGTAGGACACGTAACTAAATCCGGCGGGATTGCCGGCCCGCGCGTCTTAGAACACCTAGTAGACGTGGTCACTCAGTTTGAAGGGGATCGCCACACCCGTTTGCGGCTGCTGCGGGCGGTTAAAAACCGCTATGGAGCCACCGATGAAGTTGGTTGTTTTGAACTGGTAGAGCGAGGAATTATCGGGCTAGCGGATCCTTCGGGACTGTTTCTTTCTCAAACCTCCTCGCGGGTGCCCGGTACGTGCGTAACCGTGACCCTAGAGGGGCGACGCCCAATGCCTACCGAGATTCAAGCCTTAGTGTCTCCGCTGGTATCAGGGGGGTCGGCACGGCGCACCACCTCGGGACTGGATTATTCGCGGGTGGCTATGACCCTAGCGGTGCTGCAAGCCCGCCTGCGCCTCGCCCTTTCCCAATGTGACGTTTATGTTTCGACCGTGGGGGGAGCCAAAACCAGCGAACCGGCAGTTGACCTGGCAGTGGCGTTAGCGATCACCAGTGC
>CAMYFZ010000092.1 GCA_947255165.1 uncultured Varibaculum sp.
AAAAACAGCTAGTCCATTCAAATAAATTTTTCGCGCTCAAACTAAATGAGGCACCACACCACCTTCGCGCTCAAAATACATAAGGTACGCCGAAGGATAGACAAACTTCACTGATTTTTCCTAAGATTTCTATCGCTGAGCTATTTATGCATTAATCCTGCAGTGAGAAGTTCTCAAACAATCCCTAACTAATCCAAAGAGAGCAATAACTAGTGTAAGCATGAACACTCCAAAAAAGATTTGCTTCCCGGTTAGAAATGCTCCACCTGCACAGGTATCGACTAAGGCAGTCAGCCACACTGGATCATCGATATGATTATGCATATTTATTTGGGTGATTTCTTGCTGGCACGTCTCGCTATTAACTCCAGTACTTAAAAGGGTGTAATGAAATAATTTACGGGGGTTCAGCTTAAAACCGATTATTACGACAAAAAATCCGACTATGGTTAGCGCTACAGGAAGAAACCATCGATAAAATAGATTCCTCGATTTACTGCACAAGTTAAACGGGAAGTAAATAACACCAACAATATACCCGAATGCGGCAAACGCAGCAGGGAACAGTATCAGGAGATTCGGGGTGACAGGGCCAATTTCTACCTGTTCGCGTGACATCCAGTCAATAATCAATGGGCAAAGTCCAGCTGAAGCTAAGCCACCCGCAGCAAAAACTCCCACACAATTTGCTAATCCGATTACAGCTCTCCGTACGTCAAGATTAAAACGAATCATTCTAAACCATTGAGCGCAGACCCCAAGACATAAACACAAAAGAACTGAAAGTGTACATATAGTAGATAAATAGAGAAGATTAAAGCCAACAACACCTTTCGTAGCTAGCGAATTGACATCGCTATCCTTTAGCGTGTGAGCAGCAAAGGCAACGACACTAAGACCGATAACACCCACTGCTAAAATCAGAGTCACTAGCACAAATCCAGTTTCCTGTTTCCTATCGGAAGCGCTGGGAAACTGTATCTCACTCCAGTCTTGTTTTTTACCAACTCACAAAAATCACCCTTTTTCGATAAAAAAATTACCCGAAGACGCTTAAAAAATTTAAATTTAAGCATCACTTGCCCCCAAAAAATAACATAGTCCGCGTATTTACGAGTTAATACCCAAATGCTACCTGGCTCGACATTAACCTTAAAGCATTGGAATACTCCTTCACCGCTGGATTACAACGAGGACGGGGTTTGGCTCGCTCAAAATACATAAGGTACGCCGTTCACTTGAAAATACCAGCACATTTAACGGATAATGAAAGTGGTCTTTCTCAGGAAGGGCTTCCAGGAGCCGGGGGTTGTCCCCCGGCATTTCCTTAATACAAGAGGAATCATGCTTGAGATTAGTGTGTTCGCAGACGAATCCGGTGAAGAAGACTCCGAGTCTAAATATTATTTACTGACACTGGTTTTTCATGAGCAAAGCAACGACGTAGCTATTCCTATAAGGCTTTATCAGCAGGATTTGATAAATAAGAAACTTCCAGACATTCCCTTGCATGCCTCTCCTTTGATGAATGGTAAGGACGAATATAAGGGATTGGACATCCAGGACAGAAAGCGGTTGTTGCAATCATTTTTCATCTTTCTGCAGCATCTACCTATTAAGTATCGGACGCTAGCTTACGAGAAAAACCAGTTTTCCAGTCGTCAGAACCTTATGGCGCGAATGCGTAGAGACCTAATCAACCTAATTTTTGACAATCTCGCATATTTTCAACGGTTCACTACTGTCAAGGTTTACTATGACGATGGACAAAGCACTGTTACAAGCGTTTTGCATGATGCGATCGAATATGCACTCTACACTAATGCCATTACCTACCGAAACGCCGGACCTAAAGAATATCGGCTGGCGCAAGCCGCTGATCTCATCTGTACTTTCGAGCTGACCGCAATAAAGTATTCCGCACGCGAACAAACGAACACCGATACCAGGTTTTTCGGAGCGCAAGGAAGCTTTAAGAAAAATTATTTGAAAAAAATTAGGAAAAAATTACTCTAAGACTTCAGGTATTAACCCCGTCTTTTATATTTATGATCTGTTTTTAGGAATTGGAAAAACCCCGTCACCGCTGGATCGCAACGAGGACGGGGTTTGGCGCGCTCGACAGGATTCGAACCTGCAACCTTCTGATCCGTAGTCAGATGCTCTATCCGTTGAGCCACGAGCGCATTTGCCGTTGCCTTAGCAACTACCTCAGTCTAAGACAGAGCCGATAAGCCCTCCAAATCCGAGACAGCTTATTTAATGCGATTCACACCCCGGCGTCCCGGTGGGAACGCGCGGGGTCTGGATTTTTCCTCCCGCCCAAGAATTCGGAAAACGTAGCGACGTTTTCCAAATTCTTATGCCCACCGCACCCACTCGGATAAAACCCAGACCCCACGCTCATTGCATCGCTCGCGACCATGGCGGGGCTGGAAAAACAGTAGAGGTTATCCACCAGAAAATGCGCAGGCGGCATTAGGAAAGCAAGGGTCGCGACCTGTAACGTAGCGCGTAGGGGCAGTTTTATGCCGAGGGGTAGACAGATTTCACATCACGCAGCTAAAGCTTCGGACACCAAGCGTTCAATCAAACAGTGGATATATCTTGCGGTCACTACACGCGGGGTGCGGCCGGTAAAAGATACGAGAGGGGCTTGACCTGCGTAGCAGGTCACGGGGTCCCCGGAGTGCTTTTACCGAGCCAGCCCCGCGGTAAATTTCGGCAAACTAATCGGTAACGAACTGCATAAACAGCTCGTTTAAGGCGTTTGCATCTTCATCGGTTTTGCAGATGACCAGGATAGTATCGTCACCGGCGATGCAGCCGAGCACGGTATCAAACCACGCCATATCGATCGCGCCCGCGAGCAACTGGGCACCGGCCGCCGGGGTGCGCAGCACTACCTGGTTATGTACCACTGCGGAAGATACCAGCAGGTCTTGGCACCATTTAGCCAACTTTTCATTACCGGGATCTTCCTGTCCCCTCCGCACGCGCACCGGATAGGGTTCCGGCAGCATATAGACAGTTTTTCCGCTGGTAGCACGCACTTTAGTGGCACGTAACGCTAACAGATCGCGCGACAAAGTGGCCTGGGTGGTAGGGATTCCCCGTTCAGCCAAGTGGCTCAGCAGTTGCGACTGACTAGAGATTTCCTGTTGATTGAGGATTTCGCGGATTGCTTCCTCGCGCGCAGCCTTGGTGGTCGGTACGGTTGCCATGCCCCTATCTTCCCATTACATCCGCTCGGGAGCTACCACTCCGCAAAGATCCAAACCATTTTCTAGCACCTGCCGCACAGCCTCGTTCAAATGCCGGCGCGCTACGTGCGCGGCGGTTATTTCTTCACCGGAACGGGGAATCACCCGGCACTGGTTGTACCAAGTGTGATAGCCCGCCGCCAGTTTCTCTAGGTAACGCGGAATCCGATGCGGTTCCCGCTCTTCCGCGGCCAGTTTGAGCTCTGCCGGGTATTGCGCCAAAATCCCGAGCAAATCCTTATCTGCCTGGCTAGAAAGCGCGGAGGCCTCATATTTGCCATCAGCTTTCACTCCGGCTTCATCGGCGTTGCGTCCCACCGAACAGGTGCGGGCATGCGCGTATTGCACATAGTAAACCGGGTTTTCATTGGTGTGGGAGCGCAGCAAATCTAGGTCAATATCGACAGTGGAATCCATCGATACCCGTACCAGCGAATAGCGGGCAGCATCGACTCCCACCGCATCTACCAGGTCATCTAAAGTAATCACCGTGCCGGCGCGTTTCGACATTTTTACTTCCACGCCGTTTTCTTTCAGATTAACCATCTGCCCGATAATGATTTCCAGGCTTTCGCCAGGCTTGCCCCCGAAGGCCGCACACATGGCATACATGCGGTCAATATATCCGTGGTGGTCAGCCCCCAGAATCAAGATTTCATGGGTGGCTCCCCGGCGCTGTTTATCCCGGTAATAGGCAATATCGGCTGCGAAATAGGCGGGATCACCATCCGACTTCAAAATCACCCGGTCTTTATCATCCCCATATTTAGTGGACTTCAGCCAGGTGGCGCCGTCCTTTTCATAGATTACCCCGCGGGAACGCAGCTCTTCGATCGCGTCAGTGACCGCCCCGGAAGTGTGCAGCTCGTCCTCGTGAAAGAAAACATCAAAATCGGCGCGGAAATCATGCAAACAATCTTTGATCTCACCAAACATCAAGGTGGTGCCGGTTTCCCGGAAGTATTCTTCTGCCTGCGCTTCCGGTAGCTCTGCTAGTTGCACGCCCTCTGCTTTAGCGCGCTCAGCCACTTTACTGGCAATATCGAGGACGTACTGCCCGCCGTAACCATCTTCGGGCACTTCTTTGCCCTGCCAACGCGCCAGAAGCGACTTGGCAAAACGAGTGATCTGAGCGCCGTGGTCATTGAAATAGTATTCGCGAGTCACTTTTGCCCCGCTGGCCGCCAGAATCCGGCTGAGGGTATCGCCCACTGCCGCCCAGCGTCCTCCCCCTAAATGGATGGGACCGGTGGGGTTGGCTGACACATACTCCACGTTGATGTTTTGCCCGCTTAAAACCTGGCTGTGACCGTAGTCTTTCCCGGCCTGCAAAATCGTGGAAACAA
>CAMYFZ010000093.1 GCA_947255165.1 uncultured Varibaculum sp.
AAACTGAGCGGAACATCGTGCACTTGGTCAAAAATACAGTCTTCACGCCGCTCCGCCGGTAGTAAATCCAGATCTGCAACTACCTCTAAACTTACTTTTCCATTTTCGAGGTCGAGGGGTGAAGAGGACAACCAGTCAGTTTTCCGTGATATTTTCTTTTGATACCACGCGGCTGCCTGCCAGGGGTAAGCAGCAAGTTCATCTACCAGATTACCTTCTGACAGCTTTGGCCGGATAGGAGTCATAGGAGGAAACGCCCTTCGCCCTAAATACAGCGGAAATTTTGGTTTAACCAAGGCATCATTAAGGGCTTCAATCAGGCTGGTTTCCCCGCTAAGCCCAACGACAAATACCGCGTCTGCCAGGTAATAGCGGTCAGACAGAGGATAGGAAGTCTCGCCATCAAAGGAATGGGTGGTATGAAAATCCCGTTCCCGAGTTCCCGGTTGATCGATGCGAACCGCCATTTTCAGGTCTACTAAATCCTCAACAGGATCCACCCGGCGGCGTCCTTGCGCTGCCGCTAGTAGACCGATGATCCCACTTTTGGAGGGTTCTGAGGAGGTCCTTCGTTTAGTAAATCGAGATGAAGTCCCCCATGACTGCATCGGACCTTTGAGGGTCAAAAGCATATTCTTCATGACTATTCACCTTTGGCAAGCAGTTCAGTCACCAGGTTGTCTAAATCCGAAACTAACTGAGGGAACGCCACTGGTTCTTGGATTTGCCGAAGCTGCTCCCGCGAGTCCCCGACCCCGCAGGTGAACTGGGCATGAGGCTTGACCCCGTATGCATCCTCGATATCAGCTGCCTCTTTTACTAGCCGAGACACGGAGGGCGCCAAGAATCCAGTATCTTCCCGGGAGGTAACCGCGTTCTCGAACGCGCCTACCAGAGAAACTGGCTGATCATCACGCACGGAAACGTAGATTGCTTCCGGTAGCGTGCGATTAGCAAAAGTGTTTTGTTTACCGGTGGGCATGGCTTTAACAAATGCCTGGGCGAACGCATCAACTGCCCGAACCGTGGCATCGTCACTCCCCAGGTTTTCCCGCAGCATATCCAGATTGATAGTGGCGTATCGATAGAGCGTTGAGGAATTAAACTCGACCGTTCCCATCATTCCCGCTCCCGCATCGGTTTCCGCTTGATCTTGGGACTTTACGTCATCAACTGCGGTGAAGAAATCGAATTCGTTTTCTACGCTGTGGGTAGAAATAGCGTGTGCTACCTGGCAGGAGGCATCGACATTCACTGATGCGTCATCAGCTACCATGCGACCAAACAGAGCCAAATCTACAGAGTGATTCCGATTCAACAGCTTTTCAATTTCCCGTTTCTTTGGCTTTTCGTCGTTAGCAGCTTTATCTACCGCGTATTCTGCCAGTTGTCGCAGCTGTAAGGAGGATAGGAACACCAAGTAGGTGGAAACATCATTACCGATCTCTTCCTCGGCATTTTTCTTTGCGCGGGGGGCTTTTAGCTTGATTCCCAGCGCTTTAAATACGTCGACCGCCAGTTTCGCAGACTCCGGTTCCAGATCTGGGTTTTGCGCCGCTATCTGTTCAGCCAGCAAATCCACAATCCGATTGGTCCGATAGCCTAGCTCATCTTGGTTGAGGAAGTCGCCAAAGACTTGCCTAGTCTCCCGTTTCCAACACTGCGAGGAAACTCGTGCCCGGCGTTGTCCTCCAAAAGTTGCAGTCTTGGGGCTTCCGGAATCATCTCGGTTTACGCAGGATGGGGGAACGTTTTGCAGAATATGAAAATCGATAAAGCTAGTCATGATAATCTCCTTTATTTGGTCTGTGAGTTGGTTTCTGATTTTTCGGTTTTTTGTCGGGCGTAGCCTCTCGCCCAGGAGAGGGTAACTTTTTGTCTACCCCCGGGGATTGCGAAGCGATAAAGGTCTTGCGCCAGCAGCCCGTAGTCAATAGCAATCGCGGCACGAGTTGATCCCAGCTGACCGATTAGCCCTTTTAAATGGTTGAAAAACCCGGAAAAAGTTGTGGACATAACCGCGGCGTCGAAATGACGCCGCACCGCTTTCTCGTTATCCATGCCTTCCAGCCATGCCAACCTAGAGACTGCTTCTCCCAGGTTTACCCCCCGTTGATGCATGGGGGTGGTTCTGCCTCGCTGATGGCGAGCATATAGCCATAAAGCCCCGCGAATTGCCTGCTCCTTGGCGGTCAACAAATCTGAAGAGGAATTATTGCCTGCTTCTGGGAGATCCACTAGGTGCCACACCGAGGGTGGGAAAACATAGAGGTCTTGAGATGCCTTGCGTAGCTCAGCCAAATCGGCACGAGCTTGCGGCAAATCGTTTAAATACCTCTGCTGCAAGAACTCCACCCGTTTTAGTACCAGCCACCCCAATTCGTTGTACTGGCTCTTATTCGATTCATCCTTTTGCGCTATATCACTCATGTGTTTCCTCTCCTTCAAGCGATACCGCCATTGTTCGTTTTACTTTTCTAACATCTAAATCAAACCGGTTGATACAGCTAGGGAAATCGATAATCTCCTTTTTTTCATTTACTCGCCCCTTCATGGCTGTACCAGGTACCGCAGCAAGCAATTCAACCTCCATTTTCTTTGCTATCCCATAACCAGATTCCCACAACGAATGAAGGTCATTATTTGCTGCCCCTGTCCCTATAATCCAGGCTCTGAACTCTTCATCAATCTCGGAATAGAAGCGCTCCCGCGCTGTCCGAGTCGCCAGGAAAGCATCCTTACCCTTTTCCTTATTGTCTTTAGCGCCAGTGGCACGCTGTAGATTCTCCGCTAACCTGGCAAGCGCACTAGCTAACTCATCAAGCAGTTCCATCCCGGTTTTCACTAAGTACAAGGATTTTCGGTCTTGGCCGGTCAAAAGACGAGAGGGAAGAACAAGGTAATCACTGACCACTTCCTCGAAAAATGATTTGTTGGAGCCATACACGTACCCGCAAGAACGCAAGCGGTATGTTGCCGATTCCGGCAGATAGCCGTTTGATAGCAACCATCCCAGCCAACGCACGACTGCTGGCGGCAGGCTTGCTGCTACCTGAGTATTTTTGTAGGTTACAGGTTTCCCAGGAAACTCGGGTAACAGGGATGTCAATCCTCTCCACAGTGCACGGCTCGGATCATGCTCAAGCGGCATATAAGTTACCCGTTTATTTTTCCTGGTTTGAGTCTTAGAGAATCGCCAAGCTCCCATAGGTTCTCGGATCTGCGCGTTAGCAAGTGCGGAAGTTTCCTTTTCTCCTAGTCGATCTCCCTGGCAAAGCACCACCCCGATTACTGAGTTACCGTCATCAATCAGCCTTACCCTCCTAGATTGCCAAGTGAGCATATCGGCCAGCCCCTGGGGATAGATTTCTGCCCGTTGCCCTATCGGTTGTTCTTCACGTTCCCAGGCAGGAAAATCTTTTTCCGGATTGGTAGCAACAATTCCAGTAGCCTGAGCTTCCTCGCTTTGTTCCCCGGGAAGTCCGATAGCAAGGGTATTCAGCATCAGAGTTGAAAATAGAGTTTCCCCTTCTACATAAACCCCACCTTGCGCACCTACCCAACCGGTACCAATAGGGGGCACTAAATTCTTATCGTTTCTTCTTTCATCTCCTTCAGCTGCCGGCAAATTTCCAGAAGGAACGTAAGCTTGCAAGTGTATAAGCTGCGCAGCTGCCTCGGGATAGCTTATCCTTTCCAATTCCGTACCTATACGCATGGTGAAAAGTAAGTTATTATCTGGCACATCCGAGAGAAATTTACGTACCCCAAAATGACTACCGTCTATCTTTTTAATCTTGGGATGCTGAAAAAATGGGTAATCAGGGTCAAATAGAAAAAATCTATCTTTCCAGACATCGAGGTATTGCCTTACTAACCTCAAGGTTTCTTTAGAATTTTCATGAGCCTGCTGCCACGCCGTCGCATCCCACCCGCAATTAGCAGTGCTGGCAACATACAGCGTTCGCTGCATGATCGCCACCATGATTCTAAGCACCGCGAAACTTACGGCGTCCTGTCCAAAAGATATTCTCCGAATCTCAGGCGAGCGCGAAAAACAATCCTGAAGCGACAGCATCTGACGCTTTCCATCATCGAACGTAACGTAAATCCAGGGCTCATCAAGTAGGTTAAACTTTGATTTTTCAGTCATTACCCCTCCTCCTCTGAAGCAGTCTTTGGTTCACTTGTAGGTTCTTATTAAAAGGCTAACCACATTTGGAGATTCGCTATTGATTTTGCGTTAATTTCGCATTTTTATGCGAAATTCGCATAAAACGCAGATTCACATACCGGAATCAGTATCAAA
>CAMYFZ010000094.1 GCA_947255165.1 uncultured Varibaculum sp.
ACCCCGAACACGATACGGTTATTGGTAATCGCCTCTAAATAACTTTGCTGACCAGAGGTTTTTGCCCGAATCTGTCGGCGTTTGGTACGTAGCACCGGCAGAGTTTCTTGGGTAGACATTAAAGTTAAGGCCTGTTGGACTGCCGCCGCCGATAAGGGATTTCCGTGACGGGCAGCCGTAATCAGCTCGCTAAGCAAATCCGCTCCCATGCGTGCCTCACCAGGATTACCTTGAAAAGTCACTATCCCGCCGCGGCAGTTAATCCGCACCCCCGGCAGGTTATCTTGCATCGCCCGCAACACCTGGTCACCAGGCCCGAACACCAGCACCGGATCCAGATTTTCCGGTAATAGCACCTGGGTTTGTTCATCGCTCATTTAAAGAGATTCCTTCCGACCCCACAGTCCACTGCAAAGCCCTAACGCCGCCAAAGCAGCTGGTCCGGCGCTAGAGGAACGTAAAACCGTTGGCCCTAGCCTGGCGGTAATTGCGCCCGCAGCTCTAAAGTCTGCAGTTTCCTCCGGGCTCACCCCGCCCTCCGGCCCGACTATCACCTGTACCATTTTAGCCGAGCTTACCTGCTCCCAGGCTTCGGTAAGAGGTAGGGAGGCGTCCGGATCGAGCAGCAAAAACTTTTCTTCACTGCTCCTGGCGGCGATTATTTCTCGCAGTTTCCGGGAATCAACTAGCGGGTCTAATAGTGGCCAGTTGGCGCGGCGAGATTGCTTCGCCGCCGCTTGCAGCAGTGACAGCCACTTCTTACTTCCCCGCTGCAGCTTTTGTCCCTTCCATTGCACGATGGAACGCTGCGCCGCCCAGGGACGCACCCGGCTGACCCCTAACTCGACTGCCGACTCTACTGCCTGCTCATCGCGCCCGCCTTTAGAAAGCGCCTGAATCAGCCCAAACTGGGTTTCAGGTAGCGATAGATGCATTACCTGAAGTACTTCGAATTCTAAATAGTTCTTATCGGTTGCCAATATCTGGCAGCTCAGACGCAGCCCCTTACCGTCAACCAGGTCGAGGGAATCGCCTACTCCTAAACGCAGCGAAGCTACCGCGTGAGCAGCTTCCGTACCTTTAAGGGATCCGCATCCTCCCTCCTGCAGGGAAGAAAGTGGCGGAGAGGATTCATCACCTAAAAATACCGGAAGAAACATTAGTTACCTGCAAATCGTTCCCGTAGGCGAGAGAACACTCCACCATCGTCTAACCGCTCTGGTTCGACCCGGTCTTCTTTTCGCAGCTGCGCTAACTCTTCGATTAGTTCCCGCTGGGCGGCATCCAGGTTGGTAGGCACCTGCACCATAATATTTACTATCAGGTCACCGCGCCCTTCCCGCTGCAAGCGCCCTACCCCCAGACCCGGCAGACGAATCTGTTGCCCCGGCTGGGTGCCCGCCGCAATGGTTATCTCTTGGGTTCCGTCGAAAGTTTCCAGGTCGACTTGGGTTCCTAAAATGGCGGCCGTCATCGGCACCCGCAAAGTGGTTTCCAGGTTATCTCCGTGCCGGGAAAATAGCCGATGGGCACTCACTTTGATCTCTAAATACAAATCTCCATTGGGGCCACCGCCAGGCCCTACAGCCCCTTTACCGCGCAGCTGCACCTTATGACCGGTTTGCACCCCGGAAGGAATCTCTATCTGCATGGTGGCGGTGGTGCGCACCCTTCCTTCACCGGAACATTCGGGGCAAGGATCCGGGATAGTAGTGCCGTGACCAGCGCAAGCACTGCAGGGAACCGTAGATTGCATTTGCCCCAGGAAGGTGCGGGTGGAGCGGGTTACCGAGCCGCGTCCGTTACAAACCTGGCAGGTGCGCGGGGAAGTTCCCGGAGCGCAACAGCTACCCTCACAGGTGGGACAGATTACCGCGGTGCGCACCTGTACTTCTTTCTTTACCCCAAAAACCGCTTCTTCTAAAGAGATCTCTAGGCGTTGACGCAGGTCTTCACCTCGCCGCCCTCTGGGAGTAGGTCCGCCGCCGCCTTCGGCTCCGAAGAAGGATTCGAAAATATCGGAGAACATTGAAAAGTCCCCCATACCGGAGCTGGCAAACCCGGAATCGCCTCCCATATCGTAGCGGCGGCGCTTTTCCGGATCAGAGAGGACTTCGTGTGCCATAGAGACCTCTTTAAAAGCCTCCTCTGATTCCGGTCCGGCTACGTCGGGATGCAATTTGCGGGCTTTGCGCCGGTATGCGCGGCGGATTTCCGCCTCGGTGGCATCCCGGGAAACCCCTAGAATCTCGTAATAATCAGCCAACGGTATTTTTTCCTCTTTCCTTTACCTACCTGGTCATCATGCGTGATAAATATCGGGAAACCGCGCGCACTATACTCATCGCGTGCGGATAGTCCATCCTTTGCGGGCCTACTATCCCCACGTGGGCGACCCCGCTTTCTTTATCTCCATAGGCACCGGTCACGATGGAGGTTTCCGACAGGGAACGCTCCCCCGATTCCGAGCCAATCGTCACTGTTACCGGAGAATCCTGCTGGTCAATCTCAGAAAATAGCCGCAGCAAAGTTACTTGCTCTTCCAAGACATCCAAAATCGAACCGATTGAGCGAGAAAACTCGGGGCTAGAGCGCACCAAATTTCCCGCTCCCACCATCACAATCCTCTCGGTTTGTTCCCCGGTTAAGGCTTCACGAATAATCGGCATAATTTGGGATATTAGTTCTAGCTGTTCGGGGCGCGCCCCTGCAATTAAAACCGGCTCTAGCTGGGCTATTTGGGTTTCTTCCATCCCCTCCAAAGCGGAGTTCAAAAGCATAGCCAAGGAGCGGGCGCTCGCAGAATCTACCTCGTAACGGGTATCAATCGTGGTTTGCTGTACCCGCGCGCTGTTGGTAATCACGATTACCAACAGTTTGTATTCGGCAACCGGAATTAGCTCGATGTGCCGCAGGCCGCTGCGTTCATAATGCGGATACTGTACGATTGCCAATTGCTGCGTAAGCTGGGCTAATACCCGGACTGTCCGTTCGACCACCTCATCAAAATCGGCAGATCCCAGTACAAAAGCTTCAATTGCGCGACGCTGGGAACTGGTGATGGGACGTAGCTCAGAAATCCGGTCTACAAAGGCACGGTAGCCTTTTTCAGTAGGCACCCGCCCCGCGGAAGTGTGCGGTTGATAAAGATAGCCTTTTTCTTCCAACACTGACATATCGTTGCGCACAGTGGCGGGAGAAACCCGCAAATCATGCCGGTCGACCAACGCTTTAGAGCCTACAGGTTCACCGGTTTCCACATAGTCGGTGACGATAGCTCGCAAAACGTCGTCGCGGCGGATACTTGCCTGGCTCATTTCTCCTCACTGTTCTCGGGCTGCGGCAGCGCGAATTGCCATCTGAAAAATTTTAAGCACTCGACCGCCTCGACTGCTAACTCTACCCTGATTGGCAGCTAGTTATTAACCTCGAATCGCAGATTCGCGCAAAGCAAAAGGTGCTCGCGCCTAGTTTTTAGCCTCCGCTAAGACCTGCACCATCGCTAGCGCCGCTTGCACCGCCTCGTAACCTTTATCTTCATGGGAGGATTCCAGTCCGGCCCGATCCAGGGCTTGCTCCAGGTTATCGCAGGTGAGCAGCCCAAATCCTAGCGGAATCTGGGACTCCACCGATACTTTGGTAAGGCCGTAGGTGGCGGCGTCACAAACGTAATCAAAATGAGGAGTACCGCCGCGGATAACTACCCCCAGGCAAACCAGGGCGTCCGCTTTCCCGCTTTCGGCGTAAGCTTTAGCCGCGAGGGGAAGCTCAAAAGATCCGGGAACCCGCACGACTTCGAAGTCGGCTTTAGCATCCTGGCAGGCGCGTTTTGCCCCCGCTACCAGACCATCCATTACCTGTTCATGCCAGCGGGTAGCAATGATTACCACCTTTTTCCCCGCAGCGGAAGTATGTAGGTCGGGAACTCCGGCTCCAGCCATTTCTTTCTCCTTAACGCTTGTAGATTAGTTAAAAATAGGACGTGACCGCTATTTTTCAGTCACGAATTTATCGAGGTTGTGAAAGGTATGTCCCAGCCGCTGTTTCGTGCGTAAATACTCGATATTGTGCGGGTCGATGCCCACTTCTAGCGGCACGGTTTCCTCTACCTGAATCCCGTCTTGACTAAGCATCGCCTTTTGCGGATTGTTGGTGAGCAAACGGATATTAGTCATCTTTAGGTTCCGTAAGATTGCGGCCGCGGCCCCATATTCTCGCAGGTCTACCGGCCATCCCAGGTCAAGGTTTGCCTGAGCAGTATCGCGTCCTTGGTCTTGAAGAGCATAGGCTTTGATTTTTTCGC
>CAMYFZ010000095.1 GCA_947255165.1 uncultured Varibaculum sp.
CCCACGAGGAAGGTTTCCGCTCGGCACTGACCAGCTTGATGAATAAATATGCCCGGGACAAAGGGATCCTCAAAGACAAGGATCATAACCTGACCGGTGACGATATTCGGGAAGGTTTAACCGCCGTTATCTCGGTTAAACTCACCGAGCCACAGTTCGAGGGGCAAACCAAAACCAAACTGGGCAACACCGAGGCGCGTACCTTTGTCCAGCAGCAGGTTTACTCCAAACTGGGTGACTGGTTAGATGCTCACCCCATGGACGCGAAAGCGATTCTGGTAAAGGCACAGCAGGCGGCAACCGCGCGGGTGGCTGCGCGCAAAGCTCGGGAAGCTACCCGGCGCAAGTCCGCCCTGGAGTCCGTGTCTATGCCCGGGAAATTGCGGGATTGTTCTTCCCGCGATGCCTCCCAATGTGAAATCTATATTGTAGAGGGCGACTCGGCAGGTGGCTCGGCGGTGCAGGGGCGCGACCCGGCTCACCAGGCAATCTTGCCGATTCGTGGGAAAATCCTAAACGTAGAGAAAGCGCGGCTAGACCGCGCCCTGTCCAGTCAAGAAATTCAGTCTTTGATTACCGCCTTCGGTACCGGTATTGGGGAAGACTTCGATATCTCCAAGCTGCGCTATAACGCCATCGTGATTATGGCGGACGCGGATGTGGACGGTCAGCATATCGCCACTTTGCTGCTGACTTTGCTGTTCCGCTATATGCGTCCCCTGATTGAAAAAGGGCACGTATTTATCGCTTGCCCCCCGCTTTACCGGCTGAAATGGTCGAATGCGCCCCACCAGTTCGTGTTCTCGGATCGCCAACGCGACGAATATCTAGAGGACGGCAAAACCGATGGTAAGCGCCTGCCGAAAGAGGGCGGGGTACAGCGCTACAAGGGACTCGGGGAAATGAATCCCCAGGAACTGTGGGAAACCACCATGAACCCCGAAGATCGGATGCTCAAACAAGTGACCTTATCCGAGGCGGCCAGCGCGGATGAAGTTTTCTCCATGCTAATGGGCGAGGACGTGGAGTCGCGGCGCGCGTTTATCCAGCGTAATGCCACTGACGTGCGATTCTTGGATATTTAAGGGACGGGAAAAATGAGTGAAATAGACAACCAGGATCAAAATCAGCAACCAGACTCCCCGGAAAAGCCCCAGCACTCCGGCGCGGCTTTTGGGGGCGGGGATACCGCTTCGGCAGACGCCCTCGAAAATAATTCCGGCCTTTTCCAGGCAAAAGGGCATATCAATCAGGTTGACCTAGAAACCGAGATGCAGCGTTCCTATCTGGATTATGCGATGAGCGTGATCGTAGGGCGTGCCCTGCCCGAGGTGCGGGATGGTTTGAAGCCGGTACACCGGCGGATTCTGTATGCCATGTATGACGGTGGCTACCGCCCCAACGCCGGGTTCTCCAAATGTATGCGCGTAGTCGGCGATGTAATGGGGCATTTCCACCCCCACGGTGACGCCGCGGTTTACGACGCCTTGGCACGCCTGGTGCAGCCCTGGTCGATGCGTTACCCGATGGTGGCTGGTCAAGGTAACTTTGGATCGCCCGGTAACCTGGGGCCGGCCGCTCCGCGTTATACGGAATGTAAAATGGCGCCTTTGTCGATGGAAATGGTGCGCGATATCGATGAAGACACCGTTGATTTTATGGACAACTATGATGGGCGCACCCAAGAACCCACGGTTTTGCCTGCCCGCCTGCCCTACCTGCTGCTTAACGGCTCAGAGGGAATCGCAGTGGGGATGGCTACCCGGATTCCGCCCCACAATATGCGGGAAGTTGCTGACGGGGTGCAGTGGGCGCTAGCGCATCCCGAGGCTTCGCGCGAAGAATTAATGGAAGCCCTGATCGAACGGATTAAGGGACCGGATTTTCCCACGGGCGCCACTATTTTGGGGCGTAAAGGGATTGAACAGGCATATCGCACCGGTCGCGGTTCCATTGTGCAGCGAGCAATAGTCAACGTAGAGGAAATCAACTCCCGGGTCTGCCTGGTGGTTACCGAGCTTCCCTACCAGGTCAATCCGGATAATCTGGCGGCAAAAATCGCTGGACTGGTGAAAGACGGGCAGATCGAGGGGATTGCGGATATCCGCGACGAATCCTCGGACCGCTCCGGGCAGCGCCTGGTGATTGTGCTCAAGCGGGACGCGGTTCCCAAGGTGGTTTTGAATAACCTCTATAAGCGTACCCAGTTGCAGGATTCCTTCCCCGCCAATATGTTGGCTCTGGTAGATGGGGTTCCGCGGACGCTTTCTATCGATGGGTTTATTTCTAACTGGATTACCCATCAGCTTGAAGTAATCGTGCGCCGCACCAATTTCCGCTTGAAGCGGGCGCAAGATCGCCTCCATATTTTGCAAGGCTACCTGATGGCGCTGGATGCCTTGGATGCGGTGATTGCTACTATCCGTAAATCACCCACAGTTGATGAAGCGCGCAGCGCCCTGATGGAGCTGCTCGGGGTAGATGAAGTCCAAGCGGATGCGATTCTGGCTTTGCAGCTGCGCCGCTTAGCCGCCCTCGAGAGGCAAAAGATTCTCGATGAACACACCGAGTTAGAGGCGCGGGTAAAGGATCTACAAGATATCTTGGCTCGTCCGGAGCGGCAGCGGGGAATTATTTCCACCGAACTGGGCGAGATCGTCGATAAGTATGGTGATGAGCGGCGCACCAAGATTATGCCGTTCGCCGGGGAAATGTCGATGGAAGACCTGATTGAAGAACAGGACGTGGTGGTCACCATTACCCATTCCGGGTATGTCAAACGCACCCGCCTGGATCAATACCGCAGCCAAAAGCGCGGCGGCAAGGGTATCAAGGGTGCGCAGCTACGCGAAGATGACGTGGTGGATCACTTCTTTACCACCACCACCCATCACTGGTTAGCGTTCTTTACTAATAAGGGTCGGGTTTACCGGGCGAAAGCCTATGAACTGCCCGAGGGAGGACGCGACTCTAAGGGGCAGCACGTCGCAAACCTGTTGGCGTTCCAACCAGAAGAAAAAATCGCCCAGGTTTTGGCGTTTAGTTCTTATGATGATGCCGAGTATTTGGCGCTGGCTACCCGCTCAGGTCTGGTGAAAAAGACTCGCTTTACCGAATATGATTCCAATCGTACCGGCGGGTTGATTGCGATTAACTTGCGGGAAATGCCTGATGGTGCCGCTGATGAAGTGGTTTCTGCGGAACTGGTAAATGGTGATGATGAGCTGCTATTGGTTTCCCATAAGGGACAGTCGCTGCGCTTCTTAGCCACTGACGAGGCTCTGCGTCCTACTGGTCGCGCCACCTCCGGGGTGCGGGGCATGAAGTTCCGCGAGGGGGATCACCTATTGGCGATGACAGTTATCCGTCCTGATAGTGACCTTTTGGTAGTGACCGAGGGTGGATACGCGAAACGCACATCGGTAGAGGAATACCGGGTGCAAGGACGCGGCGGCCTGGGGATTAAGGTCGCTAATCTGGTGGCTGAGCGTGGCGGCCTGGTGGGAGCCTTGATTGTTAATGACGATGATGAGGTCATGGTGATTATGCAGTCCGGGAAAGTACAACGTTCCCGGGTAGACGAGGTTCCCCGTACCGGACGTAATACGCAGGGAGTAATTTTCACTCGCCCGGCTGAAGGGGATGCGGTTTTGGCTGTGGCGTTAAATAATGAGAAGTCAGATGATGATGAATCGTCAGAGGCTACGGACGAGGAACTCGATCAAGAAGTGGCCGCTTTAGAAACCGAAACAACTGAGCTCTAGTGAGAGGCTGACCAATGACAACTGATGGTAAAGATCAAGATAAGGCTCGCTCAGAGCAGGTAGCTGATGATCTCTCCCCGGAGGGTGAATCACAGGATCTGGGCGGCGAAAAAGAAAACGCGCGTAAGGCGGATTCGAAGGGTGGCAGCAGCTCTGCGATTCCCCAGGTGCCGGAAAAATCCGATACTGTTACGAAGGTGGGGCAGGCGGAAGCCGCCAGCGCATCCTCAGCAAAGAAGATTGGTGAGTATCAACCCCGCCAAATCTCCTTGGTGGTTTCCCGGATTGACCCCTGGACGGTAATGAAAGTTTCCTTCCTGCTGTCGGTGGCGCTGGGAATCGCGATGGTGCTGGCGGGTTTGCTAGTTTGGTTGCTGTTGAACTCGATGAACGTGTTTAGTTCGGTAGAGAACTTTATTA
>CAMYFZ010000096.1 GCA_947255165.1 uncultured Varibaculum sp.
TCGCTACCCAGTTTCAGGACGCAACCAATCAAATTAGCCAGGGAGTTAGTGCTGTCCATGCGGAACAGCGTTATGACCGGCTGCTTGCCTTAATGAGCTGTTTTGATATTTGGTCGCTCGAGATACGGCTCAGTGAAGTTCTGGCGAGGCTGGGCTTGAGGACGCTCACAGGATCAGGACGTGACCGCAGTTTAAGCAGTATGTCCCCGGGGGAGCGGGGGAGGCTGCAACTGGCGGTCACGCTAATCATGAAGCCGGAGGTGTTGATTTTGGATGAACCCACCAACCATTTAGACGCTCGTGCGATCGATTTTCTAGTAGAAACCGTTAATAAGTGGAGAGGCGCGGTTTTGATGTCGAGTCACGACCGGGCGTTTATCGAGGACACTGCCACGGTTATTTACGATATGGACGTAGCACTATGGAATGAACTAGCTAAAGCTACTGGTAGTAGTCAGGTTACTGGTCTTTATCGCTGCGCGGGCGCCTACTCGAAATATTTAGCCGAAAAAACGAATGCCCGCCGTAAGTACCGGGAGTTGCATACCGCGCAACAAGCCGAGAAACGGTTACTGAGAAAACATCGCCAGGAAGCTAGCAAGATAGCTCGCGGGGGCGTACGCCTGGCGAGCGCTGAGGGGAAAGCCAAGAAGTTTTTTTCCGATCGCGCTGCTGCCACCGCGCAGCGCCGAATGCGAAATGACGATATGCGAGGCGAGCGTCTTAGCAACCAGGAAGTGCGTAGACCTCGTAGCTATGACCTGGCTTTTGAGCTCAATCAACCCGCTGCAAGTAGCGGAATCGCGGTGGCTGCCCGTCGTGCCACAGTTGCCGGACGGCTGGCGCCGGTCAGTTTTGATCTTTCCTACGGAGAGCATCTGCTGGTCACCGGTGCTAATGGCTCTGGAAAATCTACCTTATTGAATTGGATCTATCGCGGGCAGCCACCCGAGGGCGCGCAAAGTAGCGGCACAATCACCGGCGAGCGGAGGGTCGGGCTGGTACCTCAGCAGCTTCCTCAGGAGGGCGACCCCGGATTCACTAGCCCCATTTGGGAAAACGGTATTGGCGAGGCCGGCAAAGGCGTCCTCCATCCTTCCCTGTGGACTAAGCCCATCCCGGAGCTGTCGGCCGGAAACCAGCGGCGAGCCCAAATTGCGTTAGCGCTGGCCACCTCTCCCGCCTTGCTGATAATTGATGAGCCCACCAACTACCTAGACTTGGAGGCGATGGAAGCGCTGGAAGAAGCCTTGCATGATTGGGAGGGGACGTTAATTGTAGCAAGCCATGACAGGTGGCTGATCAACCACTGGCAAGGTAGAAAAATTTATATTCACTAGCGCTTGCTATAGTTTTCATCTTTCATAGATATCGCGGCGGTGTCCCAAATCATTTTTTCCGTGCCATAGCGAGCCATATTTTTCTGGCCTTTGCCGGCATGTGCAATTCTTGGCGGTGATTCCGTAAGGGAAGCAAGGGAAAGCTCTTGAATTTGTACTGACAGCTATTTTAAAATGTAAGTGCAAATGTCGGAAGGAGGGGCTGATGGGAGCTAGCACTTTAACTGTCAGAATTGATAGCGGGTTAAAAGAAGAAACAGCGAAAGTGGTGGAGAACTACGGTCTTGATTTGTCGTCGGTGATCCGCGCATTTTTCACTGAAATAGTGAACACTGAGTCCATCCCGCTATCCTTCGATTACCGGCGACCTAATGCCGAGAGTCTGGAAGCTATTCGTGAAACCGAGCAGATGATCGCGCGCGGTGAAGGTAAAACCTATGTAAGTGGTCGGGATGTTATCGAAGCAGCGCAATGTGAAGCATAAGCTTTCTGGTGAATAGAGTTGGGGGGGGGGAACGGTTATGCGGTGGTACGAGAATCCCAATCTGTACTGGGTTATTGGTTGCTGCTTAGCGGGGTGCAGTGGAGTTTTCGCGGTACTACTGTTCTGCGGTGCAGTCAGCGTTATTACTGGTTTAGCTAATATTCTTTCTACTTTTGCCCTCGCTATTACCTGTTATGTTTTGTGCTACCGATTCAAACGTTCTGCACCTGACTCAGATGAAAGAAGTGCGAAAGACTCTAGTCAGCTTCATTAAGATCTGCCATTAACTCAGCTACATTATCAAAGGAAGCTCCGGTGCAGGATTCGGCTTCAGTGCGAGCGCGTAGGTTAGCTGAATTTTCCCGGCGCGGTGTGAACGGAATGCCGTTGCTGGCAATTGACTGCCTCAAAAACATGTTGATTGCAGTGCTCATATCTAACCCCAGGTCGCGGAACAGCTCCGCTGCCTGAGATTTTGTCTGGTCATCAGTTCGGAACGAAATGTTAGCCACTTGCAACACCTCTTTTCATGCAACTGCCATTACTGCGTGTCTACAATAGCATTAATTTTGCGTGAAATTAATAGCTTTAAGAATACCTTTATTACCTAAGTGTTCCCGGTTGAGGGCCGATAATGTGGTTATTCAAAATGTTCGTGAAGCGTGAAAACTGATTAGTCTTCAATCCTGCCAACTACGTTCTCGATTAATGGAATTATCTCGTGTGACATCGTCTCCCACAGCATTGACTTGTCAATGTCAAGGTAGCCGTGCGCCATGCGGTTACGCATACCACGAACTTCGGCTAACGGTAGATCTGTGCATCAAGCCACGGTTTCAGCCGGAAGGTCTTCAAGCATTGCTTGTAGCCGAATAATTATCTGACAAGAGGCAAGGTAGAGGAGTTCCGCTTCGGAAGAATCCGACAAGAAAAGCTCTCTTCCCTGGCTGATGACATGCTTCACCGCCTCAGCGAGCTCGGCAAGTGCTTTAGCCACAACTTTTGGATCAGGAGTTGGGGTCATGATTTACCGCGATTGCCTGGGAACGTGCGTGGTCTGCCGCGTACCCTTTAGAAGAGCTCGGCATAATCTCAACCGGGTTGTGGAGCAGATTGCTTAGCTCAATTTCTAAAGCTGCCAAGTTGAAGTAGCTCGCACCCGGAAGGAACTCCACCAACAAGTCGTAATCCGAATCTTTGGTTGCTTCGTCCCTGGCAACCGAACCAAAAACCCAGTATCTTCCTGTGCCTTTATGGTGCTTGATAACATCACGTACGTCATCATCGGCAGCACGAAGCCGCTCTAGTGACGGAGCAGTCGTTGCAATCGGATTAGTCGTGATTATCATATTGCTATCTTACTTCGCGACCTAAAGATTAAATAGCCTTCTTCGCCTGTTTTTCCTTGGGTAGTACGGTCGAACGTCAGTGGAAGATAATCGCCGATGATGCTTATTGGAAGAGGCTTTGTCGCTGTAAGTTACTTCAGTCTTTCATCTTTCATGGATATCGCGGCGGTGCCCTAAATCTATCGCTAGGATCAGCATCTGTGACTCGACGATGTCGCAGATAGCCCGGTAGTTTCCCACGCGGTAACGCCAGTAGTCGGTTAGTTCACCTTTTAGGGCTCTACCTTTTGAGCGGGGGTTATCTAGCTGGCTAACGGTGTGGAGTTCTTTTAGGATTCGCTTAGCGGAGGTGGCGTCAATTTTACTAAGAGTCTTTTCTGCGCGCCGGGTGAAATCAATTTTCCATACCATAGCGAGCCATCATCTCTTCTAGGCTAACGGTATCGAGTTGTCCTGCGCGGTAGGCTGCCGAATCTCGATGTAAAGCGCGCGCGTAATCGGATACTGGCGCCGCTACTTCGAAGGGGATACGTCTTTCAGTCCCAACTTTTTTTGCAAAAATCGTAAAGGCGGCGGTAAGAGTCAACCCCATAGCTTTACAAGCATCTTCCATCGACTCTTTCACATCAGTATCGAGCTTAAAATTAACATTTGATGTTGTTGGTTTCATTATGTATCCTCCTTTTTTGTAGCTATTATTAGTTTACTTCATTATTGAGTATATGTAATCCATTATTATGCTGGCTGCTCGGAGTGCAGGGGCTAATAACTGTAGGCTGTCTAAATCCGGGCGTGATTCCGCAAGTAGAGCCGG
>CAMYFZ010000097.1 GCA_947255165.1 uncultured Varibaculum sp.
TAGCTCAGTTGGTTAGAGCGCAGTCCTGATAAGACTGAGGTCGCTGGTTCGAGCCCAGCTAGGCCCACTGCGAGGGAAGTTTGTTTCAGCAATCAACCAGGTAGGTAGATTTGAAAAAGATCTTAAAACTGCTGTTTATCGGGGTGATTATTGCCTGGGCACTGAATGCGGCAAATGACTTACGCAATGATCCTGGAGTTTGGAAGTACCTGTAAGCGGTTTTCCGGCTCGAAGGGGCTATGGCGCAGCTGGTAGCGCATCTGCTTTGCAAGCAGAGGGTCGCGGGTTCGAGTCCCGCTAGCTCCACAAACACTGATGCCCCGGCCTTGTGCCGGGGCATCAGTGTTTTGAGTCAAGGGGATTCGAACCCGTGAGGGCTGGCGCGGGGAGGTAGCGAACGCGGGTTGAGCGTTCGCCCGCGCCAGTGGTTTAAAAGTGCGTTGCGGGTCTGGCTCGGTAAAAGCACTCCGGGGACCCCGTGACCTGCGATGCAAAGGTTTAGGAAAGGGGGCTTTGCAGTATTTACCAAAAGGGAACGTAACCGATTCTCAAAGTAATGTTCAATAGCGTGTGCCTCTCGTATCTCATACCGGCCGTGACCCTTACGACGCCAGTAATATCAAAGAAGTAAAATTCTTTGAGGGGGATTTCGAGTGAAGATTTATGAATTTGAATGCCTGGAATATCTCGCGCGAGATCTATACCGCCAGTTGCGCCCCGGTCGCAACATTGTCGGTATTGCCGGAGCTCCTGGCGCTGGAAAATCTACGTTGGCGCAGAAACTTGTTGATTATTTAACGGAAGTGTTAAACATTCCTAGTGCATATTTGCCTATGGATGGATTTCATTTTTCAAATGAGATATTGCGGCAAAAGCAACTACTAGATCGTAAAGGCGCTCCGGAAACATTTGATGTAAATGGATATCTCAATGTGCTGCAACGGTTGCGGGAAATAGTAGACTATTCTCTTTTCGTCCCTACCTATTCGCGCACGCTGCACGAGCCGATTGCGGCTGCTATAGAAATTAAGCCAGATGTTCAGGTCGTTGTCACTGAAGGAAACTATCTGGCCGCCAATAATGGTGGTTGGGAAAATGTTCGGGAAATGCTGGATATCCTCTGGTATTTGGATACTGATGTTTCATTACTTCGAGATCGGCTCATTGCTCGGCAAATGGCTGGGGGACGCTCTGAAGAGCTCGCGGTTAAATGGGTCAATGAAGTTGATTCCCCCAATAAAAATATCGTTGAAAGAACCAAGCCCCAGGCCGATGCCCTAATCAGATTACTTTTCGAGATTAGGGCAGAGAAAAGCTAGTTTTCGGCCAGCCATTTACGAGTTCCGAAGGATTGAATCGATAAAGCTGCGATCCGGCTCGCTTTGGAAAGCGCAGCTAAGAAAGTATCAGCAGAAAGTTCTTGCCTGCCCAGAGCTTTAACGAAACCTCCATGAAAGAAGTCCCCGGCCCCGAGAGTATCGATGACCGGTGCTTGGCAGGTTTTTATGGTTCCGGTAACTCCATCCGCCGAATAGATGATCTCTTTGCTACCTCGAGTAATCGCTGAATATTTGATCCCAAATTTTGCTAGATAAGCGAAAAGTTCTACGGATCTGCTACCTGCGGCAAATGGCTCCGAAACAATGGCAACATCGATAAAAGGTAACAGTTCCTCGGTGTAGCTCTTTACGCTCCCTCCATCTAAAACGGTAGTTATTCCCGCACTTCGAGCGCGTTTGAGCACCTCAAGGGTGAGATCGGTTTCGTAACCATCGGTTTCCACAATGTCGAAATCCGCGACCTCGATAGCAAGCTCGCTAGAATCAGGGGCAATTTTTCGCTGGTCAGTAGCAGAAACTACCGCCCTATCGCCGGTCGATTGAGTTACCAAAATAGTGGCCGCGGTCGAGGGCGTGTTTCCAGGTAGCGTAGATGCCTTAACGTAGACATGATGTTTTTCGAGGTCTTCGCGAATTAGACCACCGATTCCGTCATTTGATATCCGGGTTACTAGAACCGCATCGTCGCTATTTTCTAAGCCTTGTCCTAACTTTGAATATCCGTGCACGAAGGCCACCGCGGCATTAGTGGCAGGTCCCCCCGCGGCAAACGCGAAATCGAGGGCTCTGATTTTTTCATTTTCTGCAGGGAGCTTTTCCACTAACTGGATAACATCTAAGGTTGCGAGACCTACAAATAACCCCTTCGTCACCTTTGATCACTTCCTCAAGTGCAGCGCGTTTCTTTTCGCAGTTTATCGCCCTTAATCCAACAATAAAGTCTTGCCCTTTCGTAACTTTAACAGCAATGTTTTCCCGGTTTCACTACACAGTGAGGCATCGAAACACGCGCGTCAGTGGGATTACGGGATGTAAACGCGGGTACGCGCAGTCATGGGAAAGCGAGGCTCCGGCAGGCAAACGCCCGACCATTGGCGGACTACGCCGCGACTAGCTTGCGGCGATTTAGGCGTAAAGTAACGTCGGCGCTGCGGGCGAGTTGGCGCGAATGAGTTACCACGATCACGCATTTGTCCTGTTCATGGGCGGCTCGCTGCAGAATCTCGATTACTTCGCGGGCGGTATCCTCATCTAGGTTTCCGGTAGGTTCATCCGCCAAAATAATCGGAGCCCCCGAAACCAGCGCCCTCCCGATAGCTACTCGCTGCTGCTGACCTCCCGAAAGCGCCATGACGCTGCGCCGCGCCTCCTTCTCAGACAGTCCCAACTGACTCAAAGTATCAATCCCGGCTTTCCCGTTCACCAGCCGCAGATTCTCCAGCGGAGTCAAATAATCAATCAGGTTATAGTTTTGGAAAACCAGAGAAATCTGCTTTTTGCGGTGCTGAGCCCAGCCAGTTTCCGCAATATCGGTACCATCAAAGCGCACCGCCCCGGACGTGGGCTTATCTAATCCTGCCAGCAGGTTCAACAACGTGGATTTGCCAGCTCCGGAGGCGCCAACAATCGCATAAAACTTCCCGATCTCGAAGTCGGTGCACACATCCGACAGAATCTGGGTGCTGGTTCCCGGATACACATATTCAAGGTGATCTAACTGCAAAATACTCATAATCTTTCCTAACTAATTTTTGCGAGAATAGCTCGCGGGGTTTGACGAAGCAGGGGAGCGGTCGCTAGAAGTAGCGCCGCGAAAGTAATCACATATCCGAGGACGAGGGCGGCCAGGATACTCCCGGCGCTCCCGCTCGCAGACAGGGCGGTTAAAGACGGACTGGCGGACTTGGCAAAGACCAAGGCAGATACCTTGCCTGATAGCAAGTACCCCAAAGCGGTACCGATAACGCTACCGACTAGTGCCAACAAAGCGCTCTCCAAGGCGAGTTGCCCCAAAATATTCGCCTTGGTTTTCCCTACCGCCAGTAGCACTCCGATTTCGCGGGTGCGTCCGCGAATCCAAAAGATCATTATCAGGGCGAGGGCGGCTAGCCCGGCTCCTCCCACTCCCACGGCTAGCGCAGTGAGCAGCTTATTTACCCCCGAAAGGGTAGCCAGCACTCCCGCGAATTGGGCGGCATTAGAATCGAAACTCAGTTGCGGATCTGCCTGTTTAGCCCCGCGCAAGGCCGCCGGTAGCGCGGTGGCGTCCCCGGTAAAGTACCTAGCGGTGGTCAGTTCTTTTCCTCCCAAGAGCTGACTGCTTTTTAGGTCCGTAAAAATCTGATTCTCGGAAGCCCCGGCAGGTAGCCCTCCCGGATTCTCGGTTTTTCCGCTGAAAATCCCCACTACCGGCACGGTTAGTGCGCTTCCGTCAGCGTTCAAGCGCAGTTGACTACCAACACGCAAACCATTGCGCTGGGCAAACTCTCGGTGAATCAGGGCGCCGCGCCTGTCGGCAGCTAAATGTTTGCCACTTTCTAACCGGTACAGCCTACCCATAAAGGACGGATGCAACTGACTATTAGTAGTCCCGATAATCCCGGCATCACCCGCGAACTCGCCGTCAAGTTGCACCCCGGAAGCGGT
>CAMYFZ010000098.1 GCA_947255165.1 uncultured Varibaculum sp.
GGCAGGTCCGGTGGTTGGGGCGTACGAAAAATTATTTTCGCAGGGTATGCGAGTTTCGATACCCGCAGGAGCCGGTTTTATCCGAGTGGGTGCGGTGGGCGCGTAGGGGTGGGTTTTATCCGAGCAGGCGCGGTGGGCATAAGAATTCGAAAAATGCTTAGGCATTTTTCGAATTCTTGGGCAGGAGGAAAAACCCACCCCTACGCGCCGAAATAGCTGGAGTGCTTTTACCGAGCCAGGCTCGGATCCGATGGGTAGGGGCGCAGGAGGAAAAACCGGCTCTTTGGGTACAGCTGTCAGCGCGCGCGGAGTAGTGATTTAACCAGCGGGGATGGGCCGCGTGGGGCAGGACGCCGCCACTGTCGCCATCGCCCGCTTTTCCTCCGGAGTAACCCACAGCCGCCACTTTTGTTTAATCGCAGTCTGTAAAGCCACATATTGGCAATGAAACCCCTGATTAGGGGGTAGCCAACTAGCGGCATCCTTATCTTCTTTGTTTTGATTTGCGGGTCCGTCAACTGCCAGCAGATTCAACGGATCATTGGCAAACTGTTCGCGAGTTTTGGTATCCCACCTGCTGGCCCCAGTTTTCCAGGCATTAGATAGCGCCACCACGTGGTCAATCTGGATTTTGCTGGAAGTATCTGCGCCTTTGCGAAATTGTTGGAAACGCCCCGTGTAAGGCTCAGTAAATTCTCCGGATAGCACCACGCAGCCCCGAGTTCCCGCTTTGGTCTGCACCTTAGAGAGATCACGCCGTAAAATATCGTTTCTAGTGTCGCAACCGTTGCGGTCAACATCTGCCCAACGGATTCCGAATTGGGAACGCTGATAGGGGGCGGCGCTTTCCCACTCGCCCTCGGGTAGGTTCGCGACTGCTTTTACCAAGTCAGTTTGCACCGATTCGGAGAGGATCTGATCCGCGCTTTTCCCCCAATTGGGTAGTCCTGCTTTAGGGATGCCTTTTTGGGAAAGTCCCGCTAGATCCGGACCTAAACCGGGAATAAAAGCCCAGGCTAACAGAGCGATAATCAGGGTAGCGATGATCCGGTTTCCCCAGGACCCCCTCCCTCGGCGTCGGCGGCGCCTGCGTGACCAGTAATACCCCATGAGCCTATTGTGCTTATTTTGCGTTTATTTTCCTATTCAGCCGTCCCGCTGCCGGAAGTATTCGCTTTTATCTGCCTCGGTGCACAATAGAAGCATGTTTACGCTTTCCCAGGCACGCGCTCTTGCCCCTGAGCTTCCGGCAGCGAAGATTCTGCCGGATCTGAAAGTCGCCCTTGAAACCGTAGGGAAAGCGATCGTTACTGCCGAGCCCGGGTCGGGGAAAACCACTTTGGTTCCTCCCTTTTGCTGGGCGTTAGAGGACGCGCGGGCTAAAAATCACGAGGAAGCGGCGGGAATTGTAGTTACCGAGCCCCGCCGGATCGCTGCCCGAGCTGCTGCCAGTTACCTGCAGACCCTGCTACCTCAAAATCAGGATAACCTGGCTGCTAAAGTGGCGTTTTCGGTACGAGGAGAATCTACTCGCAGGCGCGATACTCGCCTGGATTTTGCGACTGCTGGACTGTTTTTGCGGCGTCTGCTGGTGGATCCGGAACTTTCGGGTATCGGTACGGTGATTATCGATGAGGTTCATGAGCGGTCTTTAGACACCGATATTTTATTAGCCCTGCTCTTCGAGGTGCAGCAACTGCGCCCGGAGCTGCGGATAGTGGTGATGTCTGCGACTTTAGATAGCGAGCTCTTCCGGAAGGTCTTGGGTGAGGATACCCCGGTGCTGGAAGCGGAAGGAAAACTTTTTCCTCTGCAAGAGGTATTCGCGCCGCCACCGTTGCGGGTGCGACGGATCAGCGAGCGGGGAACGTCCTGGGAATTCCGCGACTATTTGGCCGATTTGGCACTAAAACATCGCATTAACGCTGACACTTTGGTGTTTGCCCCCGCAATCGCGGATGTAGAGGCGATTGCCAGTGCCGTGCGTTTGCGAGCTCGTCACCCGGAACGAATAATGACCTTACATGGGCAGCTATCTCCGCGCGAGCAGTCAAAAGTGCTTTCTGAGGGCGCATTTTCGGTTGCTGACAACCCCCTAGAGGCGGGCGAGGGGCGGATTATTGTGGCCACCTCGGTGGCTGAATCGGCGCTGACGGTCCCCGGGGTTCGCCAAGTGATTGACAGCGGATTATCGCGGGTTCCTCGCCGCCGGCTGCGCGGAAATGCCGGAGGACTGAGCACCTTGAGCTGCTCGCGGGCCACTGCCACTCAACGCGCAGGACGCGCCGCGAGGCTGGGACCCGGATATGTGATTCGCGCCTATGACCAGCTGACTTATGCGCGCATGGAACCCGATAGCCAGCCGGAAATATTGCGGAGTGACCTTGCCCAGACCTATTTGCAATTGGCGGATTGGGGGCAAACCGACCTGGAAGTTCTGGCACTGCCAACTGCCCCTCCGCCTGCTGCCTGGCAGCAGGCGGAGAAGGATTTACAGGCACTTGGCGCCCTCGATGTTGATTGCCGAATTACCGCTTTTGGACGCCACCTGGTTCAAATTCCAGCCCATCCCCGCCTGGCGCGTGCCCTGATTTTGGGGGCGCGCTTAGTGGGTCAGCGCCGCGCCGCCCAGGTGGTCGCGGCTTTGCAGGCAGATTTACGCAGCTCAGATGGTGACTTATGGGCAGCTATTCGCCGCGCGGAACGCCAAGGAGATCGAACTTACCGCGCCGAGCGCAACCGATTTGAAAAATTGGCACGGCGTTATCAAGATATCGATGCTGGTAGTGTCGGTATCTCTGATTCGCTCCTGGATAGCGCAGGGCAGCGGGGGCAAAACGCTGCGAGTGGCAAAGCTGAGAAACCGCCAGTATCCTTGGAAAAAGTTGCAGCGGATTTAAGCGCCGGATTAGTGGTGGGGATGGCATATCCTGACCAAATAGGTCGGGTAGCCGGTAAAGAAGGGGTCTATCAACTATCTGGTTCGGGAGCAGCTCGCCTAGAAAATAACAGTTCTTTATCCACCAGCAAATGGTTGGCGATTGCGGAAATTGGAGCGCGTGCCGGCGGAGATGATCTAATTCGCCTAGCCGCACCCTTAACTGAGGAACTAGCCTTTGAGCTGGGAAGTCATCTACTGCAAGGAAGACATCTTGAAGAGTTTCGAGAAGGAAAAATCTACGCTTGGCAACAAAAGAGTTTAGGGGAAATCCCCCTGCAGCGTCAGCGCGCCAAAATCCGAGAACCCGAACGCGTCCTCGAAAGCGAATATCAGCGGGTGGGACTAGATTTTCTGTCTTGGAGCCCTAAAGCCCATCGCTTGCGCGCCCGCCTGCGCTGGGGATCGCACTATTTGCCGGATATTCCCGCAGTTAGCGACCAGGATTTACGAGATAATCCCCGCTTTTGGCTGGTACTGGTGGGTTACTTTGCAGACGGAAAAAACGCCACCAACGCCCCGGTCACAACCTGGTTGGATGGCATCCTCGACTATGAAGCTCGGCGTGCTCTCGAACGCGAGGCACCCAACGAGTTTTTACTCCCTTCGGGCAGGCGCGTCGCCATCAGCTATCCAGACGATATCGTTAGCGGCCCGCCCCGGGTGCAGGCGAAACTGCAAGAATTCTTTGGTCTGCAATCCGCACCTAAAATCCTGAAAGGAAAAGTTAACCTGGCCATGGAAATGCTCTCGCCTGCGGGGCGGCCGCTGGCGTTAGTCACTGACTTGGATCACTTCTGGGATCAGGTGTATCCGCAGGTACGAGCGGAGATGCGGGGTAGATACCGCAAGCATCCTTGGCCAGAGGATCCCCGCGCTGCTATCGCGACCGCTGCCACCAACCGCCAGCTCCGCTCCCGC
>CAMYFZ010000099.1 GCA_947255165.1 uncultured Varibaculum sp.
GCCTGGATGCGATTGCTTGGCAAATCTGTCAGCAGGGTCTAAAAGCTACCCCGCTCTCTTCGCTTTCGCGTGCCCTAGTCGGAATTACTGCGCGTGGCGCCGCGGGTGCGATCGTGGCCAATGCGCCCGGCTCCCGAGGAGGAGTACGCGACACCATTAGCGTCCTCGGCCCCCTCTTGCCCCACCTTTTAGAGCAGTTAGATCCCGTAGCCTTCCCCCTGGAGTAGCAGCTGGAGACCTGCTTTTTCCGGAGCGGGCAAAACTTTTTCCTCCTGCCCAAAAACTCGAAAAATGACCAAGTCATTTTTCGAGTTTTGCGCCCGCCTAGCCGACTCGGATAAAAGTTTCGCCCGCTCCTATTCTGGAGTTGGTGCTCCCGCGTAGAGGTCGCGGCTAAGACAAGGGATAACAAGCTGTAGCGAGGGAGTAGGTTGCTCCGAGCGGGTGCGGTGGGCATAAGAATTTGGAAAACGCCGCTACGTTTTCCAAATTCTTGGGCAGGAGGAGCAATCTACTCCCTCGCCCGACCTGACCCGGTGCCCTCGCCTAGCTAGCGGGAGATACGTAGTAACTCGGTTACCGGGGCGATATCTGCCGGCGTATCCACGTCGCGGGCATAATCGGGGGAAATCTTGCGGGTGGCAAAGCCGATTTCACCCAAAACCCCGCGTACCGAGCGATTAAGGGGATTTGCGCGCGCCATCTCCATTAGCGCCCGTACGGTAAATGCCCCGAGAACATATTGGGTAACTTCTCCCACCTGGCCTAAAAGTATTTTTTGTTTCTCAGCAGCGTCCTCGTTGGTTTCCTGTAGCTGCCGCGCCAGCTGGCGCAAAGCAAAACCGGAAAGCGGAGCATCTACCGGGCAAACCCCGATAATGTCGGAGGGAGAAAACACGAAAGAGTTAGCTAACCGGCGCCAGCCAGCAGCGATTCCTGCGGCAGGTCCCGAGCCGGGGGGTTCCTCCATCGTGAGAAAGACTCCCTCGGGAACCTCAACTTCGCCGGGAGCCACCACTACGGTGGGAACTGCCGGCAAAAAAGATAGCGTCCAACTGATGAGGCGATCTCCGGCAATCAGTAGATCGGGTTTACTGCGTCCTCCGAGGCGTTTGCCGGTCCCGCCCGCCAACACGATTACTCCATTTAGGTACTGCGGGGAACTAACCATGATTAACTTCCCTATCTGCAGCTTCCGGTGCGCATCCGGGACGCACCCAAGTGCCGGAGCGTCCTCCTCGTTTTTCCAAAACGTAGCACTCGCGGATAGAGACCATTTTGTCTACCCCTTTCACCATGTCGATCAGGTTTAAAGCGGCGACGGAGGCAGCGGTAAGGGCCTCCATCTCGATTCCGGTGCGGTCAGCAGTCCGGCAGGTGGCAAGAATTTCCACGCCTTCCTCAGCCAGTTGAATATCTACTGCGCAGTAATGCACCCCAATCGGATGCGCTAAGGGCAGCAGCATCGGGGTCCGTTTGGCGGCGGCAATCCCCCCGATGCGCGCTACTGCCAAGGCATCTCCTTTCGGAACCTCTCCCGCGCGTAGGGCCGCCATAATCTTCGGCGAGCACTGCACAAAGGCGCGCGCCCGCGCCTGGCGCACGGTGGGCTGCTTGCCGGTAATATCCACCATATGGGCCTGACCAGCTGCGTTTAAGTGGGGTAAATGCTGTGCGTCTTGGTCTTCCATAACTGTTCCTTCTTTCCTGATGCCCGAACCGCTGGATGAGGCAAGTCAATGTGTCCCTAGCAGGGCAACACATCCACTAGGCTCCATTGATCTACCTGAGTTACGTCCTCTGGCACGATTGCCAGCGCATTTGCTTGATGCAGGGAAGCCACGAAATGCGAACGCGCCCCCAAACGGTGAGTAGGGGTAATGGTGGGGGTATCGCCCACGCGCTGCGCCTCAGTTAAATGAACGGGCACGAATTGGCGTTTACCGGCAGGTGACTTCCACGCCACGGTAGTGGTGGCGGCGCGAGTCTGGAGCGCGGCGCGTCCCTCCTTCCCGGCTAAAGCGGCCAGGATGGGGCGTACAAATACATGGAAAGATACAAACACGCTGACCGGATTACCGGGCAAAGTTGCCACATAAACCGCGGCCCCATCAGGAGCCGGAATCGTGCCAAAACCTTGCGGTTTACCGGGCTGCATCGCAACTTTGGTAAAAGCTAAACCGCCCGATAAGCCAACTTGTTTCACCACATCATAGGCGCCAGCGCTCACTCCGCCGGTGGTTACAATCAAATCCGCGCCCTGGGCTGCCTGCTGCAAGGTTTTCGCAAAGACTTCGGGTTCATCATCGGAGCTATAAACGCCAGATACTATTGCGTCTTGCCGGTGCAGCAGCGCCTCTAACAGCACCGAATTCGAGTCCGGGATTTGCGCCCCCTTCAGGGTCGCTCCCGCCGGGCGCAGCTCTAGCCCCGTAGAAATTACTGCTACTCGCGGGCGGCGATAAACCGGTAACTCCGAATAACCTATAGAAACTGCAGAGGAAAGCGCGGCGGGAGTAAGAACCGTTCCGGCGTTCAAAACCAAATCACCTATGGCAGCATCCTCGCCCGCCTTGCGTACGTTCGCCCCCGCGCGCGGACAACGCACAATCGTGACCTCTTTAGGCAGTTCAAGCGGACCTGCCGGCAGGGTGGTGTCCTCTACTTTAATCACGGTATCGGCGCCGGCAGGCATGCGGGCACCGGTCATAATCCGCATAGCATGTCCGGCCGAAAGGCGATAATCAGCATTGTCGCCAGCGGCAATATCGGCTTCGACTGGCAAAGTTAGGGGCAAAGTTTTTTGTGCTCCGTCATCCCCGGGGGCGCTTGGCAACTGGGTTTTATTTTGCGCAGCGGAGTCAACAGCCTCTCGGTTTTTATCTGCCCCCGTCGCCGGGGTGGAGTTTTCTTCGAGGACGTCCGGCAGGTCGCAGGCGCGCACCGCAAACCCGTCCATCGCCGAGTTAGTAAAAGGTGGCACCGGGAAACGGGCCGAAACATCTTCCGCTAAAGTAGCTCCTAACGCTTCCGCTACTGGCATCAGCGTGGGAGGAAGGGACTTCACCTGGGTTAACACCTGCTTGAGATACTCGTCTACCGCTTTCATTGTTGCCCATCCTTTCCGGATACCGTTGTTTGCTTCTGGGATCCGTTCCCAAAATGCACTACGTTCCATTTCCCGCTGGCCGCGTCCACGATTAAAAGTTTTCCGATAAGGGGTTCGCCGACTCCCACAATCATTTTGATAGCTTCAGTTGCCAGAATCGATCCCGCCTGCCCACAAACCGCGCCGAGCACCCCATTTACCCGGGAAGTGGGGGTGGTTCCAGCAGGTGGCTCCGCCGGATATAGGTCCCGCAGGGTAAGTCCTTTGGCGAATACCGAAATTTGGAAATTCATAGCCACTAAAGTTCCCCACAGGTGGGGGCGGCCCACCTCGGCGCAAGTATCGGCAAGCAGATATTTGGCGGAAAAATTATCGGTTGCATCAATTACCAGGTCATACGCGCTAATAATGCTGCGGGCGTTGTCAGCAGTGATCTTCGGTTCTAGCTGCACCCGTACATTCGGGTTCAAGCTATGGACAGTGGCGGCCGCCGATACCGATTTAACCTGTCCCAAGTTAGAAGCGGGATGAATAACTTGCCGCTGCAGATTCGATTGCTCCACCCGATCGGGATCAGAAATCCCCAGAGTGCCGACCCCAGCGGCACTCAAATAGGCAAGAGCTGGAGAGCCCAGACCGCCGGCGCCTACTACTAAAACTCGTGCGGCCTGCAAAGAATCAATCCCGCGCTCACCTATCCCGTCCACAGTGGCGGTGAGGCGATCACGTTCGGAAACCATCCGC
>CAMYFZ010000100.1 GCA_947255165.1 uncultured Varibaculum sp.
TTGGAAAGCGGGTTGGGTGCAAGCCCTCGGGGGTTCGAATCCCCCTACCTCCGCCAATAAAAATGCTCTAACCAGTAGAAATACAATTTGCCAACAGAGTAAATTCATTTTGCTGTCTTAATGATGTCTTATGGAATAATTTTTTTATACTTACTCCCGGTTTTCCGGTGATTTCTCGGCCGTGGAACTTACGCAGCTGATTCCTCAGGAAGATCCGATCCCTCCCCCATGCGCTACTTTCATCTGCTGATTCGCCCAATTCTCCTACAGGTCCAAGTAGAATCACCTTTATACACATTGGAACGAGGAGGTTCAATTAGTATGAGCAATTTAGTAATCGCGGTAGATTCCTCTACCACCAGCACCAAGGCGATAATTGTCGATAGCGCCGGGACAGTGCTTTCGGAGGCGAAAGTAGAGTTCGCAATGTCCACCCCCAGAGTGGACTTTTATGAACAAGACCCTCGCGACTGGTGGAAGAGCACCAATGAGGCGGTAGGGCAGGCAGTTTCCCAGCTTAGCGACACTGATCGCGGCCGCATCAAATATCTATGCGCCACCATTCAGCGCCAATCATTCGCGCTGGTGGATTCGGAAGGCACGCCTCTTCGTCCTGGGATTTTATGGCTTGATGGCAGAGCTGCGGAGCAGGTTAAAAAGATTGGTAGCCGGCGAGTACATGAACTTTCTGGTTTCCAACCTGATACCACCCCCTCGATATACAAGATTGCCTGGTTAAAGGATCACGAACCAGAAAAACTAGCTGCCGCCCACAAAGTGGTGGGGGTACACGGCTACCTGACTCATGCTCTGACCGGGCAATGGGTTGATTCGGTGGCGACTGCCGATTCTCTGGGATTCCTAGATTCTGCAAAATTGGACTACTCTGCAGAGTTGCTCGATCTAATCGGGATCAAACGCGAACAGCTAGCAGATCTGGTTCCCGCTGCCTCCATAATCGCCCCGATCCAGAAATCGGTGCTAGACAACTGGGGAATCAAACAGTCGATTGAACTGGTAGCTGCCTGCGGAGACGGGCAAGCAGCCGCGTTGGGTGCCGGAGCTATCGGCATGGAGGAAGCCTACCTGAATATGGGTACCGCTCTGGTAGCCGGGGTGCATTCACCTAGCTACCAGATAGCCGACGTCTTCCGTACCGATGTGGCGGGTATTCCCGGACAGTACGTGCTGGAAATCGTACAAAACTCTGGTGCCCACCTGGCGGGCTGGTTCCGCAGCGAACTGGGCAATCCTGCATTGGAGGGGCGTCCAGATCCCGAACTAGACAAAGCGGCCTCTGAGGTGGCAACCGGCTGCGGCGGGCTCGTAACCATGCCCTATTGGAACGCAGTGCAGTCACCTTTCTGGGATCCGATTGCTCACGGCGCCATCATCGGGCTGGCTGGAGCCTATGGGAGAGCGGAAATCTACCGTTCGATTCTGGAAGGTATTTCATTGACCATGGCTACCAACCTGCATGCGCTTGCCGAAACTACGGGAGTACCTTTGCAATCGGTGCGGGTAATGGGTGGCGGGCAGCGCTCTCCCCTATGGCGCGCGATTATGACAGACTGCATCGGGCTCCCTCTCACCAGTTGCGACACCGAAGAGATTTCGGCTATGGGGGCTGCGGTAATGGCGATGGCGCAAACTGATGCCTACGATTCCGTTGAGGAGGCTTCGAAAGGGATGGCGGCCTCGGGCGACACCTCGGAACCAAACCTTAAGAACCATGAAATCTATCTGGAACTAGCGGAGCTGCAAAACCAAGCGTATCCGGCCTTAAAAGCGATTATGGATAGGCAGTACCAGTTCTCTTTGCGGCACCCCTTGCACTAGGTAATAGGACGTAAGGCGAGGAAGGCAATAAATTTGGGTCGCCCCTTTTTGAGGGGCGACCCAAACTGCTATTTAGTTGTTCTTAATGGTTACTGCTGTTTACGACGGTGAACCATGACTGCACAGTGCTTGCTATGAAAACTTGCAGGCATCCAAGTCTTCAGACCCGACTTTAACTCCAATTACCTGGTCATTGAGTTCCATCAATGGTACGAATAGTTTGTTCTAGCCACTGCCTCGCATCGGAAAGTGACGACAGTATGTCCGTAGCATCATTGACCTGAGTCTCAGCGCGCGCTTCCAGGTATGCACTTTCCCAACCGCTCATATCCCGCAAAGGTAGAGGTGGCCAGGCTTGCGCTTTTCTCCAGGAAAAAGTTCGTACACATAATTGCTTAAGTTCTGCCAAGTCCAGCTGCATGCGCCACAGCACCTGCAGATCCACCAAATCATGAGCTCTGGAATATGTCAGATCACTAACCGCATGAAGTTTCTGTGCGAACTGAGCTTCAGGGGAAATCAAACTTACAGGCTTCAACGCCCCAAAGCCGAAACGGGCATTAAAATCATGCAAATCACTGTCTATTCGAGTACCCAAATAAATACTCGTCTCAATCTCTTGTGCCGAAACTTCCACCTTGAGCGCAGACCACTGCTTGCCAAGAAATTTTAATGAAACCCGGTACGGTTGCACCAAATACTGAGGGAGCTTCACCCCAGGGTCGTGAATTGGTAAAGCAACCAAAGCCCCCGTGAAAGCTGTTCGGGGCGCGCTGTTTGGATTATTGTGTAGCTGTGCTTTTGATGGTGGGACGAAACCCCAGCCTTTCATCAACTTAACGCGCAGCGCTTCTTCGAATCTGCGGGTTTGCTCAGAGATAAAAACATCAAGATCCGAGGTCGCGCGAGTTCCAGGCTCGCCCGCGCGCAGCTTCATGCCCATACCACCTTTTATTACTGTGAACTCTGGAAGCATCTGGGATACAACCAAGGTAGACAGCATTAACCGGGAGCGCGCAACCGTAATCCCCCGAGCAGCGGACACTTCTTGCAGGCGTTGTTCAAGTTGAGCAATGTTTTTGGGAGGAACGACCCCGCTCATACAGCACTTCCTTAGCCTTGAGTTCCTTTGCGGTAACAAAATCTTTACGGTAGCACTCCTGCACTAAGGCCAGCCATTTTTCATTTGGTAGTTGGGGAAAAACATCTGTCAGTGCCTCATTAACCGAGGTGGATGGCAGATTGTAGTACTCAGTAATATCTGTTTCCACAATGTCAACGCGATCGGTAAGCAGCATCCATTGCGGTAACTTTCTACGTACCCGTCTACGGGTAGCAACCCGGATCGAACGCGGATTAAAATCTCCCAGTTCCAAAAGAGAAAAGACCGCATCTCCCCATAAAAACCCGCCTTTACCAGCTAGCGCCACCGCTATGGCGAACTGGGTAAAACGCGTGAGCGGCACCCCATGATGTACGTATACCCCGTTACCATAGCTACGCAGCGTGCCTCTATAAGCTAATTTTCGTACCTCAACAGCAGGTACACCGACAGAAATCGCCTCCGAAACGGTTAATACCCCGTGGCTATAAGCCGCAACCTCCCATAAATCGTGCGCGTAGGTCAAAACATTCACCCCCTCCTTCTTTGTCAATACCGTACCACTATTGGTACAGTATTGACAGAAAAAATTATTCCCCCCGTTCCTACTTGCCACCCCTGCGCTAGGTCGGGTGGCGGGTTATGGTGGAGGGTAATAACATTCCCGCTTACAAGGAGCAGTAATGACCCAGGTAAAAGCCTATGCGATGGATTCGGCCACCTCGCCCTTCCACCCCGTAACCTTAGAGCGGCGCGAACCAGGGCCCACCGAAATCTACTTCGAGATCAAATATGCCGGGGTCTGCCACTCTGATATTCACACCGGACGCGCGGAGTGGGGAGAGGTAATCTACCCCCTCACCCCCGGTCATGAAATCGC
>CAMYFZ010000101.1 GCA_947255165.1 uncultured Varibaculum sp.
CGTCTCCGGCCTCTCTTTGGGCAATCGACTTGCGGAAAGTGTCGTTCTGCTTCCAGTATTTCAGGGTCTGTTCCTCTAGTTGGGAAAAAGACGGATTGGCGGAAACATCGCCATCTTTATGCCGCGGATAGTAGCCCACGTTAAACCTCACCTATTTCGAGCTGTTACTGCCATTGCCGGGACGAAGGCTTTCCAGCCCCGCGGTACCACCCCGCTTCACCCAAAATCTGGGCCTCATTAACTGCTGTTACGGGCTTACCCGTCTGGTTCTACTGCCTGTATCCAGGGTTCTTCCAGAAGCTCCTCGGTGATAGCCGGATCAACGCCACTTCCCAACAGCATAGCCGGTTTAGTAATTTCTTTAAATTTTGTCCGCGTTAAGATAAGCACAGTTGGTAAAAATCACTTTCTTTAGGAGGATGCATGGTCAAGTTAGGGGTTATCGGGGTTGGCGCAATGGGAGGCGCGATCGTGCGCGGGCTCCTGTCTTCCGGTCAAATGCAACCAGAGGAAATTTTGGTGTTCAACCGCACCCGAGAGCGGATGCGCGCCCTCGAGGACGAATTTTCCCTCCCCGTAGCCCCGGATGCTGCCACCGTCGCTAAGCAGGCAAAATACCTGCTGCTAGGGGTAAAACCCTATACGATTGCGCCTCTCCTTGATGACTTAGGCGATGCCCTCGCCGCAAAACCGGTAGTGATCTCAGTGGCTGCCGGAAAACCTATCGCTGCGATCGCAGCGCATTTACCGGCACAAACCCCGGTGGTGCGGGTAATGCCCAATGTGAACGCCCAAATCAACCAGTCCATGTCCGGGATTGCTGCCAACCAATACGTTAGTGAAGAAGCCCTCAGCGAAGTGCGCGCCATGTTTGATGCCATTGGTGAAACCGCGCTGCTACCCGAAGATCATTTCGCTACCTTTGCCGCGCTTGCCGGGTGCTCCCCGGCCTGGATTTACCGTTTCATTGATGCCCTGGCGCAAGCGGGGGTAGCCCACGGCTTTAAGAAAGAGGAAGCTACTCGGATAGTGGCGCAGGCGGTAGCCGGTTCGGCACAAAACGTCCTCGAAAATCTGCCTCAAGGTTTAAACCCGCAGGGCTTAGTGGATCAGGTGTGTTCCCCGGCGGGTACCACGGTAGCCGGCCTGTTAGCTATGGAAGATGCCGGTTTTTCGGCGGCCGCTCGTGCCGCGGTAAATGCGGCAGTAGCCCGGGATCAGGAACTATCGGCGTCCTAAAATAATCACGTTTTGCGCTAAAACCTGCGTTAGGATAGAAGCAGTTAGCATTTTGAGAGTCAATCTCAGCTAGCCGCTGCAAAACAGGAGGTAAGGATGACCACTCCAGGACACGAAGATAATCAGGGGATGTGTCTTTACATAGTCCTGTATGACTATGACCCTAAACTAGTGGGACTCAAAAGCGAGATTCGTGCCAATCATCGTGCCTTTATGCGCCGACTAAATAGCCTGGGCACGGTACTTTCTACCGGCAGAACCGCCACCTTGCATGAACAGGGCTCATTGACCATTATGCTAGCTCGCGATGCGGAAGAAGCGAAGCAGATTCTAGCAGACGACCCCTATGCGCAAGCGGGGATCGTGAAATCCATGACCGTACGGGAATGGTCGCCCGTAGTGGGAACTTTCGCCGACTGTTAAGCCGGCTGTGCTCTGCCCGGTATCTTGGTTTTGTGAGTAGACGGCAACGGTTAAGTAGATTCTTTGATCCCTTTATCCTTTCCATCCTGGTTATTTTGGTGTTGGGGATTTTAATCCCGGTACCTGCGGTAGTGGTTAATGCCCTAGGATATTTAGGGAACGCGCTAATCGTGCTGTTGTTTTTTCTTTATGGGGCGCGCCTATCGACTAAAGAAATTTGGGAAGGATTAAAGAACTGGCGCCTGCAAGGCGCGGTTGCGCTTTCTACCTTCGTACTTTTCCCGCTACTGGGAATAGCGATGCACCCACTGGATCTGAAGCTCCTGGGACCAGTATTCGCCCTGGGAGCCCTCTATCTAACTTTACTGCCCTCCACGGTACAGTCTTCGGTAACCTTTACTTCTATTGCCGGAGGCAATATCGCAGGCGCAGTTTGCTCGGCTACGATCTCTAATATCGCCGGCATTATTCTCACCCCTGCCCTGGTGTTTGTGGTCATGGGCAGAGCCAGTGGAATCGAGGCCACGCGGGTAGTAAATGTGTTATTGCAACTGTTACTACCGTTTGTGTTAGGGCAGCTACTTCACCGGTTTATCGGCAAGTGGTTAAATATGCATCGCGCGCTTACCAAAGCCACCGATAACGGCACTATTTTGGCGATCGTAGCCTCCTCAGTTTGCGGGGCTACTGCCGGGGGTCTTTGGCAAAAAATATCGGCGCCGCAAGTGGGATTATTACTACTGCAATGCCTGATCGTATTGGTCATCATGCTCACCCTCACCTGGAATTTGGGTCGCTGGGTATCCTTAGAGCGCCGCGACCGCATCGTGTTACTAATGTGCGGATCCAAGAAATCCCTGGCCACGGGCTTGCCAATGGCTGCCATTATTTTTCCGCCCGCTACGGTAGCGGCAGTGACTATCCCGGTGATTGTATTTCACCAATTCCAGTTACTGGTGTGCGCAGTTTTGGCGCGCCGCCTGGCCGCTAAGCCCTCCTAATCTGAGTGGCAAAGGCAGGACATAAATTTGTCGCCCCTACCAGAGCAAAGCCCAGTAGGGGCGGCATTAAGATTTTTAGCGCGTTTAGTCTTCTTCGTCCTCCGGAACAAAGTCAACGCCGCTTTCTTTACGCTGCTCGGGCGTAATCGGAGCCGGAGCATCGGTGAGCGGATCGTAGCCACCCCCGGACTTGGGGAAAGCAATCACGTCGCGGATCGAATCCGCGTGGGTCATCAAAGACACGATCCGGTCCCAACCGAAAGCGATTCCGCCGTGGGGAGGCGCGCCATATTTGAAGGCGTTCAGCAAGAACCCAAACTTTTCTTGAGCCTCTTCTTCCGACAGCCCCATGACCTTGAAGATACGTTCTTGCACGTCACGACGATGGATACGGATGGAGCCGCCTCCGATTTCGTTACCGTTAAGCACAATATCGTAAGCATAGGCGAGGGCGTTCCCCGGGTCGTCCTCGAAATGGTCAAGCCATTCCGGCTTGGGAGAAGTAAAGGCGTGGTGTACCGCGGTCCAAGCAGAAGCTCCCAGCGCCACGTCCCCTTCCGCCTTGGCAGCTGCCGAGGGCTTAAACAGCGGGGCATCCACTACCCACACGAACTTCCATTCATTCGGGTCTAACAGGTCGCAGCGGGCACCGATTTCTAGGCGGGCGGCCCCCAGCAGGGCGCGAGCCTCATCGATCTTGCCGGCACCAAAGAAAATGCAGTCGCCCGGTTTAGCTCCGGTTGCCTCCGCTAGGCCTTCGCGTTCGCTATCAGTCAGATTCTTGGCTACCGGTCCGGAAAGGGTGCCGTCCTCTTCTACCTTTACGTAGGCCAGGCCCTTGCCGCCACGCGAACGCGCCCAATCTTGCCATTTATCGAAAGTACGTCGCGGCTGAGAGGCACCACCCGGCATCACTACTGCGCCCACGTAGTCAGCATTGGCGAACACCCTAAAGGGGGTGTCTTTAAAGTATTCAGTCAAGTCAGTTAGTTCTAGACCAAAACGCAGATCCGGTTTATCAGTGCCAAAACGCGCCATGGCATCGGCGTAGGTCATATGGGGAATTGGGGTTTCGATATTGACATCAA
>CAMYFZ010000102.1 GCA_947255165.1 uncultured Varibaculum sp.
ACTCGCTGCGCCGCGCCTATAAACGCCGCCTAGTAGCAGTAGACCTGCACCTGGCTAAGTCGGATTCGCTAGATGCGCATCCTCAAGGCGAAAACGCGAAGAAAGGCAAGTCCCTGGGCTAGTGTCTGTGCCGGTATTGGGGAAAGGTCAGCCAATCCCCATAGGCTATTTTGCGCGATAAATATGTCGACGGAAAAGCGTAAAGACAATCAGACCCAGTACAGCAGTGCAGCCACAAATTAGCATCAAATTCGCGTAGCTGGCGGCGTCTCCGGTGGCTCCAGTAAAAGAAGATCCTGCGAGAGTATTAGCTCCCATGAGGCTGCCGATGATGGAGATACCGATAGAGGCGGTCACATTCATGATCAGGTCATTCATGCCCACACCTCGCCCGGATTCCTCTTTAGGTACGGTGCCCAGCACGGTGGAAACTACCGGCGAATACATCAGGCCGCAGCCAGCGTAGAAAACGCAAGCAAAAATGGTGAGCTGCAAGAATCCTGATTCCACGCTAAAAGCGGCTCCGAACCAGCCGATGGTCATCAAAGTACCGGCGGTATAGATTCCAGCCTGTTTCCCTATTTTTCCTACAATCGCACCGGAGCTTATTCCTACTATCGCTGCCACCACAAATGCCCAGACAATGTAATGCGAAACCTTCGTGGTGGTCATTCCATACATGGTGGTGCCGATGGCGTTGAAGATGGGCGAGATGCAGTAGTTCACGGAGTAAAAGACCAGTATCAGGCTGATCGCCAGCACCCAGCGGGTATTTTTGAAAAATTCGGGGGTAATAAACGGATGCTTCGCTTTATTGATATAGATAGCGAAAATGCAGAATAGCACCAGAGCTACTGCCAGCATCCACCAGTTCATGTAAGTGAAGAATAGCGTCAGAATTGCTACCGCCACACCGAAGATGGTGAACCCGGTGGCGTCAATTTTTTCTCCGGTACTGCTCTTATCGGGAAGAGAATGTAGCAGTAAAGGCAAGAATAGGATGGTTACCGCGGGTACGAGGAAAAGATACTGCCAGGCGATGGAGCTTAATAGACCGGCAGAGAAAACCCCGATAGAGGCAGATAGTTGATATCCGGCGGTGAACAGCCCGAAGAAAATAACTTTTAACTCGTCCTTCAGATATTTGGTGGCAATAACCAAAAATACGGAACCAGCTACCTGCTCCCCAGCAGTTTGTAGCACCCGCGCGATAATCACTGTCCAGAGGTTAGGGGTGAAGTAAAAATTTGCTATAAACCCAAATAGGGAGCCTACGAACAGAGTGATCAGCCCCAAGACTACGAGCTTCTTTAGAGAAACAAAATCTCCTAGAGATCCGTAAATGAAGCAAACAATACCCAAAACGATACTGGGAAACGCGGTAATGAGGGAGGCCTGCATGGGCGCACCAACATCCGCTCCCACCTGGGTGTACACAAGGTTGAATCCTTGCAGACACAGAGTACCTAAAATGAAGGTAATTAATAGGGGGATGAGGGCGCGGATTGCCATTTTATTGCTGGTTTCCGGGTCGGAAAATGGATCAACCTTGGCGCTAACCGGTTTGGGATTGGCTTTCATAGTCTGCTTCTTTTCTGGATTGGATGAATCAGTAATCGTGCTACTTAGCTGAGCGAGCCACTGAACCTATTCGGGTCATAAACTCGTCGAGGAAGCGGGGTACGTCTACTGCGACAGCCACTTCCATGGTTTTTTGGGGATCGTTAAGCCGTTCTACATCCCCGATTGTGCGGCCACGAGTAGGCTCGCTGCAATCTACTTTCATATTTATCGGCAAGGTTTCTACCAGGCTGGAATCTGCTGCGACGGCTACGGCGAGCGGATCGTGTAAGCCGCATCCTCCCAGGTGAGGGGCGGTGGTTTCGTAAGCTTTTATGTAATAGTCGGTCATATCGGCGAGGAACTCTCCGGCTGGGGTTCCAACGGCGCGCCACTGCTGGGTTTCTTTATAGGTAAGCAGAGTTTGTAAAGTAACGTCCAAACCTATCATGGTGGCGGGTATTCCCGAACGGAACACCAGGTCAGCAGCTTCTGGGTCTTGAGAGATATTGGCTTCTGCGCAAGCGTTAACATTCCCCCCGACTGTGAGGGCGCCTCCCATCAGCACAACTTTGCCGATCTGCTTAGTGATATCAGGGGCTTTCTCGATGGCAGCAGCTAGGTTTGTGAGTGGCCCGGTGGGGACGTAAATCAGTTCTTTACCGTAGGTTTCTACTGCTTCAATTAGAAAATCGACTGCTGATTTCTTTTCAGCGCTGCGGGTTGAGGAGGGGATATCAACATCACCAATCCCATTAAGTCCGTGAATAAAATGGGATATTTCTAGCACTTCAAACTCAGAGGCGGTGCGGGCATGGGAGATTCCGGGAAATACTTTTACTTCGGGGTGTCCCAGGACGTCAGTCACTGCCAGAGAGTTTCGTATTCCTTGTTCTAATAACACATTCCCGAAAGTGCCGGTGATCGCCATCAAGTCTAGCTCGGGGCTTCCCAGTGCATAGGCGATAGCTAAGGCGTCGTCCACGCCGGTGTCTAAATCTAGGATCAGCTTCTTTGCCACAATTGTCTCCTTTTCTGATTTCTTCACCGGCGTCACTACAGAACAAGAGCGAAGTCTTCAATGAAAGTTATTCAGGTAAATATATCAAAAGAGCGCGCCGGAGATGACGGAAATGCGCGCCTAATTTTTTCTGGAATTCCGCTAATGAATCAAGGCGAATTCCTGGTTTGCCGGAGCTAAGAACGACCTTGCCGACGCGTTCAAAATAAATGAGGTACCAGTCTAACCACGCGCTCAATATAGCTAAGGTACGCCGAACCCTTGTGTAATTATGTACTACAAATATATAATTATTATCTAAAAATAAATTCGAATGGGAATTGAAGTGGATATATATGTAAATCCTAGAGTCCAAGAACGCCACCCAGATATGAGTCCGGCAATGGTGCAAGAAGCGTGGAATACCACCCTTAGATGCATTCCCCGCGATACTGATTCCGTCCAATGGGTAGGGGTTGGAATCGCGGACGGCAAGCTAATCGAATATATAGCCATCGAAAATAACGATGAAACCTGGCATATTTTCCATGCCATGAAAGCGAGCAAAAAGACGTTAAGAGAGGTAGGGCTAGAAAAATGAAATGGACGGCCGCAAACGGAACAACCTACAGCGACGAGCAAGTCGAGCAGTGGGCGAAGGCGCAAGAAAGCGAAGTCGAATATAGCGGCAAACACCTTACCCCCGCGATGCCTGGTCGGCCTGTTAGTGTCGGGAAAAATGCTCAACCCTTTACGATCCGCCTAGACGAAGCACGTCGAAACAAGATTAGTACGATAGCTAAGGAATTGGGGACTACCCCCAGCCATCTGGTACGCGACCTTATCGATGCTTTGTAGTCGCAGCCAGATAAAACCAAGAAATAGATTCAGTACTTTAAACTAACCCTGGCACGGGGGCTAGCCCAGACTCTTGGTTTCTGCTGTCATTTAACGCGGCTTTTTGCAGGTGGTGGCGCGTTGTAGCAAGGAGGGCGTCAGCGCGATTTCTTGTCCGGGAGCCCCGGGGGAAGCGTAGCGGGCAGCAACTGCTTTAATCGCCTCTTCGCCCAGTTGGGAGGCGTGCTGGTCGATAGCGGTGATAGAAAATTCCTCTAGCTGC
>CAMYFZ010000103.1 GCA_947255165.1 uncultured Varibaculum sp.
GGCATGACGCATCCGTGGCCGGCTTGTAACGGCTTTACTAGCCTAACATCACCGCAGCTGGCAATCCTATTTTGACGCTGGTGAACTAGGACACGGCGCGGCAGGTGGTACGCCCTAGCCGGCGCGGAAGGCGCTGGACATCTCGCCCTCGGGCTGGGGCATTCTCCCGTCTTTAATGGCCCGCAGAAACTCGGCGTGGTCGGCTTCGGTTTGGTCGGCGTAGGCGCGAGCGAAGGTGGCCAGAGCCTGCCCCGGTTTATCGGATTTACCCAGGTAACCGGCAATCATAGCGGCGCCGTGGGTGCGCGCGTGTCCTTTCGCCAGCAGCAGCCCCACGATTCCTGCATAGTCGCACAGGGATTTGGCACCCAGCCGGTCTAGCGGAACGGTTCCTTTCATATTGCGGAACTGGCGCACATAGTATTGGCGTTCGCCTACGCTCGCCCAGCCCAGTAGCGGATCTGACACGGTTTGCAACGCCCGCTGGTATTCCACCACGCGCTCGCCCTGGTGGGAGTGCCATTCTTTTGAGCCATGCACATATTGCGCCAGCACTGAGCGCCGCGCCTGTTTGAGCTGCAGGAAGATTACGTCCGTGGGGGTGGAGCCTTGTAGCAGCGCGATATAGGCGCGCAGACCTACTGACCCTACGCCCACTACCCGCTGCGCGATATCGACTAGGGTGTATCCACCCAACATCCGCGCCCACTGGTTAGAGATGGTATGCAGGTACCCATCGAGGGCGCGTGCCAGGGCATCCCAATCTTCTTGGGGGATTCTGGTGGTAAGCGGGGGTTCAGGAGTAATCCGCAGGCTACCTTCGGATTCTTGGGCAAACTTGGGGAGCGCCCGATCCGAGGTGCGCTTCATGGCTTTGGCGGCGGCGCGTTCTATTTCTTTTTGTAGTTTTGGGTTTAGCGATTTTGAGCTGAGTTTACCCAGGTCAATCCGGTTGAAGGCGCGTTCAAAGAGGGGGCGCCCCGCCAGGTAAGAGATTTCGTCCCGGTAGGCATTTACGCAGGCGATTACGGCATCACTGCATTTAGATTCGGAAAGATTATTTTCGCGACCAGCAACGTGGATTGAGGCAGTTAGGCGCCGCAAATCCCACTCCCAACTGCCGGTATGTGCCTCATCGAAGTCGTTGAGATCCATCACCAACTCCCCTTCGGGGGAACGGTAAAATCCAAAGTTACCCAGGTGGGAGTCCCCGCATACTACCGGTTGGATACCGGTGGCAGGCAGCGCAGCAGAATCGGCGGCTTGCACTACTGCGGCTCCCCGCAAGAATCCGTAGGGCGAGGACGCCATCCGCCCTACCCGAATCGGGATCAGGTTGTCGACTCTTCCCTGGTGGGAGGCTTGGATAAGGGCGATAGGGTCACGATCTGGTGCCGGCACCCAGGCCGCCAGGGAACTGAAGGGAACGGTTTCGCGCAGCGAGCGTCCGTATTGATAACGCTGTTCGCGCGGTTCAGGAGGAGCGAGTAAGGAACGATATTGCACCGGAATATTCACGGTCTAAACTCTATATTCTTTAGATGCTATTGGCAGATTCTGACGCGTTTTCACTGTTTAATAAGGTAATAACCATGCCATTAACAACTGCTTTCAGATTCTTGCAGCCAATGCGGGGCGGCAATCTCGACGGTGTTTTCAGTCAGTATCGCCATGGCTACCCCCGGCTTCCAGGGCTTTGGCCGCGAACTTGTCAAAATCTGATTGATATTCCAGGTCTTGGATTACCCGATATTTTTCCAGTTCTTCTTTGGCTCTCTGGTCGGCTATTTTCTTGGAGATTTTCCCGGCGTTATCTAGGAGTTCGCGACTATCAAGAGTGAGTACTTGGTTCAGGAATTTTTCCCATTCTTCCATAGTGGTGGGGATATGCCGTTTGGCGCGCGACTCTGCCAGATTTAGGTAGGCTTCAACGATTCGTCCTAAATCGGACAATTCGTCTTTCGTGAGGTAGTTTTTGGCGACGGTAACATCGCTGGTTAGGACTTTCCCTTCTGGAGAGTTTTTCCAAGTTGTTAACCCCATGTGTGGTTTGGCGGCGTCAGCTCGCTGGGCAATCAACTCGGCAGCGGTATGACCATGCACCGCGTAATGCAGTTTGTTTTGAACGGCAGCGAAAAATGTTTTAGTGGTGGGCGCATTGGGGTTGTAGTCGACGGCGGTGGCGTAGATGTCGGTTATCTTTTGGTAAAAGCGGCGCTCCGAGAGACGAATCTCGCGCACTTCTTGGAGTAGTTCCTCGAAATAGTCGTGCCCCAGTATCGTCCCCGACTCCATACGTCTGCGGTCAATAACATAGCCGCGCAGAGTAAAGTCTCGAAGCACTGCAGTTGCCCACTGCCGGAACTGGGTGGCACGAATGGAGTTGACGCGGTAGCCAACCGAGATAATCGCGTCTAGGTTGTAATGTTGGATTTGGCGAGTTACCTGGCGAGATCCTTCTTGGCGAACTACTCGAAAAATTCGAGTAGTTGCCTCTTCCGCCAGCTCGCCGGACTCGAAAATCTGTTGCAGATGATAGGTGACTGTGTTGCTCTCTACGCCAAACAGCTCAGCCATCAGGGCTTGCGTTAACCAGATAGTGCCGTCCTCATAGCGCACTTCAACACCTTCACCGGACTGAGCGGTGAATACCAAGAACTGCCCGGAATCATGCTTAATTATTGTCTGAGAGCTGGTTTTTCCCAAGCTCTTTTTAGGTTGAGTTTTCTTCGCCATACCGCTGCTCTCTATCGTTCTTCGATTGAGGTTTTCCGCTTGTAAATCGCCACTTCCGAGTCTAAACCAACTGTTTACTCCGCATGTGTTCCGACTGAAGTCAGAGCATACAGACTGCCCGACAGCCATACAAATATGTCTTCCGCTGATAAATACTGCGGTGAGAACCAAGATATTAAGCGAATCTGCTAGCTGACCAGGCTTTCTATTTCCCACACAGGGCTTGCTTGTACAGGTTCGCGAGCACCTCGTTGCCGGCTTCGGTGGGATGGGTGCCATCATCTACCAGGTATTCCGGATGCCCCTCGGTGGCCGCCCACCAGTCGATGATTCCCACATTCGGATTGTCCTTAGCCAGCCGGCTAAACACTTCATTATTCATATCTTGCAAAGGATACGGATTGCGGATCGTCACTATATACATGGGCTCGCCCTCGGCACTGTCGATCAGGTTTTGCGCCAGTAAATCACCGCGCAGCGCCGCATTGGTTCCCAGGGCATACACCAGGACGCGAGGATGAATCCCCTGGTTGTGGTAGTTGGCAAGTATCTCCGGACCGCTTTGAATCTGGCGACTAACTGCCCCATCCACTACTGCCTGCGGCAACACCTTCTTGATGGCGGCACTTGCGCCCTCGGTTATCGAATCGCCAATAATCAGCACGTCCGCGTTACAGCTGCCGGTTTCGGGATCGATCTGCCACCCGGTGGTATCCAGGTTACGGGGAACTTTCTTCGCCACCGGTTTTATCCCTTTGGGCTCGCCAGCTTCTTTGGCACCGCTCTCCCTATTCTTACTTTCTTGCTTTTTCGATTTCGAGGACGAGGCGGAGGGGGGCAAGTTCTGGGCGTAACTGCACGGCTCGTTCTTTTGCTATCTGCTGCCAGTTCGCGGGATAAAACGCGAGGGTTCCCGCCACCACC
>CAMYFZ010000104.1 GCA_947255165.1 uncultured Varibaculum sp.
GTTCGGCCACGTAATCCGCGGGTTTCTTACCGGACTCTTGCGCTTGCCGTCCCAGCTCCAGAGAAGACCGGTTGAACTGGGGATATGCGGGCATCCAGCCGCGTTCAGTCGCTTCCAGTAAAGAATCCGCAATATTTTGCTTGGGCACTGAGGCCACAGATGCGGGCGAAGTCAAGCGGTCGGTGGTCAGCGAATCGTAACGCCACTGGTCAGTGGTTAAATACCAGAAACCGGTGGAGATCATTTGGCGCGCCGGGCGTTGCCAGTCTAAGGCGAATGAATATTGCGTCCAGCCGGTAATCGGACGGACTTTTTCTTGCCCTACGTAGTGCGCCCAGCCGCCACCGTTAACCCCCTGGGTACCGCACATAGAAGTCAGGGCCAAGATGGTGCGATATATCTGATCAGAGTGGAAATAGTGGTTCGTGCCAGCACCCAAAATAATCTGGCTGCGGCCTTCAGAATCGAGGGCGTTTTGTGCGAACTCGCGGGCTATCCGGATGGTGGCATTAGCCGGCACTCCGGTGATTTCTTCTGCCCAAGCGGGGCTGCCGGGGTTGGAAGAATCCTGATAATCCTTACCCCAAACGCCCGGGAGACCCGCGCGCTTTACCCCGTACTGGGCCAGCATAATATCAAAAACGGTGGTGACCAGATGTCCATCAATCTCGCGCACCGGCACCCCACGCTTAATGGTGCCGGCACCCACCGAGGAGCCCTCGGTCTCTCCGGCTACCAGGTCGAAACGCGGAAGAGTGATTTCAGCGGTTTTACCGTCGTTTTCATACAGGCTGAGCTCGGCATTGACGCCCTCCATCTTCAGGTTCCAATGGCCTTTACCTTCCGGAGTGAACCGGTCAGCCAAAGTACCACCCGGATCCTTGACACTACCGTCGGCATCCATCACTAGGAAGCGGAATTCTGGTTTGGGTTTTTCTTTGGTTTCCGCCGGCAGGTTAGAAACATCGGCGGCGCTTAGGAACTTGCCTGGTACCAGCCCTTCCGCGGTTTCTTCTAGCTTTATCAGGAAGGGCGAGTCGGTGTAGGAACGCATATAGTCCAGGAAATACTGAGACTGTTTGCCCACGTGGAACTCGTTTAGAATCACATGGCCCATCGCGGTTGCCAGCGCTGCGTCAGTGCCGGGATTAACTCGGAGCCATTCATCCGCGAACTTGGTGTTATCGGAATAGTCAGGGTTGATGGAGACCATCTTTTGCCCGTGGTAACGCGCTTCCGTCATGAAGTGCGCATCCGGAGTACGAGTCAGCGGCAGGTTTGAACCCCAAACCAGCAGATAGGAAGAGTTAAACCAGTCTCCGGCCTCGGGAACGTCGGTTTGATCCCCGAATACCTGGGGGCTGGCTACCGGAAGGTCTGCATACCAATCATAGAAAGATAGGTTTACCCCACCGATCAACTGCAGGTAGCGGGCACCGGCACCGAAAGAAACCATCGACATAGCTGGAAGTACCGAGAATCCGGCGATGCGGTCTGGTCCGTAGTCTTTGATGGTGGCCACGTTGGCGGCAGCCACGATCTCTAGGGCTTCCTCCCAGCTGGTACGCACCATGCCACCCTTGCCGCGTGCGGATTTATAGGCGGCGGAGGCAACCGGATCTGCGGCTACCGCCCGGAAGGCCTCGACCGGATCCGGGTGAGTTTGTTTAGCTTTGCGGTAGGCATCTAGCAGCACTGAACGCACATAGGGGTGCCGAATCCGGGTGGGGGAATATTCGTACCAGGAGAACGCGGCACCGCGAGGACAGCCGCGCGGCTCATAGTCAGGCATATCCGGACCGGTAGACGGATAGTCAACCGCTTGCGCCTCCCAGGTGATTAACCCGTCCTTTACAAACACTCGCCAGGAGCAAGAACCGGTGCAGTTCACCCCGTGAGTAGAGCGCACCACCTTGTCATGGCTGAAACGTTGCCGGTAGAACGCATCCGCTTCACGCCCTCCGACCAGGAACATTTGGCGAGCGTCCTGGCTTACCTGCCCGCGCCTAAGCTTCGCACCTAGTTTTAATAACGAAGAAACAGCCATTTTATTTTCCTTTAAGTTGTGTGCTTACTAAGTTTCTGGTGTCGAGAACGCCCCCGCGCCCTCGGCAATAATTTTTATCCGGGGAAGGGCGCGTTCTTGCGGGCGTACTGCCACCAGCAAAGCGCCGAACCGATGATACAAAAGACGGTACAACCGTAGAAGAACGTGGTCGGGGAGACCGCGGTTAGTGCTACTGACGTCACGAAGGGACCGAAAGACGCTACTGCGGCAGTGAACCCGATGGCTCCGCCTGCTTGGCGGGCGGGCATAATCATCGGCATCTGTTTGAAGGTGCCGGCATTGCCCAGGCCAGCGAAGAAGAACATCACCAACATAGCAATCAGGAAGCCGTAGAAATCGCTCATTGACTGCGGGTTGTTGAGGTAGAAACCGGCAATGGCCAGGGTAACTGCCATCCCCACTCCACAAATGAAAGTCCAAATCGCTCCGCCCATTTTGTCGCAGAACGGCCCCCAGGCCATGCGGACTACTGAACCAATCAGTGGCCCTAGGAAGGCGAAAGAAGCACCGGCGACCGCCAGTTTCAAGGGAGACTCGGCGCCGTAGTTGTCATTAATGAGCAGACCGAACACTGCCGAAAGCCCGGAAAATAGCCCGAAGGTCATCACGTACAGCACCGTCATATACCAGGTGTTGGCATTGCTGAAGATATCGAGCTGCTGGCGAATATTGGCTTTAATCGGTACGTCGCGCAGCATAGTAAACGACAAGATCGCCGCCACAATGCACCAGGGGACAAAGAAAATCGCGGCGTTAGACACCCAAATACTTGCGCCATCGGCGGTCTGCTGGGGGCTCATCCAAGTGAGACCGAATAGCGAGAATCCCATTAGCATCGGGCCGACTAGCTGAATGATTGACATCCCTAGGTTGCCGATCCCGGCTTGCAGACCCAAAGCAGTCCCCGAAAGCCGCTTGGGGAAGAAGTAGCCGGTAGAAGGCATATAGCCAGAGAAGGAACCGCCTCCGATCCCACACATGAACGCGAGAGCTAGTAGCCACCAATAGGGGGTGTTCGGGTTTTGCACCGCGAAGAACCAGCCCAGCATGGGGATGATGTACAGGATTGAGGACCAGCCCACCAGTTTGCGGGTACCCACGATGGGCGGCAAAAAGGTGTAAATCAAACGCAAGAATCCGCAGGACAAACCGGGCATGGAGGTCAGCCAGTAAAGCTGCGCCTTGGTGAGGTCGAATCCGATCTCATTAAGTTTAGGGGCGATAGCTGATACCAGGAACCACACGGTGAACGCCAGGATTAAGGAATAGGTGGAGATCGCCAGGGTGCGCCAGGCAAGTCCAGAGTCCCATTTATCCGGGTTATTCGGTTCCCAGTCAGTCAGTACGTATTTAGATTTCTTTGTAGCTTCCATAGCTCCATTGCTTTCTTTATGCCAGGTAACGCTGTCAGCCTGTCAGATTTTCCTTAACTTTTCCGTGTTACGATAAATGAGGACAATATCTGCAGGTTACAGCGATATCGTTAATAACGATATTAGCCCAACCTGGGGGACAGCATTCAGGTAATCGCAAGCTGGTGTTTGCGTAATTGGTAGGAGGATTTCGCCTTGTCAACG
>CAMYFZ010000105.1 GCA_947255165.1 uncultured Varibaculum sp.
TCCCACCGGGGCGCGGGTAGTGTTTTCCGCCCACGGAGTATCTCCGGCGGTGCGGGAAGAGGCCAAGCGGCGGGGACTGAAAACTGTCGATGCCACTTGCCCTTTGGTGACCAAAGTTCACCGCGAAGCCCTGCGTTTCGCCAAGGCTGACTATGACATTGTGCTGGTAGGCCACGAAGGACACGAGGAAGTAGAAGGTACCCAAGGGGAGGCCCCCGACCATATTCAAGTAGTAGGCGACCCCGAAAGCGTAAACCAAGTAAAGGTGCGTGACCCGGAAAAAGTGGTGTGGCTTTCCCAAACTACTTTAAGCCTGGATGAAACTAGAGAAACTGTAGATAGGTTACGAGAACGATTCCCAGGGCTCAGTGATCCCCCCAGTGAAGATATTTGTTTCGCCACTCAAAACCGGCAGGGGGCAGTAAAAAAGATTGCGGAACAGGCCGAGGTAGTAGTGGTCGTAGGGTCGGCGAACTCCTCCAACTCAGTGCGGTTAAAAGAAGTGGCAGAAGTAGGCGGGGCTCAGCGTGCCTATCGTATTGATAAGGCCTTAGAGATGGAAGAGATCTGGTTCGAAGGGGTAGAAACCGTGGGGCTAACCTCCGGTGCTTCCGTGCCAGAAGTGCTGGTAAAAGAGGTTTTAGCGCAGCTGGCACAATGGGGATTTGCGGAAGTAGAGGAAGTGGAAACCGCCCAGGAAACAGTAACTTTCGCGCTGCCTTTACCCTTGCGTAAAGAACTGACAGAAGCAGGAATCATAAAAAACAATAACCGCCGGCGCACCAACGATCCGGGGCATACCTGCTAGCGGCAAGCATGCTTACCTCGCTACCCTTCGTTATCCTCTTTTGTGTGGCAGCAGTCGGTCTGCTGCTAGCACTGCCGTTGATGATTCGCCAACCTGGGCATTACCTGCGGTCGGTTTTGGTGGTTTTATTGGTAGCCGTGATCCAGGTGGTGGCAGTGGGTCTGCTGGTCAACTTGCCGATGCAATACGTATCCACCCCTTCTGAGCTGTGGCAGATGGTTAGCAATCAGCAAAACAGCCAGGTAAAAATCAGTGATACCCAGCGGGGATCCAAAATAGCTGCCAAGAAATCTGGGAGAGCAGACAAACGTTTACCTGCTGCCTCTGAAAAACTAAATCCCTTGACCGCGCCGGCTTTACCGGGGCAAGAAGAATGGATCCCTAGTTTTAAACCCCTGTCGAAAGGCCGGCAACTAACGGTGTTTTCCGGGCCGCAATCTGGGGTAAAAGAGCAGGTAATCGTGTGGACGCCGCAGGGGTATGATCCCTTGGATAAAAACACCACTTATAACGTTATGGAGTTTATCCACGGCTACCCGGGATCTCCGGTATCGGTCGCCCTCGCCCTCGATTTTTCTAACAACCTGCAAAAAGCAATTGATAGCGGAGAGATCGCTCCCACTATCGTGGTTATTCCGGAAGGAAACGTTGACCTTAAAGCCCCTACCTGCGCGGATGTAAAGAACGGGGCGCAAACTGCCACCTGGCTGAGCTTCGATATTCCCAAAATGGTGCGCTCTAGCTTCCCGAACGTATCTGAAAAGCGAAAAGATTGGATGATCGCCGGGAATTCTTCCGGAGCTTATTGCAGCGCGCGCCTGGGGATTCTCTACGGGGATGTTTTTGGTACTAGCGCAGTGCTTTCCGGCTACGATCAGCCGATCGTGGGGGCTTGGGGAGGGAAAAATAGTACCGGATTCCGAGACAATACCCTTTCAGTTTTAGCGGGCAAGAAACGCCCCTGGCCACTAAATATGTATGTATCGGGGGCGAGGTTAGATAAAGATTCCCTACATTTAGCGAAATCCTTTTCGCAGGCTTCTTTTAAACCAGGCGACCGGGTACAGCTACATATTGAGCCGAAAGGCGGACACAATTGGGCAATTTGGCGGGAGCAAATGCCAGAGCTTTACCGCTGGTGGGAACAGGTGCGCAGTAGTGACGCCCCGAAGACTGCCCAAATTAAAGGTGCCAATTCAGCGCTGCTGCCAGAAACTGGTCCGGGGATATTTTCCCTCATGGGATGGGGAACTATCGCAGTTGCAGGTGTGGTGGCCATTTTGGCTTTGGGTACGCTAATTCGCCGGGTTCCAAAAGTGATGAAAGCGGCTAGTCGCACGACCTATTTGCGCGCCCTAGCTGGATCGATAGCAGCGATGCTTTTAGTGATCGTGGCGGTCATGCTTCCTATTAACCGATTCGGGGAGTTCTATACCTCGCTTGCAGAGATCGTGCAGACCCTTACCGGGGCAGGCTAGCGGGAGCCACCGAGAGCGGGCAGGGGGCGTACTCGGGAACTAAGCCTTTTTTTGACTAGATTTCCTGCCGCTTTCGCCCTTCGATAGGGTAGAGACGTGGCTTTAACAATTGGGATTGCAGGATTACCTAACGTCGGTAAATCAACTTTGTTCAATGCGCTAACCCGCGCAACCGTGCTTGCCGCGAATTATCCGTTCGCGACTATCGACCCCAACGTGGGGGTAGTGCCGCTGCCGGATCCGCGATTGCAGAAACTAACCGAAATGTTCCAATCTGCAAAAACTGTGCCCGCGACGGTTTCTTTCGTAGATATTGCGGGAATCGTAAAAGGCGCCTCCCAAGGGGAAGGTCTCGGTAACCAGTTCTTAGCCAATATCCGGGAGGCCGACGCTATCTGCCAGGTAACTCGGGTATTTAGCGACCCGGACGTGGTGCACGTAGATGGCAAGATTGATCCCGCCTCCGATATTGAAACCATTTCTACCGAACTGATTCTGGCTGACCTGCAGACTCTAGAAAAGGCAGTACCAAGGCTAGAAAAGGAAGTGCGCGGACGGAAAACTCCTCCGGAAGTGCTGGCAGAGGTCAAGAAAGCCCAGGCGATATTAGAGGACGGAGGGCTTTTATCTGCCCACGGTGACTTGGATAAAGATCTGCTAAAAGAATTTCAGTTGATGACTTTGAAGCCCTTTATCTATGTGTTCAATATGGATGCCGAGCAGGTGCTGGATGGGGATCAGCGCCGCGAACTAGAAAATCTGGTAGCGCCGGCGAAAGCCATTTTCCTAGATGCCCAGTTCGAGGCCGACCTAGTGGAACTGGATGAAGAGGACGCGCGGGAAATGCTGGAAGAATCCGGGCAAAGCGAATCCGGCCTCGACCAATTAGCGCGAGTAGGTTTCGATACTTTGGGGCTGCAAACTTTCCTAACTGCCGGGGAAAAAGAGTCCCGTGCCTGGACAATCCATAAAGGCTGGACCGCTCCCCAAGCGGCGGGGGTAATCCATAGCGATTTCGAACGCGGATTTATTAAAGCCGAGATTATTGGCTTTGACGAGTTAGTAGAACTCGGTTCGATCCACGCTGCCCGCGACGCCGGAAAGCTGCGCCAAGAAGGCAAAGAATACGTAATGCAAGACGGCGACGTAGTGGAGTTTCGTTTCAATGTAACCTGAGGCGCGCTAGTGTTAGCGGCATGACAAC
>CAMYFZ010000106.1 GCA_947255165.1 uncultured Varibaculum sp.
AAATGGTCCAACTTGCACAACGGTGGTGCTAGAATGGGGTAGCGCGAGTGAAAGGTGGAATAACAGTGGACAGCTTTTCGCCTCAATCACCCTATTTACCGCGGGTAGCAGATGAGATACTGACGCGAAAACTGAAGGTCGCTGGGGCTGTGCAGATTCAAGGTCCAAAATGGTGCGGCAAAACGGCTACCGCGCAGCAAGCAGCAGCTAGCGCTATCTATATGCAAGATCCTGACAATTCCGCCGACTATCTACAGCTCGCGTTTTCAAAACCATCTCTGCTTCTTGAGGGGAAAACCCCTCGCCTTATTGATGAATGGCAGATGGCTCCGCAACTGTGGGATGCGGTGCGTTATGCCGTAGATAGGGGGCATGGACGCGGCAGATTCATTTTGACAGGTTCTTCCACTCCTCGACTATCTGAGATGCCAGCCCATTCAGGGGTGGGCAGATTTGCGCGTATCACTATGCGCACCATGTCACTTTGGGAGGCTCGGGAATCTACTGGATCAATCTCTCTTGCTGATCTTTTTGCTGGACGCCACAATATCGGTGCTTTAGTTGATTTCGATATTGAAAGAATCGCATTTGCGATTTGTAGGGGTGGCTGGCCTGAAGCCGTCACGGAAAAAGACACCGTTAGCGCCCTCGAAATGGCGAAAGAATATATCAGTCTTCTTTTGGATACCGATATTGCACAGATTGATGGAATAAACAGAAATCGTACCTGGGCACAAGCTATTTTGCGTTCCTATGCTCGTAATACTGCTTCTCAAGCAACACTTGCCACCATTGGGAAAGATCTGCAAAGCGATCCACCCACGCGAAACACCGTTTCTGATTATGTGGACGCTTTAAATAGAGCATTCGTGTTCGAGGATTTACCTGCGTGGAACCCTCGCCTACGCTCGAAAACGGCAGTTCGTACCAGCCCTACCAGGCATTTCTGCGACCCTTCGCTAGCTGCTGTCATGCTCAACGCCACTCCGAAACAGCTTTTAACAGATTTTGAAACCTTTGGGCTTCTTTTTGAATCACTGTGCGTTCACGACCTTCGCGTTTACGTTGATTCGTTGGGTGGACACATATATCACTATCGTGACAAAACCGGGCTAGAAGCCGACGCTGTTTTGGTGTTAGACGATGGGCGCTGGGCTTTAGTGGAAGTAAAACTGGGGGAACAATCAATTAACCAAGCAGCCGAACACCTAAAGAAACTCGCACAACGAATCAACACCAATCACGAGGGCGAACCGGCGTTTTTACTCGTGCTCACCGGAACCCAAGCGGCATATCGGCGTGACGACGGCGTTCTAGTCTCGCCTCTAGCTGCACTTAAACCTTAATAAGCGCCCCTGGGTTAAGTAAGAAATCCAGCCCGCCGGCAACCACAGGACACAGCGGACTGAACGATTAGCTAAACTTCACCTCGCAACCAAAACTAAAGGCCAACAGACGAATCTGAAATTTTCGCCGTGCGTTGTTCTCAACTACCGGCTTGCTAACAGATGGCGGACATCGAGGAGTTCTTTTCCTCGCCAGTGGGCTAGACCGCCAAAACCTGGGTGCAATGGATATCCGTTCTTCGACAAATAAGCTTGAAGCTGGTGACCAGCACAAAGGCACGCACTAATCTCGGGGATTAGCTGCTTGAGCACCTCCATTTTCCAGGGGAATTTCTTGCTGCTGGGGCTGCCCCACATCAAGTGAACTACCGGGCATACTGGAAGGATCTCTCGAAATATCTGCTTCGTGACTTTTAGGGAATCAAGAATTTTTTGATGACCAGAACCGCTATCCCAATCAGGCAAATCGCCTGGCTGCCCGGTAAAAGGAACCAGATTGAGGATAGTCATTGAGCGCCAATCTCGCGACGCTCCCTCAGCGTTAAGGCGAAAATACTTCAAAATCATTTCAGTTGTCGGATCCCCACCGAGTTTTTGAGTAGCAAACCGGGTCGCACTCGAGGGGTTAATCCCAATGAAAACCAGATCTCGACTGTTATTAGGATTCACTGGAGTACGTAAGAACCAGCGCTCGCCAGCTAGTTTAGGGTCGGCAGGAAAAACCAGCTCTCCCCTGCGCCACGCTTGTTGGAAACCTGCATCCACAGGCACATATTAACCTCACCAGATAACACCCATCAATAAGTGAGTCCCCTAAAATCTAGAGGGCGACGAGCGGCTCTACACGGGGCGTCTCTTTACTGCGAGCCTGAGCCAGCTCATAGGCGGTCTGCATATCCAGCCATAGGCGGGCATTACCAATTCCCGCAAGCTCCAGGCGCAAAGCCAGGTTGGGGGTTAACGCTGCTTTCCCATTTAGAACCCGCGAGAGGGTAACTCGAGATACCCCCAACTTACGACTGGCTTCGCTCACCGAAATGCCAAGTTCCTTCAAGAAATCCTCCCGGATTACCGCCCCGGGATACACCGGATTTTTCATACTCATTCTCTCTAACCCTCCTCAGTGATAGTCAAGGTAATCAACAAGTTCCACATCTTCACCCACGAATCGAAAGATCAACCGCCAGTTCCCACTGACTCGCAGCGACCAATAACCCGCAAGCGATCCCGTCAGTTTGTGCGCGCGGTAACCCGGAAAGGCCAGCAGCGGTGCCGGATCATGCACTTGATCCAGCACCGAAAGCATCCGCGCAAGTTTATCTGCGTGGGCAGGATTGATACCGGATTTTGATCCAGATTCGTAAAACCGTTGCAATCCTGCGTGTTTGAAGCTGACGATCACCACCTAAGTGTATCGCGTAACTTTACAGCCCACAAGGAGTAAACATAAGGTACGACGCAGCTCAGAGCTTCTGCTACTCCGTCAAATAGACCTCGCGACCGACAGGCGCCGAAGATAGACGTATTTTCAGCAACAGCAGTGTTCGAAAAAACGCCAACTTGCACAACAGAAACGGTCCAACTTGCACAACTCGAACAACACTCATTTGGCGGTCAATAAAATTAAGCCACACCTCCTTGACCGTTGTAGCTTTTAAGCTACAATCGGGGTGTGGAGATTATTTCCAGCAGCTTGTTTGACGCTTCGCTGGGGGGCATAAATCTAGCCAAACCAGAGATATTAAAACCGCTCAAGAACTCGCAAAACAGATAAGAAAGGAACGACCGTGAACGAAGTGACTTTTTCTGCGTTTGACGCGAGCAAATACCTTGACACTGACGAAGCGATAAATGACTATCTAGCTATCGCACTCGAAGACGGTGACACCAAAACAGTGCAAGTGGTTCTACGTGATATTGCCCGCGCACACGGCATGACTCAGCTCGCTAAAGAAACTCAGCTAAACCGCGAATCCCTCTACAAATCATTATCCAAAGAGGGCAACCCCTCCTTTGCGTCCATCACGAAAATCATGAAAGCCCTGGGGCTAAAAATGACCCTCTCCACTCAATAGCACTAAACTCCGTAGCGGAAAAGATCAACCCTAAGTTTTTCCAAACAATCCTCCCGGATTA
>CAMYFZ010000107.1 GCA_947255165.1 uncultured Varibaculum sp.
TTTTTTGCGAGTTTCTTGCGCTGTTTCTTGGTGCGTTTAGCGAGTTTCTTGCGAAGTTTTTCTTCCTCCCGCTCTTGACGGCGAGCCGCTTTTTCTTGACGGAGCCGTTCTTTTTCCGCCGCGTGATTGGCCTGCCAAGCCGAAAACACTAGCGCTTGCAAAAGCTGTACTTGCGAAACCCATTCGGGCAGCTCCAAGGCTTCCCGCAGGTAATAAAGCTGGTGTGCGAGCCGTCCGCGGTCAGCCAGTAGCAACTCATGGAGATCTTGACAGAACTGCACGTAATCGGTGACGTCCCCCCAGGGACGACGGTCATCCTTAGAAAACAGGGGAAGCGCCGCCGGACGTAGCCGAGCTAAAAGTGCCGCCGCCGCTTTTGGTTTTAACACCAGCGGATCTTTAGTTAATGCTGTCCACAGCTGCGTTAGAGCCCCAGTTTCGCTGTCGAACACCTGGGAAGGAATATCTACCAATTGGGTTTCGGCGGGGATTTGCTCCATTAGTTCAGGCAGCGGTTCAGAGGCAAAAAGCTGATCCAAACCTTCACTGTCGACTGCAAGATCTAGGTTTGCCAGGGCTAGGAGATCGCAATCTCGTAAGCGGCAGGCACCTTCCCAAGAGGAATCATCGGTTTGTGGTTGCAGCGGAAAACTAGGGGAAAACTTGGAGGTGAGCGAAAACAAGGTAATTCGCGGATTGTGTGCTTGACAGTAGTAGTCAGTGAGTAGGGAGCGGGCCTGCTCCCAGGCGTCAGAGTCCCCGCGAGTAACTCCGGTAACGATTTCCGGAACTGTGTTAATCATTTTTCCTCCGTACCTAGCTGGTTACCCTTAAATTGTAGTCGAAAATACATCCGGCATGGCGTTTGCGTTCATCAGAAGGACTTTTTTACCTGCTGTTAAACCGATTCTGCCCGGTTAGGAAGGCTTTAAGCCCTGGGGGGAAACTTTTCTCAGGGCGCCTTTCTTGGCTGCAAAGACGCTCTCACTAAAGAAACTCAGCTGCTTTTCCGAGGGCGTGCAGGCTGGCTTTACCAGCGGCTCCGCGTCCTAGATGAACAAGGTGGGGTCGATAATCAGTTCAGCTGTCTTTTGTTGCTTGCAGCCCGGAGAAACTCGCGCCGGTACCCCAATGGCGGAACATCCTGCGGGCACGTCCCGTACTACTACCGCATTGGCGGCAATCCGCGCATCAGAGCCCACGTGGATAGGACCGAGTACTTTGGCGCCGGCTCCCACCATTACCCGATCCCCGAGGGTGGGGTGTCGCTTACCTTTGGTCATTGACACCCCACCTAATGTGACCTGGTGAAACAGTACGCAATCGGTGCCAATTTTGGTGGTTTCCCCGATAACTACTCCGTCCGCATGGTCGATAAACAGACGCCGCCCCAGGCGGGCTCCGGGGTGAATATCCACCCCGGTATAGCTGCGAGCAATCGAAGAAACTATCCTGGCCAGTAGTTTCAAGTTTTTCTTGAACAGCGTATGCGCCAGGCGGTACGCCCAGACTGCATGTACCCCCGGATAGGTTAGTGCCACTTCTAGTTTGTTGCGGGCAGCCGGATCCGAATTAATGGCAGCCGCTAAATCTTCTTTACATAGTTGCACCAAAGTTGGTTCCGGCTTCGCCATTTTTGCTCCTAGTCCATCAAATCTTTAAACAGCGGGGTAGTGAGGTAACGCTCGCCAGTATCGGGTAGCAAAGTCACGATACGTTTACTCTTCATATCAGGGCGCTGCGCTAAACGCAACGCTCCCGCTAAAGCTGCACCCGCGGAGATTCCCACTAGCAACCCTTCTTTAGCGGCGGCTTCGCGCGCCATCGCCACTGCATCCTCAGTTTTTATGGTTAGGATTTCGTTCATTACCGCAGAATCTAGAATCTCAGGCACAAAGTTAGCCCCGATGCCTTGAATCCCATGCGCGCCGGCCTCTCCCGTAGTGAGCAGGGCAGATTCTGCCGGTTCAATCCCAAAAACCTGGATATCGGGATTTAATTCCTTTAGACGCCGCCCCACTCCGGTGACGGTACCTCCGGTACCGATTCCGGCAACGAAAACGTCAACTTTTTCGTCCGCGTCGGCCCAGATTTCCTCGGCAGTGGTTTCAAAATGAGCCTGGGGGTTAGCCGGATTGGTGAACTGAGAAGCTAATATGGCTCCTTCGCGTTCTGCCACCACTTTTTGCGCGGCATCCACCGTTCCTTGCATGCCTGCTGCTGCCGGGGTCAGGACTAACTCCGCTCCAAAGGCACGCATCAGGGCGCGGCGCTCTTTCGACATAGATTCGGGCATAGTGATTACCACTTTGTAGCCACGGGCAGCGCCCACCATCGCTAGTGCCACCCCGGTGTTTCCAGAGGTGGACTCCACCAGAGTGCCGCCGGGCTTTAACTTTCCAGAGGCTTCGGCGGCGTTTACCATCGCTAGCGCCACTCGGTCTTTAACTGAGGAGGCGGGGTTGAAGGATTCAACTTTGGCGACTACTTCGCCGTCAAAATCGGCTGGCAGCAGGTGATTGATTCTAACTAGGGGAGTGTGGCCTACTAATTCAGTTACGTCTTTTGCGATATTCATGCTTTTCCTTTAAAGAGTTTTAGTGGTGAGGGATGCTGGGAAGCCAGCTATAAAAGTCGGGAATCGGGGCGAAAATAGTTTGCTGCCCCGAGGGACAACCCGCGCCTTAGCGGTCGGCGGGATGCCCCTAGATACATAGACGACAGCGAGAGATGGCGGGAAAGCGCATTTGCCTCTCCGATCTGTCGTGAAAACTTGGTTACTTCAAGTTTTAACATCTTCGGTTTTAGGGTCGCAACTTTTATGCGCTCAGTAAAAAATTTGGAGATTGCTGCTGGATGCCAGGGTGCTCCTACCCGGGGCATGACGGTTGGCTGCCCGATACCGGCGTTACTATCCGGTCTAACCGAGGTGGCGTCAAGATCTAATAAACCCGCTGGGCAGGGTGGCGATTATTCTCGCACTTCGCGAGTAATATCGGGCGCGGTCTCTATGCTGATTTCCCGCCCGCTGATGCTCGATAAGTAGCTTTCAATCTGCGACTGGGTAGTTTCCAGGGGAGCAGAAAAGCGCAAGGAAGCATCCTGGGCAAAGTCGCGCGCAAGGATTTGGTAACCGTTTTGGGTAAGTTTTGCTTCAATCTTTCCAGCTTCCCCAATCGGTAAATGCAGCCGGTAGGAAGGCTGGGTAACCATCCGCACGGTTTGGGCGTCCTCCAATACCGCTTGCACCGCGCCAGAATAGGCGCGAACTAACCCGCCGGTACCCAGTTTGGTACCCCCGAAATAGCGGGTAACAACACAGGTCAGATTGGTTAGCCCCGATTCGGTTAATACCTTTAGCATCGGGTTGCCAGCGGTTCCTGCCGGCTCCCCATCATCGCTACTGCGGGCAGTATCGGGTCCAGTATCTTGGTGAATGATAAAAGCGGTGCAGTGGTGGCGAGCATCGGGGAACTCGCG
>CAMYFZ010000108.1 GCA_947255165.1 uncultured Varibaculum sp.
CGCGGGATGACCATGGCCATGACCAAAGTGGTCTCGAGCGGGCAAAAAATGGTGGCCTGTGCCTCTACCGGAAACACTTCTGCTTCGGCGGCCGCCTATTCAGCGAAAGCCGGGCTAGAATGCGCCGTGATCCTACCCGCGGGGAAAATCGCCGCCGGTAAACTTGCCCAAGCGATTGTGCATGGCGCGCGGTTAGTGGCAGTAGACGGCAACTTTGATCAGTGCCTGACCATTACCCGTCAGCTGACCGAAAAATATCCGGTAGCCCTGGTGAACTCGATTAATCCCTACCGCCTGCAGGGGCAAAAGACTGCGGCTTTTGAAATCGTTGACTTCTTGGGGGATGCCCCCGATATTCACGTACTACCCGTAGGAAATGCCGGGAACATCTCGGCCTATTGGATGGGGTACAACGAATATGCTGGTCGGCGCACCGCGGCTTCATTGGAAAAGGAAACTCAGCTAGGGGCGGCACGCGCTAGTAAAGTACCGCAAATGTGGGGTATCCAGGCCAAAGGCGCATCTCCCTTCGTAGCTGGACACCCGATTGATAATCCCGAAACGGTAGCCACCGCCATCCGGATTGGTAACCCCGCTTCCTGGGATTACGCTTCGGCGGCGCGGGATGATTCCCACGGTTTCATCACCGCGGTGACGGACGAAGATATTTTATCGGCGCAGGCGCGGCTCGCGGCGAGTACCGGTATTTTCGTAGAACCTGCCTCAGCGGCCTCGGTAGCGGGGCTACTTTGGGCAGCCGGTGTAGGTAAAGTGCCTGAGGATGCCACTATTGTTTGTACCGTGACCGGCAATGGTTTGAAGGATACCGCCACCGCGCTGGGAGATCGCGATATTAATCCGCAGGTGATCGCGCCTACTCTCGAGGCCGCCCTGCACGCCCTCGACCTGAAGTAACTGGAAGCAGGCAAGATGCGAATTGTTAAGGACGAAGCGGAAGTAAAAGTTCCTGCCACCTCGGCTAATCTCGGCCCCGGATATGACTGTATGGGGCTGGCGGTGTCCCTTCACGACCGAGTACGTTTTCGGGCGACGGTCGGGAAAACCCAGGTGCATGTGCGCGGGGAAGGTAAAGATCAGCTACCTGAGGACGACAATCACCTGGTAGTGCGGGCTATCCGCCTTGGCCTTGATGCGGTAGGGGCCTCTCAAGTGGGGGTATCTCTTTGGCAAGAAAACCAGATTCCCCAATCGCGAGGCCTGGGGTCATCGGCTTCCGCGATCGTTAGCGGTTTGGCTATCGTGCGGGCGATTATTTCTGACCCCGAGGTTTTGGATGCCGATACCATGCTGCGAATCGCGACCTACCTGGAGGGACACCCCGATAACCTGGCGCCGGCGATTTATGGGGGAATCACCCTAGCGGGAATACACGGCACTTCCAGCGAAGAGGCCGCCACTACCAAGGAACTGACTTCGCCGTTTTTAGAAATGGGGGAAGAGGGTGAAGAGGAACCGGATACAGAATCTGACCCGAGCGTCCTAAACCGGGAATTTCCGCTGACCTGGGCAGTGAAAATCGAGAACCAATACGGCTTGCGTCCCACGGTGTTTATCCCTGATTTCGAGTTGGATACTTCTCAGGCACGCGCCCTCCTGCCCGAGCAGGTCCCTCACGCCGATGCTGCCCAAAACGTGGCGAACGCCGCGCTGTTGGTGCGCGCCCTCCAAGACCATCCCGAACTATTAATGGCTGCCACCACCGATTATCTACACCAAAACTATCGGAGACCGGCCATGCCAGCTTCTCTAGATTTGATGTATTGGTTGCGGGCCCAACAGTTGCCGGCGGTTGTATCCGGGGCGGGACCGTGTGTTTTAGCACTGGCGAGCGTGGGTGACCAGGTAAAAGCACAAGCGGAAAAAGCGGGCTGGAAGGTGCGCACCCTGGATTTGGATACTCGCGGGGTGCGTCAGCTTTAAAGCTCTAGCTACAGTTTAGGGGCTTGAGCATCAGACGGATTCCATGGCCAGGTTCACTAAACGCGAGTTAACGACCGCGCGCAAATCCTGGTAAGCTAAACACACGGAGGCGAAAGCACCTAGTGGGATTACCGCCAGGATCGCTCAGTTCCAGCCTTCAAAATCGAGACCTATTTCTCTCGGTTCTTAATACCCAGGCGCATCTGCGTCATACCTACATTCAAAAGGAAAGTTTGTGAGCACAAACGAGAATGCTAATGATCTTCGCACTATGAAGCTGGATGAGCTAAAGGCCCTAGCTGCAAACATGCATTTGCGTGGGATTTCCCGGCTGCGAAAGAACGAGCTGATCGAAAAAATTAATGAAGCTCGCTCCGCTCAACCTTCTGGCGATGTCGCTGAGAAAGCTGAGAAGCATATGGCCAAGCAAGACGAAGCCCCTAAACAGGCCGCAAAGACTCAGGGACGCCAAGGGCGGCGCCACGGAGCGGTTCGGGAAGAGCCAGCTGCTAAAAAGGACGCGAAGGAACAGCTGAAGAAAGATTTGGCGCAGCGCGCCGGTAAGAAAGATAACCAACGTAAGGCGCGGAAGAACAAGGGTGACACCCCGCATTCGGTTGAGGAGATCGCCCTGCCCAGCGCGGAAGATGAAGATCGCGGGGAAGGACGCGGACGCGGCCGGCGGAATCGTCGTCGTGACCGGAATCGTCGTCGTGATGATAATTGGACTGACAATCGCGGGGAAAACCGCGGGCGGGGCAAATTCGATAATGAAGAGGACTCTAACGGGGAAAACGAGGAAGAGCTCTTGCCAATCGCAGGGGTTCTGGACGTGCAAAGCAATCATGCTTTCGTGCGCACCTCGGGTTATATAGCTGGCCCTAATGACGTTTATGTCACCCTCGGCCAGGTGCGCCGTTGGGGATTGCGTTCCGGAGATGCGGTACAGGGCGCGGTGCGTCCTCCTAAAGAGGGCGAAAATAATCGCCGGCAAAAGTACAACGCCCTAGTGCGACTAGACACCGTAAACGGGATGAGTATTGAGGATGCGCGGGCGCGTACCCAGTTCAAAGATTTGGTGCCGCTCTATCCCAAGGAACAGCTGCGCTTGGAGAACACTCCCAAGAACATTACCCAGAGGATCATCGATTTGATTGCCCCCATCGGTAAGGGTCAGCGTGGCTTGATCGTTTCTCCGCCTAAAGCGGGTAAAACCATTATTTTGCAGCAGATTGCCAACGCGATCACTACGAATAATCCGGAATGTCACCTGATGGTAGTGCTGGTAGATGAACGTCCCGAAGAGGTTACCGATATGCAGCGCACGGTGAAGGGCGAAGTTATTGCTTCTACTTTCGACCGGCCGGCCTCTGATCATGCCACCGTCGCCGAACTAGCAATCGAGCGAGCAAAACGCCTGGTAGAGCTAGGTCAAGACGTGGTGGTACTGCTGGATTCGATTACCCGCTTGGGGCGTGCCTATAACTTGGCGGCTCCGGCTTCGGGAC
>CAMYFZ010000109.1 GCA_947255165.1 uncultured Varibaculum sp.
CGAAATGCTGTGTGGGGCAACCCACCGTGGGTTCAAATCCCACCGCTACCGCAAGTGTGATGTCCCGCGACATGTGTCCGCATGTGTCGCGGGATTTTTTGGGTTTTTGGGGTGGGTGTTTCGGGTCATTTGTCCGTTTTGGGTTTGGGGTGTTTCAGGACATTTGTCCGTTTTTTGGTTGATAGGTTTGGTTGGGGTTGATGGTGTGTTCGGCGATGATTTCCCCCCGGGAATCAGATGAAATGCTAGGAACCGGGATTCTTGCATCTATTTGACGTATAATAGATGTTGAAATTAGGAGTGTTTGAGGTGGAATTTGAGTATGACCCGCGGAAGAGCATGGCTAATCACTCCAAGCACGGCATTAGTTTTGCTCAAAGCCAGAAGCTCTGGACACAAGGGAAAACGGTAACTTTTAACTCGATTAATGCGGGTAATGACGAATCAAGGCAAATAACTATTGGAAAAATAGAGGGTAAATACTATAGCGCTATTACTACCCAGCGAGCAGGACGCACGCGGATAATTTCGGTGCGGCGCGCCAGGCAGAAGGAGATAGAGATTTATGAGCAAAGCATTTGATACCTTGACCGCCGAGCAGATCGATAAAAAATTTGACGACGGTGAGGACGTCCTCGAATATTTTGACTTGGAAAATCCGCAGGTAAATGCCCCGCTGCGATCGGTCGAGCAGAAACGGGTAACGCTAACCATGCCCGAGTGGATGATTCAGGGACTGGATAAGCAGGCGGCTGATCTGGCTATTTCTAGGAACGCAGTAATAAACACTTATCTAGCAGAAAGGCTAACGAACCACGCCGCCAGTTAATCTCCGCCTCAGGATTTACTCGCAGCCGGGCGCGATAGGGTGGAAAAGTCAGTAGCGGTCGCGGCCAAGATAGCTAATAGGCGGGGTACGGTGGGAAGACGCAGAAAGCGCAGGCACGTGGTGCGCCCACCTGCGCGGGGTGGAATTGATCCGGTGGTATTTACCGCTAATAGTGAAGATACTTTAGAGCGGCAGTTGCAAGCCCAGCTGGAACGCAAACTATCGCTGTCTACCAGTGAGATTGCGAATTTTGTTGCGAAAGCGTTCGCGGCGGGGGATGTGGTTTCGCCCTTGGGGATCGCTCTCTCCCCGGATAGCAAACTCTTGGCGGGGCAACGCTACTACCTGCATCGAGCGGCTCCCGATGAAGGAGCTGACTTACCGAAGCTGCAGGTGCTTTGGGAGGGCGAGGGGGCAATCGTAGTAAATAAACCCGCCAGCCTGGCAACGATTCCCCGCGGCTCCTGGGTTACCCGCTCCGTGGTGGTGGCTGCTCGCCGACAGTTTCACAATGATCAAATCAGCGCCGCGCATCGCCTAGATCGCCTCACTACCGGATGCTTATTGCTGACCCTAGATCCGAAATATCGGGCGCGTTACCAGCAATTATTTGACCGCCGGCAAGTAAAGAAAATCTACCTGGCACGCAGTCTCGGCGGTGACGGCCGGGGAAAAGGCGCTATTCCCCAGGTGGGGGAGCATTTCGATTTCCAGCTAGATATGTATAAGGAAGCTGGCTCGTTGACAGTATCGATAGGAGCACCCCCGGTCGGGAGGAAAGTGACGCGCTGCCAAAGCCGTACCCGCGGCCTCGTCCTCGGAAAATTCCTCCTCCCCGAAAATGCAGAACAACCAGAGGGAGAGGGAAACGCAAACCCGGAGAACCGGGAATCCGTGCCAGAAGAAGAACTGTTGTGGCAGTTAGAGCCAGAAACCGGGTTTACTCATCAGCTGCGCGCTACTTTGGCGCATTTTGGGTATCCCCTCGTGGGTGATCCCCTCTATCCGATAGTCCTGCCTGCGGATGCCCCGGAAAATATTGAGCCCCAGCTGTGCCTGCACGCCCACAAGCTGCAGTTTCTCGACCCGGAAAATCAAGGTAATACGGTAACCGTGACTGCCCCGCCCCCACCTGGGCGAAAGGTGCCATGAATTGACTTCCAGATTGCTGAGATAGGTAGGCTTGCACCGCGTCCCCCGGTAAACACGCAAGAAAAACACGCAAGAATTGCGTATTAACTATTGATAAAACACGCAAGAATTGCGTAAAATAGTTGCGTGTTTTTATTTTTGGCGAGATAGTCCAAGAGAGGTGATGAGGGTGACCCTGAAGGAACTCCGCAAACAGAAGAAACTAACTCAGGTCGAATGTGCCTCCTACTTAGATATTCCGATTCGCACCTACCAAAATTACGAGAACGAAGAAAAGAAGAGAAAATCTTTAAAGTACCAGTACATGATGGAAAAACTGGAGCGATACGGCTATATCGATGAAGGACATGGAATCCTCACCATCGCAAAAATCGAGGAGATTTGTCGAAAAGTATTCGCCTCCTATGATGTGGACTACTGCTATCTCTTTGGCTCTTATGCCAAGCGAAAAGCCACCCCGGAAAGTGATGTGGATTTGTTGATATCCACAGATATTTCCGGCATTAAGTTTTATGATTTGGCAGAATCCTTGCGAGAAGCGCTCAATAAGAAAGTGGATCTTTTAAAACTAGAGCAGCTTAAAGATAATCCCGAGTTGGTGAACGAAATACTGAGGGACGGAATTAAAATCTATGGATAATTCGAAGATCGCTTGGTGTTGTCTAATTCCGGAATTGCTACGCAGCTTGAGGGGGCTGTTATGACGGATGGCGCGCTAACCCGTAAGCTATAACTCATGCGAGAAAGGCTGCCGTTTTTATTTATTCAGTGCCGTCCGGCCGGAAGAATAGCGCGTGACGAGCTGCAAACCATTGCCGAAGTCACTGGGCTAAAGATCGGCCAGGAGCTGCACTCTCACCTGCTACCAGAGGAAAGCGACCTTGATTTGCCGCGCGACCTAGATATTGCCGGCGGATATAGCGCAGTCATTATTTCCGGATCTCCGTTTCGGGCAAAACTACCAACCGGCTCCGAAGATCCCATGCAGCGGCAGCTATATAACCAGTTAATGCCACTTATGCATTATCTGCTAGAGCAGGACTTTCCCACCTTGGGGCTCTGCTACGGGATGCAAATGTTGGCGTCGGCTTCCGGCGCAGATTTGACTGACCGCACTAACGAAGACCTGCAGGCGGTGGAGGTTACTTTGACCGATGAGGGTCGGTCCGACCCGGTGACCGAGCAGCTAGCGCCGGTAATCCGCGGCTACACCGGGCACGGGGATTCGCTGGCGGCACTTCCTGAGGGTGCAACCTTGCTTGGCAGTGGGAAACATTGCCGCTACCAGTTGCTGCGGTTTAAAAATCACCTGTATGGCACTCAGTTTCACCCCGAAATCACCACCGCGGGTATGCAGATCCGCATCGACCAATACGGGGATACCTACTATGCGGCCGCTGAACGCGAAGCGGTCATCGCCCGCTGCATGACCCAAGATGTAACCA
>CAMYFZ010000110.1 GCA_947255165.1 uncultured Varibaculum sp.
TCCGATCTGGAACTTAAACCCACTGGTGTGGGCACCGGCGATCTTGGGCAATAGCCAATTTAACAGCCCCTTCATCTGCGGGTCAAAGCGGAAAGGCAGGATATGCCCCTTTTGTGGGTTATTTAACTTCGTCGCAGCTTCGGACGCTGTCTTGGCATCACCGTTAAGGGCGGGGAAAAACAACGAGGGAACAGCCTGGTGTCGCGGACACGGAACAGCACCTAAGCGCGGCTGATCAAGCGTGAACCAATTATTTCATCGAGCTCTCAACTGAACTCTCAACTTAACTCTCAACAGTTGAGAGTTAAGTTGAGAGTTCAGTTGAGAGCTAGTAAAATATTCTTTGTGCAGGCACCAACAAATCAGGATGAACTGGAGAAACTGGTTGAAGAACTCCGCTTCGCCGGAAAAGATACTCAACAAGTGGAAGTGAAGGACGCTGCCGGCGGACTACCAAAATCGATAGTTGAAACTCTTTCTGCTTTTAGTAATGGCGCGGGCGGCATTATTATTTTGGGATTACAAGAACACAATAACTTCGCTTATAGCCCCCAGTTCAAAGCGAGAGCTGTCTACGATGCCCTGGCAGGTGCCTGTAACGAAAAACTAACTCCCCCGGTCAGAGCGGATATCAACTTATTACCTTACTCAGGTAAACAGGTGCTGGTAGCGAGCATTCCCGCCCTACAGCCACGCGACAAGCCTTGCTACGTCACTAGCAAGAACATCTATGGTGGATCCTACATCCGCACCGGCGATGGTGATCGCCGTTTATCCGCATACGAAATTGACCGGCTCTTGGAAAATAAGACTCAACCCCGCTGGGACAGTGAAGTCATATCCGAATGTAGCCTGGAAGATTTGGACTCCCCGAGCATCGCAGCCGTGTTACGCCGAGAAAGGGAAGCTCATCCGCGTATATTCGGTAAAATCCCCGATGAAGAGGCTCTGAAGCAACTCAGGATTATCGGGGTGGGAAAAGATAAAAATTTACACCCCACTTTGGCTGGTTTGCTGGCTTTGGGGATCTACCCACAGCAATATTTTCCCCGTTTGACCGTGACTTACGCGGTTTACCCGGGGTCAACCAAGGCCGCAGCTCCCTCTGGGCAACGACACCTAGATTCGGGAACTCTCGTGGGTCCTATCCCCGCACTGGTTGCCGATGGGGTGGAGGTAGTAGCGAAGAATATGCGCATCGGCGGGGTTATTAAAGGAGCATTTCGGCGAGACCTGGTTGATTATCCTTTAGTCGCGGTTCGCGAGGCTCTAACTAACGCACTGATGCACCGAGATTACTCACCGGCGGCGCGGGGAACACAAGTACAGTTAAACCTTTACGCCGATCGCCTCGAAATATTGAACCCCGGAGGTCTATTCGGCACGGTTACTGTGGATTCTTTGGGAAAACCGGGTTTATCTTCCGCCCGGAACCAGTTTTTATCAAAGCTTTTAGAGGTTACCCCTTATGAGGATGGGGGTTTCGTTGCTGAAAATCGCGGTAGCGGTTACCAGGAGATTCTCTCCCAACTAGAGCAGGACATGCTGCCACCACCACGCCCGGTAGATAGGTTAGACAGTTTCAGTCTGACTTTTGAACGCCGCCAGATGACCCCCGCCGAACGGGGCGCCGCTGCGGGCACGTCCTCAAGAGCACGCATCTTGGATTATCTACAGACCCACAAGACTGCCAGCAGTAGAGAGTTAGCAGGGGCAGCTGGAATCGGGGTAGGCGGCACCCGAGCTATTCTAAATTCCCTGGTCAAATCGAAAATAATCACTCGCACCGAACCGGCCACCAGCCCCAAGCAACGCTACCGCCTAAACAAAAACGTGGAGGACGCGCAGTAAAAGAAGGATGCCAGCCAGCAAGAATCTAGCCGCACTTCTTCACCTAAAGGCAGACGAAAACTTAGCGGGCAAACCAGAAACCCGCCGAACACTCAACTCAACTCTCAACTCAACTCTCAACTCAACACTCAACTGTTGAGAGCTCCATATGAGAGCTAGTTGAGAGTTCAACTAAGCTTTATTGGCCAGCTCATCTTCTGAATCTGGGATTGCTTCAGCAATAGCGCTCAATATTCCCACAATGATTGCTAACCACATTGCTTGCTTGGTATGAGCATAACGCTGACCTGCCTGGCGTCTTTTTTCTCCCCTCGAAAAAATAAGTTTTTCCCCGAGGAAGATTATCGAAAGCAGGAAGGCAGCAAAAGTAAAGGCGACTGGTGCCGGGATGGTGTTGACCGTATCTTCCTCTTCGCTTTCAGCAACGGCTGCTGGGTCAGAACATCCACACGAATTATCTTCTTCCGCCGATTCCCCCTGCTGACTATTTTTAGTTTTGCCCGCTTCGGCATCCCGGTGACATTCGCAAGCATCCTTGTGCCCCGCGTAACCCTCATTATCTGCACCTCGAAAACCGATTCGCAATGAGGGAATCACGTTCGTAAACCATCCCCAAGCTATTTCTCCGGCTAGCAGCAATATTTTTATGCCACTGCGAGATTTGCGGGAACGTAGGTAATCCGGCAACGCATACCAGGAAAACGTGCTCAGAGTGTTAAAGATTCCGCTCCCCAAAGCGCGTTTTACAGTTGATTGTTCCTGGTAGTCCTGTTTCAGCTTTGCAAGCACTGACCTGCTCACTACAGCCCCCTAACTAACCTTTTCCCCGGACGTATACCGATATGAAGCGTCCTGGGTTTTGTTCCGCTTCTTATACGGGGGTCAGCTCGCTGACCCGAGTTTGATTATACATATCGATGATGTCGGCTGGAGTGCGGTATCCGAGCGCTTCGTGTAGGCGCTCATTGTTCCACCAGTGCACCCAGTTCAGCGTGGCGAACTCAACCTCTGTCAGTGATGCCCAGGGGTGGGAGTAGATCAACTCAGCCTTGTATAGGCCGTTGATAGCCTCGGCTAGCGCGTTATCGTAGGAATCACCCACCCTCCCCGTGGAGGGCTTGATCCCGTAATCAGCCAGTTTCTCGTTATAGGCAATACTCGTGTACTGCGAGCCATGATCGCAGTGATGCGTAAGATTCACGAGAGTTTCTTTCGCTGCCTGGATGGCTTGCTCGAGCGCCTCCAGCGGTAGAGCCTCGGTTTTCATTGAGGATCGCGTCGCCCAGCCTACAATCTTTCGGCTATAAACATCGGTTACGAACGCTGTATACACGAACCCGGACAGGTTCGAACATACGTGATATCAGCAACCCACAGTTCGTTGGGTCTACTTGCCGTGGACTGCCGATTCACCAAATCCGGGCGAGAATCTGGTACTTGAGCGGGTCTGGTTGTTATTGCTGTGCGTCCCCGGCGAACACCAGCAATCCCAGCGATT
>CAMYFZ010000111.1 GCA_947255165.1 uncultured Varibaculum sp.
GGGAATTTGATATCGGTTTTACCGATTTTGCTACCTTTGACGTAGTTTTCGCGTAAGGGTTTCTTGTTGACCACAATGGTGCCGTCCTCGCGCATATCAATCCAGTCGCCCGGCTGCCCGATTACCCGTTTCAACAGCACTTTATTGTTGTAGTAAAAAGCAATAATATCGCCGCTTTCGAAACTGGAGTGGCGACTGGCAACCACCAGATCCCCATCATGCAAGGTAGGGGTCATCGATTCTCCCCGGATTTGCAGCACCGACATAAAGAAGGTGGCAACCAGGATCCCGATGGCACTCACTACGATGATCACTTCCGCTATCCGCACCAGCAGCCGAAAAACCGGGAGGACGCGTAGCTTTTCCCACTGGGCTTTAACGTTAGAAGCGGCCTTGGCTAATTTTTCGCCGTGGTCAGCGTGATTAGAAGTTGACTTAGCCTTTGGCTGCGGGGAGGCCTTATCTACCTGGGGAGGGCGACTGGCGGGGTCTAACTCCTTTTCCCCGATATCTTCCTGATCTTCCGGGTTTTGGCTCAAAGTAGAGCCGTCAGCATCTGAGTGGTCGTGGCGATTTTCCTTCAGGGTGCGGCGCGGCTCAAAATGCCGAGGCCTAGCTGGCTGTTCGGTTACTACCAGCGGCTTTCCGGGGTTCTCGCTGGGGATCTTGAGGTAAGAGGAAACCGTATCGCTGGTTTCGCCACGTTTGCGGCGTGCAGAACGTTTGGGCAGGCCAGAGGCGGGTTGAAAATCACCCATCTGCTACCTCCGCTTAGCTTGCTGCCTATTAGTGTACTTTAGCGCTTGTTTCTTTGATGCTACGGCATCTTTACTGCTGTCCGCTTCGGGCATCCCCTAAAACCAAAGAATTCTGTTTCACCGGGGCAGGAGTTTTTAGTTTACAACTCGCCATTTACTTTCGGGAGTTGATTCTTCTTCCGCGGGTAACCGCAAATTTTTGGAAGTCCGGCAAAATAGGACTGCGGTTCTAATGCAAAGAAAACATTAGATTGATACCATGTTCATGTTGCTTTAATTGAAGAGGGTTAATGCAACTGTGTCCCAGTTTGAGGTTTATTTTAGTGCGGCGTAGCACGGGAAGTGAGGAATAATGGGCACTCGTATTAGAAGCAATTCGCGCGTGGGGGGGGGTAATCGAGTTCTTGCCGGCATCTTCCTGCTATTGGGTTTGATTGCCGCATTTTCACTATCCTTTGCGCAACTAGCATCGGCATCCCCCTTGCAGCCTGCGGGCTCGAACAAGGATGTACCCCATAGTGATATACCGATGCCTCCCTGTTCTCCGCAGATTACTATTACCGCCCCCGAAGGTGACCATACTTACGGTGCTTATCAGCTCTTTGATGGTGATCTTTCTGGCGGCAAACTAACTAACATCAAATGGGGCGGTGGGATTGATCATGCTGCCCTATTAACAGAACTTTCAAGCAGCAATATCGCAAAGCTTAAGGTAGTTACCGCAAGTACCACAGCCCCGGAGCTGGCAAAACTGCTGGAATCATTGACAACAGATTCCGAGAAAATGGACTTTGCCAAAGCGGCAATGAAGCACATTACTGGTACTCCTAAACCCTTCGTTAAATCTGGCGATGCTCCCAATTTCGAGTACACCGCCAAGTTGGGAGATAATGACCACGGCTACTACCTGGTGAAAGATACCACTAACACACCTGCGGCTCTTACTGCGCCGATAGTGCAGGTTTTGGGTTGTTATGTATCTGTTGCGGCCAAGGGCTCGGTGCCTAGTTCCACTAAGGAAATCAAAGAAGATTCCACTAAAGCATGGGGCAAGACGGCTGACTTTGAGATTGGGGAGAGCGCACCCTTCAAACTGACCGGTACTATGCCCAGCAACCTTGCGGACTTCACTACCTATAAATATGGTTTTACGGACTTTATTTCTAAGGGCTTTACTTTGCCCGCCGGCTTTGCCGCTAAAGATGTCACAGTAACAGTCGGAGGAAAGAAACTTACTCCCGATACTGTAACTGCCACTCCGATTACTAACGATGACGAGGGCGCCGAATATAACGGTGGCCAAAAGATCGAAATCGTGTTCAACGATCTGAAAGCCGCCGCGAAAGCCGCTACCGTTGACCTAACCGCAGACTCGGTAGTGACGGTGGAATACTCCGCGACTGTGAATGAGAATGCCGTGATTGGTGGAGTCGGTAACCCCAACAAGTCCCTGGTGGTCTATGAGAAGGACGTTAATGGCGGAGTTCTCGGGAAAACCCCACCTCAAGAGGTTTGGGCTTTCACCTATCAACTAGATACCACCAAGGTTGATTCTGCCGATGCGAACACGAAGCTAGCAGACGCGGGATTCGTTCTGTACAACTCGGACAAGAGCAAGAGCGCCGAGATTGATGAGAATGGCAAGGTTGTTAAGTGGGTTGCCGGCGACGGTGGTACCGAAATCAAATCCGGCTCAGACGGCGTTTTCAATATCACCGGTCTGGATACCGACACCTACTACTTGAAAGAAGTTACGGCTCCCTCGGGCTATAACCTGCCCGAAGGAGACAATGCCTTCTTCAAGTTCGTTATCACGTCCACTGTGAGCGTGGATAGCGGTACTAATAAAGGCAAGATCACTGACCTGACCATCACCGTAGGAACAAACCCTGCTACCAAAGGCGATACCACCAAGGGTTCAGTCGCGATGACCATTACTAACACCTCCGGCTCTACTCTGCCGGGAACTGGTGGCATCGGTACGGTCATCTTTACGGTGGTTGGTTTGCTAGTGATGGCGGGAGCAGCCGGCGGATTCGTCTGGCGGCGCCGTAAGCAAAACAGCTAAATAAAAACCCGATCATGGAGGACACATGGTCGTGTGGTCAGAGGATCTTTCTCTGGCCACACGACCGGCACCACTCACACAAATCTGTATGGAGTGAATGCCCTGCACCCAGGCAGGGTTAGAGAGGGAAAATAAGTGCAACAGTTGCAGGTAAATCCAGAAGTGGCTCCCACCACTGATTTCCTGGAAAAAATGCGCCAAAAATCCCGGGCTCTCCTTCATGAACGGCAGCAAGCGCACCCGGACGGTGGCAGTCCCACCCCGGATGCCTCCGGATCCCCGGAGGGTGCTAAGCGGTCGCGAATCCCCGATATTGCCTTCGTAGTAGTATTCCTGGGCGGGATGTTGGTGTTCTTTTACCCGGCTATCAGCAACTACTGGAACACTCTGCTCCAAGGACGCGCGATCGCGGAATACACCCAAACCGTAAATAAGATGCGTCCCGCAGAAATCCAGGAAGCCTGGGATGAGGCCGAAGCCTATAACCGGGAACTGCTTTCTAACCAGGCGCG
>CAMYFZ010000112.1 GCA_947255165.1 uncultured Varibaculum sp.
TGCGTCCTCCCTACAGAGGTTTTCTTTTTCTCAGAAACACCGCGGCTGCCGGAGAGATAAAACGCCCCCAAATTAACTAAGCGGGGGCGATGGGATATTTTGGAAGCAAAGAATAAAACGGCGAAACCGGGGTAGTGGCCCCGCGAGATACGCCCTTGAGCATGGCGGGTGTCCGCCCAACTTTAGGAGGAACAGTGAGCGAACGCGAAGTGACGCTAACCCCGGAAATACTATCTGAACTGCGCAAAGGTTTTAATACGGATCCTCGCGGTAGGTTAATGCAAAACGCGGTAACTAACTCCGATATTGACCAGGTGGCGCAAAATCATCAAGTGGTGGCTTACGCGGATCGTTCCATGTCCCACAAGCTAGATGCCTGGCCGGTGGCTAACCAAAAGAAATCGGGGCGCTGCTGGCTGTTCGCCGGTCTGAATCTGTTGCGCTCCTCGATGATTAAACGACTAAATGTCGAGAACTTCGAATTTTCCCAGACCTACCTGTTCTATTGGGACAAACTAGAAAAAGCGAACTACTTCTTTGAATCCCAGATTGAGCTGGCCGATCGGGATATCGATGATCGCACGGTCGCTCATTTGCTGTCCGACCCGATTGGGGATGGGGGACAGTGGAATATGTTCGTGGCGCTAGTCGATAAATATGGGGTGGTCCCTAAGTGGGCAATGCCGGAAACCGAATCCTCCTCTAACTCGAAGAAAATGGATCGGATCCTGGAACGCTACCTGCGGGAAGGGGCGCTGGTACTGCGAAAAGCCGCGCAAAAAAATCCCGAAGCAGTAGCAGAAGTTAAAGCGAGCCTACTGGGCGGGGTACATCGGATTCTCAATATCCACCTGGGAACTCCGCCGGAAAAGTTCGTGTGGCAGTACAACGATAAGGACAATAAGTTTGAGCGGCTAGGGGAAGTGACTCCCCAACAGTTCGCAGATAAATATATCGTCAATGACCTGCGCAACTATGTTTGCCTAGTTAATGATTCGCGCGAAGCTAACCCTTACGGAAAGACTTACACCGTAGATCGCCTGGGTAACGTGCTCGGCGGCGCCCCGGTGCGGTACCTAAATGTGCCGATGTCGGTAATGAAGGATTGTGCATCCACCGTGTTGCAGGCAGGAAAACCGGTGTGGTTCGGTTGTGACACCGAGCAGCAGGCGGATCGGGAATTTTCTCTGTGGGACAAGAACCTCTACGACTATGGCGAGGTTTATGGGGTACATTTCGGGATGGATAAGCAAGAACGCCTGCTTTCCCACGAATCCCTAATGACTCACGCCATGTTGTTCGTGGGGGTCGATATTTTGGACGGCAAACCGCGCCGCTGGCGGGTAGAGAACTCTTGGGGCTGCGAAGACCGTGCTGACGAGGGATTCTATACTATGAACGATTCTTGGTTCGACGAGTACGTTTTCGAAATCGCGGTGCATCGTGACCGGCTTCCCGAACAATACCGGGCGGTTATCGATTCTAAGGACGAGCCGATAGTGTTGCCTGCCTGGGATCCGATGGGATCGCTGGCCTAACAGCCTCAGTAGGGCTTTGAGGCCAGGACACTAGCGCAGAAGACCCGGGTGAGAACTAGGTGAGGGCGTGGGAGTAAAATCCCTGCGCCCTACCCGCGTTAAATCCCGGTCGGCATAATAATGCCGCCGTAGGGAGCCAAGATTAACAGCGCTACTGAAAGGGCGAAAAGGGCGAGGCAATCAAGCCACCAGGAACGCACCGCACACCAGGCGTTTGGGGAGCGATCCAGAAGTCGGTAGACCCCCAGCAGCAGCAACATCAGTGAAAACATGCGGCAGGCAAACACCGGGTGCCCAATAAATCCCACAATGGCAATGCCAATAATCGCTACGATTAGTGCCGCCGTGCAAGCGCGGCGCCAGAGACGATTATTCGACAAACCCATAGCCTCAGTCTAGCTAGGTGGGTGGGGTAGAACGTAGTCAACCGGTTAGGCTTAGAGTTGTGTTCAAGTCCTATCGTGAAATTTTTGCCTACCCCGGTGCGCTGAGTTTTTCTATCGCCGGGGCGATCGCGCGTTTCCCGATGGCCATGGCCGGTCTTTCGACCCTGCTAATGATTTCTACCCTCTACGGGGAATATTCACTGGCCGGGCAGGTCAACGCGGTAGTGGTAATCACTATGGCGGCGGCCTCGCCTATTCAGGCGCAGTTGGTGGATCGACATGGGCAAGCAAAAATCTTGCGTCCTCTGGTAGCTGCCTCCCTGGTTTTGCTGGCTGCTTTAACCGTGGCGACCATCTACCATGCGCCCCGGTGGACGCTGTATGTAATCGCGGCTTTTTCGGGGGCGACTACCGGGTCTTTCGGGGCGTTTGTGAGGGCGCGGTGGACGCATCTTTTAGCGGGCTCGCGCAAATTGAACACCGCCTATGCTTTCGAGGCTGCCCTTGACGAAGTAATTTTTATTTTCGGCCCCATAATCGCTACTGTCCTGGCCACGTTGGTACACCCAGCAGCCGGAATAGTTGCCTGCCTGCTTACCTCCGGGATTGGGGGTTTCTGGTTCTTATCGCAACGGGGAACTGAACCCACTCCGCGCGGGAAAGCCGATTTTTCTCCCGAGGAAGCAAAACCCCTACTTAAATCGGGGGCGATGGTAGTGCTGGGGACAATCTTCATGCTCTGCGGCCTGACCTTTGGCGCCTTAGATTTAACCGTGGTGGCTTATTGCCGCGAAATCGGTTTGCCGCAAATCGCTGGAATTCTGCTGGCTCTATTTGGGGTAACTTCTTTTTCAGCCGCCGTGATCTATGGAGCCAAAGAATGGGGAATTTCGGCTCTGCGCCTGTTCGTGGGGGGAATTATCCTGATGGCGCTCGGATTTTCTACCCTGTTTTTTGCCTCCAATGCCTGGATATTGGGGATCTGTCTGGCCTTAACCGGTGCCACCTACGCTCCCACCATGACCAACGCGACCAATATCTTAGCTAGTGTGGTTCCCCCTTCTCGTTTCACCGAAGGTATGGCCTGGCTGAACACTTTCTTCACTCTGGGGATTTCTGCTGGTGCCTGGATCGGGGGCAATGTAGTTGATGCCGGAGGTGCGCGCGCGGGGCTGTGGGTGGTTATCGGCTCCGCCTGGGCAATCCTGGCGGTAGTTATGGCGGGTTCTTTGCCCCTGCGCAACTCGTTGCGCCGTGCCTATAAACACCGCCTGGTGACAGTTGATTTACATCTGGCCGAGGAAGCTGCGTCCTCCAAAGATAGCTAAACGAGTGCGCTCTCAAATGCTGCTTGGGCTCTGCTCAATATTGCGTAGACCAGATTTTCTATCAGAACGCAAAAATGACAGTAGGC
>CAMYFZ010000113.1 GCA_947255165.1 uncultured Varibaculum sp.
GAGACGGTTTATCGCCACCTGCACTTGCCGGTTCCCGGTAAAGATGCGCCTGCAGCGGAAGACGGTGTGCGACCGCGTTAGCCGCAGCCGATTTTTACAGCTTTTCGTATTTCCGCAGATACTTTCGGGTTCTTTCTGACAATGGCAAGGGATAATCTCCGGTCCTTGCGTAATCATCCTGTAAAGTAGCTAACTGTTCGCCAAGGGTTTTCGGTAGACCGATCCGTTCCTCAAACGCGAGCGAGACTATGAAATCCAGGTCTTCGCCCTCGCCATATTCGTAATCTGCTATCAATTGTTGGACTGCGGGGCTAGCTGTTTTTTCTAAATGGCCACGCACCCGTTTATATAAATTTAAATACGTCAACATATATTTACCGTAGTTTGATAGTTATCTTCTAGATATCCGCTGGCAGATATTTTTTAGATTTACATCCAGTCTTGAACTCGTTTATGAGAAATTTGAACTGGATATAAACTTTTTTTCATTTTTTCAATATTTTTAAGGTCATTTTCATCAATTATTAGCGTAACCGTATCACTATCTGTTGCCTCAATAGCTTCATAATTATCATCACTAATTTGATCATACGGGAGTTCCAATTTCAGTATCTCTCGATCTAACGAATCCAATTAAATCACTTCCTTTGAAACTTTTTAACAATTCATTTACTAAGAGAAATTCTAAATTATAAATAGGAACATTTATTAATACAGACGCTTCCTCTGTACTGTATACAACATTCGGATCAATAAATTTGATTTGACCATCATAAGATATAGATTTAAGATAAAAATATCTTTTCATATAATTCCGATTAGGTTGAATAACAACTTCACATTTTCTTTTACCCATTCCAGCCACCCCGCTTTTACATTGAGCTATTATTCTTTATTTATTGCATTTAGTTGACCGCGCTAAATAAGATTATGCAACAGCCCCTGCGAAAGCGGAAGATTCTCGCCGCTATTGGGCAACTGAACTTCCTGACCTCCCACCCAAAGCGGATTCTAGAGATAGTTTCACCTGTTGATGCTTTTAAGCAAGCAACTTAAGGATTCACTAAATTAATCTGGTTCATTGGGGCGGGGAATCAATGATTGTCCATGATAAGAGACGGAAAGATGCGAAGAATCTGGTGACCGCGCTTGACGGAGAGAAGGTGATGGCTATAACTGCCGCTTAAAACTCCCTTTAGGTCTTCCGGCTTTCCCGGGGCGGGTTTCCTGCCAGGCGTCCACGGTTTCGGGTAACCAACCGTATTTGATGGCCTTTCCCGCTCCTATGGATGCGTCAGGGGCGGGGAACGTGCCGCGCGCAATATGATTTTTTAGGTGTGAGGGGATAACCCGAACCGCCGAGCCACCCCGTTTACGCTTAAATAGTTAATCATGTTTCTTATTTTGGCGGCATATGGTGGTTATACTGACCAGCAACACCGGGGATACTAACAGTTGTATTTCTAGATAATAATTTTGTCCTCTTTGGGTTAGATAAACTACCCCGTCTGTTAGTACGGGCAGCCTTTCATTTATTTTTGTGTTTGCCCCCCAGCAAAGCATGCCAGGGTAAAATAGCGATTGAATGGTTATTCAACAGCTAATGATTTAAAGCCATAGCGCATTAACTTCTTTCTCCAGTTTTATCCCCCGGCCACCCCGGGGGATATCCCCTCGCCGAGGCTACCCATGGGGTATTCTTTTTTATTTTCCCTAAAGAACAGTCCTATTACATATATTCAGGGATTATGCGCTCTAGCTGCCACATTATTGGCATTCATCCTTAATGGAGTATTAGTGCGAGTTCGTCCTTTAAAGCGATTATTCGCTGGTGCTGGCATTTCAAGCCGAACATTGTTGATTATAGACAGCATTTGGATTAACCCCGCAGGTGGGAGCCTTTTCGAGTAGCTCATAACCCTGATTCACAGGACGCAGGATCATCCCCGCAGATGCGGGGCATTTTACTTTTAGCCATGTTGACGGATTGCTAGGAATAAGGCAGACGCCCCGCCAACCCCTACAGCTAGGGATAGCATCGCGGTGACCGCTGGTGGAAAGCTAACTATTTCGGTCAATACGAAAAGACCGAAAGTGGTAAATGCTAGGGGCATTGCATTTATTTTCATTCTTATTTCCTCCTTTAGGATCATCCTCGCAGATGCTAGCCATTTAGAATATCAGATAATCACCTAAAAATACAGAGGGGATCATCCCCGCAGGTGCGGGGCACTTGGAGCCCCCTTAGAGCATCAAGGCACAGTAACGGGATCATCCCCGCAGGTGCGGGGCACTTCTACCGTCAGGCATAGACGCCACGCAAAGGCGAGGATCATCCCCGCAGGTGCGGGGCACTTGAAGCAGACACCCTCGCCCATAAAGTACAGGTGGGATCATCCCCGCAGGTGCGAGGCACTTGGCACATAGTCGCGCCTCCAATAAGGAACCGGGGGATCATCCCCGCAGGTGCGGGGTACTTTTCGGTCATGTTTCTTAATCAGCATCAGTATTCGGATCATCCCCGCAGGTGCGGGGCACTTATACCGAGTTTACGTTTAATCGCGTCTATCGCGGGATCATCCCCGCAGGTGCGGGGCATTTGCGACAGTATGCGAGCCGCCGGGCGGCGACCGCGGATCATCCCCGCAGGTGCGGGGCACTTCCATAGGGGTTTATTGCAGTATTTTTATTGTGGGGATCATCCCCGCAGGTGCGGGGCACTTAAGAACCTGAAAAAGCAGTCTGGGCTATCCTGGGGATCATCCCCGCAGGTGCGGGGCACTTGATGCTTTAAACCGTTCAGACCGTAGAACGCGGGGATCATCCCCGCAGGCGCGGGGCACTTGGAGGCACTACCGGATCGGGTGCCGGCTTCGGGGGATCATCCCCGCAAGTGCGGGGCACTTATTGAAGCCGCGCTAGACGGCCACGGCAAATTCGGATCATCCCCGCAGGTGCGGGGCACTTATAGAAAAAGGCCGCGAAGCTGTAAAAGACCCGGGATCATCCCCGCAGGTGCGGGGCACTTTCCCGTTTTCGTCCTGCTTTGCCCCTTGGTTGGGGATCATCCCCGCAGGTGCGGGGCACTTACTAAAGAAGTAGTAGATGAACTTTCTGACAAGGGATCATCCCCGCAGGCGCGGGGCACTTCATGCACCAAATCGGTCTTTATACAGGTCAGGGGGATCATCCCCGCAGGTGCGGGGCACTTTAGCGGCGGGTAATATCCACCAGGTCTCGCTTGGGATCATCCCCGCAGGCGCGGGGCACTTCATGCACCAAATCGGTCTTTATACAG
>CAMYFZ010000114.1 GCA_947255165.1 uncultured Varibaculum sp.
AGGAGCTGCAAAAGTTGCTGCCACCAGGTGGGCGGAACTGTGCGGGTAGCCGGATTCAGCATCAGCAGGATCGGGAAATGCACCAGGTAGAGGGCGAAGGAGCGGGAACCCAGATAGTTAAAAACCGGGTTGCATAGCAGTTTCGAAATCACGGAGCCGCCAGAAGCCGCCGCCCTGATTATTAGCGCACTTAGCATCGCCGCCAGTAGGAACCCGCCGAGATAAATCGCCGGCATCTCCCCATTTCCCCCGATAGCGAAGACTATTAACGCCACGAGGCTCCCGGCTGCCAGTATCTGCAGCGCAGTGCCTTTTCCGGTCTTCGCCTCGCGAGCAGAATCGGAACCCGGCGAAGAAACCTGCGGGTAAATAAAAGCTAAGAACGCGCCTACTAGCAGTTCCGCGGCGCGAGTATCCAGGCCGTAATAGGCGTGAGTAACATCCTCTCCCGCCATCCAAAAGATCGCCATTGCCGCCGCAGACGCCAGAATCAAGACTGCGGTAATCGCCGGGGCTGCCCGCCGGACTTTAAGCAGCAGGTAGACAATCAGCGGCCAGATCACATAGAACTGCGCCAACAACCCTAAAAACCACAGGTGCGTGAGCGGGGAGGGCAGCCCTGCCGCCGCGAAATAGGGGACGTTGCGGAAAATGTAAAACCAGTTGCTGACGAATAGGGTCGCCGGTAGGCAGTCGCTTTGCACTTTCAGCAGCAGGCTGGGCGCGAATAGATAGGTCAGGGCGGCGGCAAGCGCGATAGTGATAACTATCGGGAAAAATAGCCGCCAGAAGCGTCGTAGCAGGTAGCGCCGGTAAGAAAAGACTCCCTTATCGAGGGCGCTGACTACGCTGCGGGTAATCAGGAACCCAGAGAGTACGAAGAATACGGTCACCCCGATAAATCCGCCGGGTAACACGCTGGGGCGCAGGTGGTAGAGAACTACCGCCACAATTGCTAGCGCTCGTAGCCCATCCAGTGCCTTTATCCTGCTGCTCCGGCGCCGCTGAGGAAGAGATTTTCCTGGCGCCGGCGTATTTTCGGACAAAGATTGCGGGGAACATTCATCATTTGTCATGACTAAAGTCTAGCGCGAGTTGAAAGCGAATTTAAAAAGGTCACAAAAACAGGCTCGGACAACTCCGTTATTCCTAAATCGGTACCCCCAGCCCACCCTCGCTGCGAGGCCCTAACGTTTATCCTTATCTGCACCCCCAAGTTTTGTAAGGATAGCGCTCATCCTTTCATCCACTCCTCACTTTTGCAAGGATAAGCCTTATCCTTGCAATCACCTACTTTAAAGTGCGAAAATAAAGTAAGAACTTTCAGCGATACCGGAAACACCCACAATACGGCAGCGCCGCCGCAATGGTGGCGGGAAACTAAGTCCCGGGGAGGCGAACACATGGGGCATTACGAAAAACGGCATTGGGCAGCAAATTTGTCTGCGTTTTCTCGGGAAGGCCGGCGCAGCGGCGATTACCGCTCCTACGTACCTGACCTGCTGGCGGGAAATATCGTGATTACTGAAGAAAACTCCGCCGCCGCTGCTCTCTTGGAACGGAAAATCCTGGCGTTTTCTCCGTTAAACTCGCAGCTAGGGATGGAGTCTTTGGCGCGGTTGATCTTGCGCGGTGAAGCTATTGCCTCCAGCAATATCGAGGGATTGCAGGTTGCTCCGCGAGAACTGGCGCGCGCCGAACTGAAGGAAAAAAGCGGCACTGATCCGCGCAGCACCGCTGGGGACGTTATCCGCAATATCCAGATACTAGAGGACGCAACCAGCAAATTAGCTAGCGCCGAGACGGTTTCACTTGCGGACATTGTGGATTTGCAGCAGAAACTAATCCACGAGGAAACTTGGCAAGGGATCCGCAGCAGCCAAAACTGGTTAGGGGGCAGCTCCTACCATCCCCTAGCTGCCAGCTATATCCCACCCTCCCCCGAACACCTCGATGGTTTATTAAATGACCTGGTCAACTATCTAAATGGGGCAGAGCACGGCCCGCTACTGCAGGCGGCGCTGGTGCACGCACAGTTCGAATCCATCCATCCCTTCCCCGATGGCAATGGCCGCATCGGGCGGGCGCTGATCCATATTGTTTTAACCCGCCGCGGCCTCACCCAGGGGGCTACCCTGCCGCTATCTTTGGCGCTCGCCACTAGAACTGACCTTTACGAGGACGCGCTTTCCTCCTACCGCCACCTCGCCGTGCCCCGCAGCGACCAGGCAATATCGGCGGTGAATCGTTGGATCAAAGTATTCTTGGATGCCTGCCAGATTGCGCTCACCATTTCCGAAAGCCTTAAGAACCAAGTCGAGGAGCTGCAAACCGATTGGAAGGCGCGGCTGGATTCCTGGTACCTCAGTGAGCACCACCGGGCCCTGCGCATTGATGCGGCCGCTAACCGTCTGCGACAGCAACTGCCCAACCTGCCGATGTTCACTATCGCTTCTGCCGCTCAAGCCTTAAAGGTTTCTCGCCCCGCTATCGAGAATGCCGCTAATGATCTAGTTGCGGCGGGAATAGTGGCCCCGCTTAGTATTGGGCGTGGGCAGCGCGGCTGGTGGCAACCGGATTTGTTTGACCTGATTAGTGGCAGCGAACGCCGCCTTGCCTCCACCCAGTGGGATACCCTGGCCTCTGCCCCGCGCCGCCCAGTACCCAATGCTTTGACAGCTCGCGCCCTGACAAACGCGCAAAGAGTTATCGAAGGTAAAGATCCCGAAGATGGGGCAGTTTTTGAGGACGCAAACCAGGCGGCAGAATTTCTGGACTCTCTAGCATGAAAATTCTTTTTGACCGCCAGAACATAACGTAGACCCATATCTTTACCTCGTACCCTTAAAATCTTTACTTTTTACTCCTTGCTTGCCGTAAGAAGTAAAGATTTTGAGGTGATAGCTATCTATGGCAACGAAATTTCAATAAGAAACTTGCGGCTAGCGCCTATAAAATCCATTCTCTTCCAGACATAAAAGGGAGCGAGGGGTAGTATCAGTATTACCGGGGTCACAACGGGGTGTCCTCGGCTAGTAGTTCACCAGTTTTAGCGCGCGGCACTGACCGGGGTAATCGGCAAGGAACGCCTACCTGCCGGGCTGACTTGAACCTCAGAATTCCATTGCACTCTGCTACCACAAGAGGTGCCGCATCCGCAGCCTGCCCCGGATGCCTCCTCGGGCATATCCTCGAAATCATCAGCCACTTCCTCGCCGCGCAGGGCAGTCGCAATCATCAACTTGATCCGGTTTAGCTGATTAACTTCCGAGG
>CAMYFZ010000115.1 GCA_947255165.1 uncultured Varibaculum sp.
CGATTATCCAGTTCGCCCGCGGAGGTAAAGATAATATGTTCCACGGTTACAGCGCGCGGCAGGTAGTCGCCACTTTGAAATATCTGGTGTTGCATCCCGAGGCGCGTCCCCAAGGGGAAAACGGTTGGGGGAGCGCCGCGGAGATTGCGCCCTAGAAAGTTCTAGGAATGCTTGGCAGAAAGTAACATAAAAGAAAATTAGGTAAGGAAATTCTTTTATAAATCCCCGGAGTTTGGGGAAATGGCTCCTTCTTGCGGGCTGAGGGTTAACAATGCTTTTCCCTCAGCCCGCATACTCGTCCTCGCAGGTAAAAGAGAAAATCAGCTCGAAAAATGAAACGCTAAACCTTGAAAGAAAAAATCGGGGGTTGTAAATACTGGCATTCGCCCGCTTCGCAAAGTATCTTGATGTCAAGAGAAAATATTTTGATTCCCTGCGGGAGGCGGCTATGAGTTTAAACAGCTTTGGGGCGGCGACACAGCTAAGTGTTGGCGATAAGAGCTATAAAATCTATGACCTAAAAGCGGTGCCTGGCACCGAAAAATTGCCCTATTCCTTGAAAATCCTGGCAGAAAATCTGCTGCGGAACGAGGACGGGGAAAATATCACCAAAGAGCAGATTACGCAGATAGCAAACTGGGATCCAGAAGCGGCACCTAGCAAGGAAATCCAGTACAGCCCGGCGCGAGTCTTGATGCAAGACTTCACCGGGGTTCCCTGCATCGTGGATTTGGCAACTATGCGTGACGCGGTAGTGAATCTAGGTAAAGACCCCGACCTGATCAACCCGCAAGTACCAGCGGAAATGGTTATTGACCACTCGGTACAAATCGACGTATTCGGCTCTAAAGATGCCGTGGAAAAGAACATGGACATCGAGTACCAGCGCAACCAGGAACGCTATCAGTTCCTCCGCTGGGGGCAAGGCGCCTTCGAAAACTTCCGGGTAGTACCCCCGGGAACCGGGATTGTGCACCAGGTAAATATCGAATACCTGGCGCGGGTTGTTTTCGCCGACCAGGACGAGGATGGCGCGCTGGCTTACCCCGACACTTTGGTAGGTACCGACTCTCACACCACTATGGTTAACGGTCTGGGCGTCCTCGGCTGGGGCGTCGGCGGAATCGAGGCCGAAGCGGCCATGCTGGGACAGCCGGTATCGATGCTGATTCCGCGGGTAGTGGGCTTCAAGCTAACCGGCGAAATCGCGCCTGGCGCTACCGCTACTGATGTGGTACTGACTATCACTCAAATGCTGCGCGACCACGGAGTAGTCGGCAAGTTCGTAGAGTTCTATGGTGAGGGCGTGGGAGCAGTTCCTCTGGCTAACCGCGCCACTATCGGCAATATGTCACCCGAGTTCGGCTCGACCGCCGCTATCTTCCCGATCGATGAGGTCACTATTGACTACCTGCACCTAACCGGACGCAGCGAAGACGCCTGCGCCCTCGTGCGGGAATACGCCAAGCGGCAAGGACTGTGGCATGACCCCTCTCACGAGGCACGTTACAGCGAATATCTGGAACTGGATCTGTCCACCGTGGTGCCTTCTATTGCTGGTCCGAAGCGTCCGCAAGACCGCATCGAGCTGGCAATGGCCAAAGATTCTTTCAAGAAGATTCTGCCTGACTATGTGGCCGGTGATAAGACGATTGATCCGAAACTGATGCGTCCTACCCGCCCCACCCAGGTGAAACTAGCTGGTGGGGAAGAAGTAGCCATGGATCACGGCGACGTGGTGATTGCGTCCATTACCTCCTGCACTAACACCTCCAACCCCTCGGTGATGATGGCGGCTGGTTTGCTCGCTAAGAACGCTGCTGAAAAAGGACTAAAGCCCAAGCCGTGGGTGAAAACCTCCCTGGCGCCCGGCTCCCAAGTGGTGCGTGACTACTACGAAAAAGCCGGTTTGATGCCCTATCTGTCACAGCTGGGCTTCGACATTGTCGGCTACGGCTGCACCACCTGTATCGGTAACTCCGGTCCGCTGCCCGAAGAAGTTCACAACACGGTTGCGGATGCAGATCTGACGGTAGTGTCGGTACTGTCTGGTAACCGTAACTTTGAGGGGCGGATCAACCCGGATGTAAAGATGAACTACCTAGCATCCCCGCCGCTGGTTATTTCCTACGCGCTGGCTGGAACCATGGATTTCGATTTCGAAACTGAGCCGCTGGGCAAAGATAGCCAAGGGAACGAAGTTTACCTGCGCGATATTTGGCCGGCTGCCGAAGAAGTTGAAAAAGTGATCGGCCAGGCTATCGACAGCGATATGTATCTGCAGGATTACCAGAGCGTCTTTGAAGGCGATCACCGCTGGCAGTCCCTGCAGGTTCCTGATTCACCCACCTTCGCGTGGGACGATGCCTCTACCTATGTTCGCCGGGCTCCCTTCTTCGAAGGGATGCCAGAAACCCCGGATCCGGTGAAAGATATTTCCGGAGCCCGGGTGCTGCTGAAACTGGGGGATTCGGTAACTACCGACCATATTTCGCCCGCAGGTGCGTTTGCCGCCAAGACTCCGGCAGGACAATATCTGAGTTCTCACGGAGTGGAACGGCGTAACTTCAACTCCTACGGTTCGCGGCGCGGTAACCACGAAGTGATGATGCGCGGCACCTTCGCGAATATCCGTATCCGTAACCAGCTCCTCGACAATGTCGAGGGCGGTTTCACCAAGGACTTCACCAAAGCTGACGCCCCAGTGGTTCCGGTTTACGATGCTTCGGTAGCCTACGCCCAGGCCGGGGTACCGCTGGTAGTGCTCGGCGGTAAAGAGTACGGAACCGGATCTTCGCGTGACTGGGCAGCTAAAGGTACTTTGCTGCTGGGCGTAAAAGCGGTTATCGCTCGGTCTTTCGAACGGATTCACCGCTCCAACCTGATTGGTATGGGGATCTTGCCGCTGCAGTTCCCCGAGGGCGAAAGCGCTGATTCCCTGGGGCTCGATGGCACTGAAACCTTCGATATTAGCGGGATTACCCAGCTCAATGAGGGAGTAACTCCGCAGGTTATGAAGGTGACTGCGACCAAGACCGATGGCTCCACCGTAGAGTTTGAGGCCACCGTCCGGATCGACACTCCCGGTGAAGCACAGTACTACCGCAACGGTGGCATCCTGCAGTACGTACTGCGCAACCTAGTTGCCTAGTTAATTGCTACAAAACTAGGTGTCCAGTAGCAGGTCACCGTATCCGGGGTGGCAAAAGCGCTCGGGGGACCCCAATGATTCTTGCTTCGCTCGAATCAAGCCCCCT
>CAMYFZ010000116.1 GCA_947255165.1 uncultured Varibaculum sp.
GACGCGCGGAGTGGGGAGAGGTAATCTACCCCCTCACCCCCGGTCATGAAATCGCGGGAATCGTCACCAAAATTGGCTCGAAAGTAACCAAGTTTGCCGTCGGTGACCGGGTAGGGGTCGGCTGTTTCGTGGATTCTTGCGGCAAATGCGAGGCGTGCCAGGCAGGAACCGAACAATTCTGTAATGGCGAAGGCGGGACTATCTGGACTTATAACTGCATCGGGCGCGACGGCGTTCCCACAGCCGGCGGATATTCCACCGGGATCACCGTAGAACAAGACTACGTGTGCCGGATTCCGGACGCGATTCCTCTGGAAAAAGCCGCCCCGATTATGTGTGCCGGGGTGACCTTATATTCCCCGCTCAAACGACTCGGGGCAGGCCCGGGCAAGAAAGTAGCCATCGTGGGCATGGGAGGGCTCGGTCATATGGGGGTACAGATTGCCGCCGCCCTGGGAGCCGAAACCCACGTCATTTCTCGCACTCGCGCAAAAGAAGAGGACGCGAAGCGATTTGGGGCAGTTGCGCTACATCCCACGTCCGAGGACCGGACTTGGGAAAGCCTGCACTCCCAGTTTGACCTGGTGGTGTCCACCCTGTCTGACGGAGTGGAAATCGATCAGCTGCTAGATTGTGTAAAACCCGAAGGGATCGTAGGGATCGTGGGACTACCCGAAAACCGCCAGTCCTTCGCCATGGGCAACCTGGTGGGCAGCCAAAAGACGCTGGCCGGCTCCAATATCGGTGGCATCGCCCTCACTCAGGAAGTGTTGGACTTTTGCGCCGAAAAAAATATCGCACCCCAGATAGAGATCATTTCCGGCGAGCAAATCAACGAGGCCTGGGACAACGTGGTTGCCGCTAAGGTGCGCTACCGCTACGTAATCGACACCTCCACCTTCTAAAGATGGCAGCCGCGGTTGCGTACGGGGCAAGGTAGCAGGGGCGAGCCAATTTCCCAGTTGCCGATGGCCGCATCAGTAACTAGATTCGTGAGACACTGAATTTACGCGGCATTGGAACCCCTGATCCAGGCGCTACTTCCTTCGCGTTACTAATGGGCACGGTTCCGGAATTTCTTTAAGGAAAGGAGAAATCATGCGGGCAGCTACTTTAAATGCACCGGAAGACCTACGTCTGGTCGAGAAAGACAACCCCACGCCGGGTAAAAATGAGGTCTTGCTGAAAATCGAGGCCAACACTATGTGCGGCACCGACTATCGCCTCTATACGGGGGCCAAAACCTCCGGGGTTTCCTATGGCACGGTTCCCGGGCATGAGATTGCAGGCAGGATTGTAGAAATCGGCGAGGGCGTCGAGCAGATTCAACCCGGCTTGCGCACTGGGCAACAGGCGACGGTTTCGATCGTGGTATCGTGCGGTCACTGTTCCAACTGTCTGCAAGACCGCGAACACCTCTGCTCAAATCTAGAGCTGTTTGGTTACGCCATCGATGGTGGTCTTCAAGAGTACATGCTGGTGCCAGAACGGGCTTTGCGCAGAGGCAACCTGATCACTACTAGCAAAGAACTGGATCCCAAGGCTCTTTGCCTAGCCGAACCTATCTCTTGCTGCTTAAACGGCCTCGATCAATTCAAAGTGAACCTGGGAGAGGTAGTGGCTGTTCTGGGAGCTGGCCCGATTGGACTAATCCACGCGCAGCTGGCACTAGCCAGTGGAGCTAGGCAGGTTTTTGTATCTAACCGCTCCCCGGAGCGTCGCCAAGTGGCAGACCGGCTAGGCGCGATTGGGGTCGGCCCTGATGAGATTGAGGATCGAGTCAAGGAAGTAACCAACGGCGCGGGAGCCGATGTGGTGATCGTGTGTATCGGCGCTTCGGAACTAGCCCAGGATGCCCTAGTACTCGCCCGGGATGGAGGACGAGTCAACTACTTCGCAGGATTCCCGAAAGGCTCGATGGCGCAAATGGAGCCTAACCTGATTCACTATAAAGAATTGCAGGTTACCGGGGGTTCTAATGCTCGCCGTCGTGACGTAGAAAGGGCGATTCAAGTCCTCGAATCGGGGGCTATCAATGTGGAGGAGATTGTCACCCATACTTTTCCGCTTTCAAAAGTGCACGAAGCGTATCAGGCGGTACACGACCGGGTCGGCGTGAAAATTGCGGTAATACCCGACTAGAAGCGAAGTAGTTTCCGGTCCCGCTTCCGGGACTAGGCAGGTCGCTTTAGCGCTTTCGTTGCTGAATCGTCTGGACCTTGTGGTATATATGGCAAGTGAATTTTTTGAATAATTTCAAACGCTTGTTGCCCGGAGTAGCCTACGCGTGCCTAGTCGCTGGTATCGCCTGGCTGATTAACCTGTTTGTTCCCCTGCTGTCATCAATGCTGGTGGCGATCTTGCTGGGGGTAGCAGTCCGCAACACGAAGCTAATTCCGGCTGCCTGCGAACCTGGAATCGCTTTTTCCGCGAAGACTATTCTGCGCTCCGGGGTAGTGCTGCTCGGTTTTCGGCTGTCGCTACCGGCTATTGCCGCGCTAGGTACCGGCACCATCGTGACTATCATCTGCGCGGTGGCGGCCACTATGGTGGCGGGTTACCTGCTGACTTACTTTATGCGAGTCAGTCACGCTACTGGGATTCTCACTACCTCCGGTACGGCGATTTGTGGAGCTTCTGCCGTCGCCGGGATCTCCCCGGTGGTGTCTGCCCGCAACCGCGAGGACGCCGATGATGCGGTCGCTACTGCTATCGCTTGCGTTACCCTATTCGGTACTCTCTCCCTTGTCGCTTTGCCCGCTGCTGCCCATGGGCTGCACCTTTCCCCCACTCAAGCAGCCGTCTGGCTGGGTGCTTCTATTCACGAGGTCGGTCAGGTAGTGGCGGCCGCGAATATTTACGACCCCGCAATCTCGGATTTGGCCACGGCCACCAAGCTGGGGCGCGTAGCCTGCCTAGCGATCGTAGTGGCGATTGTAGGCATTATCGAGCGGAGAGTAGTGCAAGTGCGCCATGAAAAGGCTGAAAAAGCCAGCTCTGGCAAGCGCCCACCCCTGATTCCCGGATTCGTTGTGGGATTCCTGATCGCAGTCGCGCTGGCCTCGCTGTTTGCCAGCATCCCCACTGTCAATAGCATTTTCAGCACCCTAGGAGGCACGGTAGCTACTTTGCTCCTGACAGTAGCGATGGGCGCGATGGGAGCCGGGGTAAACCTACGCAACGTAATTAAGTCCGGAGGGCGCGCCCTCGTCCTCGGAATAATCCTGAGTGTCCTAATCACCGCAGTCTC
>CAMYFZ010000117.1 GCA_947255165.1 uncultured Varibaculum sp.
CCCTGACGGAAGAGCTGCCAGACCCGGTGCGAGCCAGCGTTCCCGTGAACGTGACCGTGCCCGTGGTTTCCTCTGGGCGCGCCGCCCAAATCGTAGAGCAAAGCGGCGGATGCCGGACTGCGAAAGTTAAAGTCGCAGATCGGGGCACCGAACTTGCCGATGACGTTCAGCGGGTGAAAGCAGTGCGCGCCGCCCTCGAAAATCAATTCGGTGAGGATTATCGAATCCGGGTAGACGCTAATGGCGCGTGGAACCTGGCAGAAGCCAAAACCGCGATTGCAGCCCTAGATGAAGCAGCCGGGGGGCTGGAATACGTGGAACAACCCTGCAAGAGCGCAGAAGATCTTCTAGAGTTACGCGCCGCGACCTCGGTGCCGCTCGCGGTTGATGAACTGATTCGCCGCTCCCCAGATCCGCTTTCTGACTTGCCGGCAGGCTGCGCCGATGTGATGATCGTGAAAATCCAGCCCTTGGGGGGCGTCTCCGCGGTTATTGATTTGGCGAAAAAAGCTAATGCACGCGGCATGGACGTGGTGGTTTCTTCCGCGGTTGATAGCGCGGTCGGTATCGGACTGGGGGTGCGCGCCGCCGCCGCGATGAACCAGCTCCCCCATGCCTGCGGCCTGGCGACTAGCCAACTGCTCAAATCCGATGTTTCCCGCCAGCCCTGGCAGGTTAAAGAGGGGCAGCTAGAGGTGCAGGAAGTGGAAATAAATGCGGATTTAATTAGCGCCCCAGATGATAATGATCGCCGCGACCTGGTTAAACGTTGGGATCAGCGAATGCGAGATGTAGCGGAGGTAGCTAGTAGGTGAGTGATGTTTCTTTCCTCTCCACTCCCTCCCGCCGCTCTCAAAATAATAAAAACCTGGATCCGGCCGGAGAAACTCTAGAGTCGGCCACCGCCTTGGCGCGGCTGGCAGTTAGCGAGTTGGTGCGCGCCGGAGTGCGCGATTTTGTGATTTCTCCCGGTTCCCGGTCTGCGCCTCTCACCTATGCTTTGGCGGCGTTAGCGCAGGCAGGGGTAGTCCGTACTCATGTGCGCCTGGATGAACGCTCTGCAGCTTTCTTCGCCCTCGGGTTGGCGAAATCCGGAATTTATAAAGGCGAGGACGCGGCCTACACCCCGGTAGCCCTGGTAGTGACCTCCGGTACTGCGGTCGCCGAATTGCATGCGGGAATGCTAGAAGCTTTGCACTGCGGAATTCCGCTGGTAGCTGTGACCGCTGATCGTCCCCGCTCCGCTCGCGGAACTGGTGCGAATCAAACTACCTGGCAAAAGGGAATTTTTGGGGCTGCCTGTCCAATGGCGCTAGATATTGACGCCAGCGAGGACGACCTGGATACGGTAAAAGAAAGTCTTAGTGATGCCTTTGAGGAGGCCTGGGGCACGGGTAGCAAAAAACGCGGGCAGCTATGCCCGTTACAGCTGAATTTATGTTTCGCGCCGCCCTTAGTGAGCTCCACCAGCTGGCAGATTCCTGCCGAGCTGCAAGGTCTTGCTTTAGGTGAAGCTGCAAGCGCTGCATCCTTAGAAAACCCCTTAAAAACTCAGGTAGTGGCGGAGGGTGCCGGTGAAGCTCCCCGGAAAATCGCAAAGACTCTGGTCGTTTTAGCGGATCAATGTCCCCCGCAGGTGGCACAGGCAGCGCAACAATGGGGACTGCCGGTGTTGGCGGAGCCGACCGTTACCCTGAAACCAGGAAACGCAGTGCAGATCGCGCACGCGGCGCAAGTGCTCCCCGCCCTCGCAGGTGAAGTAGAGCAGGTGATTATAGCTGGTCATGCTACTTTGTCCCGTCCGGTAACTGCGCTGCTTTCCCGAGAGGATATCCCGATCTATTGCCTGCCCAGCTTGGGAATGGCAACTAACCTCACTGGAAAATATATAGCTACTACCTCCACACAGGTAGATAAGGTTTTCCCGGCGGTTTCCAGTCCTAGCTGGCTGGCGCGTTGGCGCGAGGCCGCGCAAGCGGTTGAGCGCGCCTACCGCAGCTGTATAGATCGCCGGGCGGTCACCGTTTGGCAAAACGCCAACTATGCTGCGCTCGACCCTCGCGGTCTTCCGGAAGGGGCAGGGGATGTGCAGGTCACGGGAGCGGGGCAGGTAAAAAAGCATGTTTTTGCTACCTCGAGTGAAGGCGGACAAACCGCGAACGAAGTTGCCCACCGCCTCCGCATGACTTCCCCTGACGGTACCCCGGAACTAGCGGATAACCTGCGAGAACTGGAAATGGGGATAGATCCTTATGCCCTCGCCCGTATTTACGAGGATATCTATGAGGAGTGGGTTAATCGTGACCCCGATGCTTCTTGGGAAACTAGCCAGAAAAGCATTAACTCCCCGAACAGCACCGATAGCGTGAGAGATGCCGATGGTGAGGGCTGCTCGGGGAGCGGCAATAGCGCGCTTGCGCAACCGGACGGGAAAAAAGTGGCTGCCACCTGTGCGCCTCCACTGACTATGCTCGGTGCCTCCAACGCGATTCGTGCTTTCGATTTGGCAGCACGCGGTGACCGCGGGATTACCTATTGCGCGAATCGCGGGCTGGCAGGCATAGACGGAAATATCGCGACCGCCTTGGGACTGGCTGCTGGAACGGGGCGCGGGGTGCGGCTGATTATCGGGGACCTGACCTGCCTGCATGATTTGACCGGGTTATTAACTGGGCAACTCGAAAATGAGCCCACCGCGCAGGTGCTGGTCCTTAACGATGGGGGAGGACGCATCTTCGCTACCCTCGAACACGGTGAAGCTAGTGACCAGGAAGTCTTCGAGCGCTACTTCTTGACGCCGCAGCATTTCGATCTCTCCGCCCTGGCGGCCGGCCTGGGGTGGGAATACCGCTGCGCCCAGGATATCGAGGAACTGAAAGCGATTCTTCGTGGGGATCCGCGCCGGGAAATCGTGGAAATCAATGCTTACCTGCCGGATTTGCGTTCTCGGCGTGCCGCTTTGGAATCTGAAATCCTTCGGGAGTTAGCTGCCCTTTAACCTCGTTTATGCCTGGAGGGCGCGGCGCATCGGTGACATTTTGGTTTTGGTTTCGGCCAGCTCGCGCTGCGGATCGGAATCTCCCATAATCCCCGCTCCGGCAAGCAGGCGATAAGTATCAGCGCGAGCCGGGTCGCGCTCGGCGCACCGCAAAGCAATTGCCCATTCGCCCTCGCCGGCAGCATCCATCCATCCAATCGGGGCGGCATAGCGACCCCGATCCATATTCTCTAG
>CAMYFZ010000118.1 GCA_947255165.1 uncultured Varibaculum sp.
TTCCTACGCTAATCAATGTCTTTTTCTTTTTCGTCTGGGCAAACCCGGTAGATTTCGAAGCCATAGGTGCTTTTTCGGATGTGGCATGTTTCTCGGTTGCCGGAATCCTGATCAAAGTTTGGATGGATCGTTCTTTTCGGGTAGGACGTGACGAACAGGCAGCCCGGGAGGCGGAGCGGCGAAACCTGAATGTTCGCCTCCATGATAATGTTTTACGGCACTGCACGCATATTGCGTTGGCGGCGGAACAAAGCCAGCGGGACTTGTTATCTCTAGACCAGTTTAGGGACACTGCCGCGCACGAAGCCGCGGAAATATCGCAGGCTATCCGCGCCCTCATCAATTCGGAAAAAAGCATGCCAGAAAAGGCAGAGGTGGTGACCCAGAGTTTAGCGGAGGTGCTTTCCAGCTCAGTCACCCGGCTTAAAGAGCAGGGGTTCCAGGTTTTCTATCAGTGTGAAAAAACCGGAGAAATTGAGTGTTCCCGGCAGCAACAGAGCACAGTTACACAAGTAGTGGCAGAACTTTTTGAAAATATTTTCCGTTACGGCGATCCCCAGCATCCAGTAAGTGTCAATGCGCGGATTTCTGAAAATAGCTTCCGCCTGGAAACCAAGAATCAGATCCGGGGCAGGACAGTGGATTCTTCGAAGATGGGGTTAGGGCTGGCCAGTAAACGGATGCTGGAGATCGGCGGCCTGCTCACCTATGGTAAACGCGCTGACCAGTGGCAGAACCTATTACAGCTTGAGGTTGGTAGCGACTAGGTAGACTTCAGCTATTGTCGCGTCCTCGTTACCCCAAGCTTAGGGAAGGTTATTTGGGTAGCTGACTGCTCCGTCTTGCACCAGGACAGCCACTGCCGCTGTTCGCGAGGAAGTGTGGGTTTTTTCCAGTAGCGCAGTTACAGTTTCTTTCACCGTGGATAGGGAGTAACTCATTTTCTCTGCGATCTCGCGGTTAGACATTCCCTGCAAAATTAGCTCTGAAACTGCTTGTTCGCGCTGGCTAAGAGCAATTTGCGAGGGGGCAGGGATACTTTGGAACAATCCTTGTACTACCGCGTGGGAGACCACCACGGAGTCTTGCATGATTACCGAAAGGAAACTGGGCAAGTCTTTTAAAACATCGGCTTTATTTAGGAATCCCCGCGCACCGGCAAGCAGGGCGGTGCGGGCTACATCTGCCCCTTCCAGGCTAGAAATAATTACCACTTTTTGCTGCGGGTTTTGCTGGGTGATCTGCTTGCAGATTACGTCCCCGGTGGTTTCTCCTAAAAGGTAATCCAATAGCACCAGGTCTACGGGGTCGCGGTGACTGGATTCGCAGGCTTGTTCAGGATTGGAGGTTGCCCAGGAGACCGCACATTTGGGGGTGGAATTTAGAATCGCTGCCAGTGCTTGCAGCGCAAAGGGATCGTCATCAACCAGCCCGATAGTGATTTCTTGTTCGCTCACGGCCACCTCCTCGTTGTTTTTTAGGATATACGTTTCGACGCCACTATAGCTGCAAACCAGCCGGCAGCAGGCACCCCGGTGAAAAATGTAACCACCGAGTAGCCACCCGGATATTAATCCTGGCCACCTGGCGCTAATATCCAGCCACTTGACCATTGAATTACCGCGATCACCTTTGGAAACATGAAAGTGTCACATCAAAGATTGGCTGAATTCAAGAAAGGAAATCTGAAATGAACAAGTTTTTTCGACGTTCAGTTTTAGTGCTTCTAGGGATTGCTTTTCCTTTGGGGATGAGTTCTTTATCGTATGCCTCCCCGGCAAATCCCCCGGAGGGGTCTGAAAGTGAAACTGCAAGCAGCGTTGAGGCCTCGGATCCTAATGGTTCCAGTGATCAATTGTTAGATCCCTCAGCTGATTTGCCTAAGTCAGCAAATAATGATTTGAGCACTAATGCGGAAGAGTCTAAGCAAGGAAACGCTAATAGCTCAGCCTCCCCGTATGCACTGGAACCCGTCACTACAGAGCCAGGGATTCATGGAAAATCAGAGATTAATAAAGTGTCAGTCAAGTTTAGGGCGCCTGAAAAGATCTATAACCTTTCCCTTTATGAAGAGTTTGTAGATGAAGCAGCCGCGTGGAATCTGATGCTGCGGGATTATCAGCCGGAGATTACCTGGCTGCAAAAAGATGCGAAACTTCCTCCTTTGTCCAAATCTACGGTTAGTGAATGGGTTGACGCTTCTAATGCATCGTTAGTAAGTGCAGATCCCAGTCTGAAGATGAGTGAACTAAATTGGTATCTTTTTGGGTTTAAAGCCCGTAGCTGTAACCAGGAAATTGTTACAAATCTAGAAAAGGCAGTATCAGGATTAAATCAAGGCATCCCCCGTGAGGAGATTTCGGCGCTTGCTGAGGCAAATGGTTTGTTAAGCCTGGAGGGCGATAATAATCTTTTTGATGCCGCATATGGAATGCATGCTCCTGAACTTGAAACCCGGGCAGCTTTTAATGTAAAGGCGGCAAACTCATACGCATGGAAATGGCGAAACCAGGCAAATCCTGGTTACAAGGAATTTCAGTACGACTGCGCAAATTTTGCCTCTCAAATAATGCGCGCGGGAGGTAGAGCTATGACTAAAGGTTGGTTCTACCACTCCAGAAATAACTATCGGAAGAATATTAGTAAGTCTTGGCGAATCGCAAATGATTTCGCCAAGTATTGGGGATTGACTAAAAGAACCACAAGTTTAGCCACGTTCGCTTCCAGACTTCACCCAGGGAGTTTTATTGGAATATCAAATACTAGAGGAGATGTTTCTCATATAGGTTATGTGCATATAGTGTCTAATCGGAGAAGCAAGTATAACCATGTTACCTACAGGGTATTTGGAGTTACACAGCATACCCAGAATTATGCCGGTTGGGCGGAACCCGGTAAAAAAGCACAAAGGTGGCTCCAGCAGAAAGGGTGGGTTACGCAGTGAAATTAACCAAGAAGGCGGGGGCGGTTGTTTTAGCTTGCGTTTTGACGTGCATAACTTCAGTTGGGGTGGGGTATCTGTGGGGGAGCCACGCCCAGGAACATGCCGCCGTGAAAGATGTAGCGGATCTGCCCATGTATAGCTGGTGTTCCCTTTCTACCTTGCGAGATGCTACCGATGCCGGCTATGGGGTAGAGGGAAGTGAAAACCAGTGTTATCAACCAGTAGTTGGCACTATGGAGTTTCAGAAAAAACACTATAAAGTCTTGC
>CAMYFZ010000119.1 GCA_947255165.1 uncultured Varibaculum sp.
GGCAGCAGCAGTAATCGAGCCATTAAACACTCGTACCTTAACTTTATTTTCAGAGGGTGCTTCTTTCTCCCCGCTAACATCAATTGCTGTCGCCGGCTGACCTTGCGGAGTGCGATAACGCTGCTCAATCCGATGAGCCAGTTCACGCGCCATCCAGCTGACTGCTTCCATAGAGCGGTTATCAATTTCGGGGTCTGCTTTGGTACGCGTTAACCTGTCAATCACCCCCGCCCGCAAACGTTTGTCATCCTTAACAGAGGTATCGGTAAACCAGCCTTTGACCCTAGAGATCGCCTCTTTCTGGCTAACTCCCGGAATATTTGTTTGTGCAGCCCAAACCGCGAAAGGAATATTGCTTTTCTCTTGGTTACACCGCCTACAAACCGCCACCAGATTATCCCGAGTGTTCGTAGATCCCACCCCTCGTCGCGGAACGATGTGATCCATTTCGGCAGTGGCAAAAGTAATATGGGTTCCGCAGTAAAGACACTCGCAATGTTGCCGCTGCAGCGCCTGCTGCTTGCGAATCGCAGCGATACGGGGCAACCCCGAAAGATTCTGGCTCCCCTCTATCTGCTGCCGAGCCTCCTCGTTTTTCTTAAAACGTTGCGCTTGAAAACGTTGCAGTTCATTTGCCTTTGCCTTGGACATGAACGCTTCGCGCACGTGCTCGATATTGACCTGTTGCGGAATCCCCCACTCGACTTCTGCTCGCAACAACCAGCGATTAACACCCTTCAAAACCCTGTCCACCACTGGATTACCCACCGGCTCACCCACTGGAACTGCGGGAGGCTTCCACTCCGGGGAAACCCCGAACTCTGCTTCTCGTGCCTGCTGCAAGTCAACATTATCGGCCAAAATTCGTTCGGTTATTCGCCCCAAACTTTCTACTGAATAGGCCGCTCTGCCGATAGGGAGCCTCACCGATGACTCTAGTTTCTCCAAATCTTCATCATTCAGACTGGCAACAAAATCAGCAGCTATCTGTTCTTCCCGGCTGGCAGCTTCCCCGGGTGAGGATGCGCGAGAAATCTGCTCAATAAACGCACATCTTTCCAGGTAACTAGCTGCACGCCACCACTGTTGCACTGGCTTAATACTGCACTTAGTCAAACGGATATTCGTTTCATCAACCGGCGGAGTATTCCCGGTTCGCTCTCCATCAGCCGTCAATTTTCCGGTTCCGAGCAAATCTTGACGCTCGATCCCCAAAACTTGAGCCACCTCTATCCAGGTGGGAACCTTCTTGCGGTCTGGATCGCTTAAAAACTTGAACAAAGAACTCATTTCTTCGCCAGTCAAACGGCGTTCTTTCTGTCCATCCTCATCCTCGCGAATTCGCAGATTAGCAATAATGGTGGCAATCCGATAACGCTGGAAAGCCGGATGCGCCTTTTCAGCGCGATCTAAATGCTCCTGCCCCGGCAAGGCGTCTTTCCCCACCTTTTCGGCAGCGCTACCCTTGGGTGATTTTGACGCAAAAACTCTATCGATTAACTGATTACCTAAATCTTCGCTTATTTTCTGACGGGAAAAGATTTTTTTAAGTTCTGTGGCGTAATCAGTTTGCAAGAGTTTACCGGCTAAAATACCGGCATCACCACGTATCTTTTCCCCGCGATCAAGAAGATAAAGTAGCTGACCCGGGGTCAAACCCTCAGGCAAAATTCGCCCAGTTTTTTCTGCAACTCGCGACCGCAAAGCAATCACTTCATCGGATTCCGGGTGCGAAACATGCAGACTGCTAACCGAAACCCAAGGCGAGCGCCACCCTCGATGCCGTGCTATATGCCGGATCGCAATCGCCAATTTTTCCTGGCGTAGCTGTTCATCTTCTATATATTCCTCAATAAGTTGGGCGCGAACTTTCCACGGTTCGTGCGGGTCTGGATACTTTTCCAAATCCGGTAGCGGCCAACCGAGGTCAACCAAAAACCTATCCAGCTCCGCCAGCCGCCGACGTCTATTCCTAATCAAACGGCGCGCTCTGCGGGTTCGTCCAGAAACAGCTTTCCGAGTTTCCTGGGCATCTCCGCCATCTTTACCGACACCAGCATCGTGCAACAAAACCGAAAGATTCAGAAAGGAAATCGGATTATCTTCATCATCAATCTCAAGAGCGCAGAAGCCAGTAGAGTTCCGTCCTACATCGATACCAATCCGATAGCGTCGCTTATTTTTAGGGGTAATTTCCTTGTCATTCATAGAACAAGGATAAGCAAGCAATGGGGGAAAGTGGGAGAAAACACACTTCCACCTCAAAACGATGAGGTGGAAATAATAGCCAAAAGGCTGAGCATTCAACTTCGCTAACGAGGCGAAGCTTACTGAGATTCAGTTCCCTTTAACTCTAGGGTCAAATCGAGAATAGAGCAAGCAATTCAGCCAGATAGAGTCACGTGTCAGGGCTAATCCTCATCCAGGCATCAGCCTTGAACCGCCCTTCTAACAGCGATAAAATAAAAAACCTCAGTGCCGAAAGCACTGAGGTTTTGAGCTCCCCCAACTGGATTCGAACCAGTAACCCTTCGATTAACAGTCGAATGCTCTACCGTTGAGCTATGGGGGATCGACGAATGTAAGCCTACCTTGAGAGGGCGAAAAGTGCCTAATCTTCCAAGTCGAGAACTATCCCCAATTTCTGCTCCCACTCGCGCACTACCGAACGTAAATACTGCTGGTCATCCCGGTTTTTGAAGCTAGATATAGGCGGGTGCAAACGTAAATTGCGGTTATCGTCACGCAAGATCTGTGCGCTAACTCTCTGTCCCGAAGGCAGTTCCAGAGGCGTGGTAAACACCTGCGATTCGCTGAGCGCCTCCCGGATGATGTCCATAAAGTTGTGGCTGGGAGCTTCAATCGGGGTAAGAACCAGATCCTCGCCCTGGTGAAAAACAATCCGGAGGGTGCCCGCCTCACTATCCCAGCGAGCGTGAGAAACTTCATCCCAGCCAAAACGTGACTTTACCTGCGCCGATTCCAGGTCAGTTAATGCCTGCATAGTCACCACCAGGAAGCGATCTTCCGCCACCTTCAGGAAATCAAAAACCCTATCAGAGGAGGTAAGGACGGCTTTCACCGCATCTGGAACCCGGCGACCCTTCAGTCGTTGCACAATGTTGATCACGTTATCCACCCTAAACGAAATTAAATAATCCGCCCGCCATCCGGTAGGCT
>CAMYFZ010000120.1 GCA_947255165.1 uncultured Varibaculum sp.
GGGCGTTTTGACTGAGGGCGAGGCGGCGGTAACGCTGCCAGCAACCAACCTGGCAGATCACGTTTACCAGCCCGGTTTCGTCTTCTAAAGATAAAAACACTACTCCTTTGGCGGTGTGGGGACGTTGGCGATGCGTAACTAGCCCCGCGCACCGGATACGTTTGCCCGCTAAAGCTGGATGCAGATGCTTGGCAGGGAGAATTCCGCGCCGGGTAAGCTCTGGTCTGAGCAGTTTTGTAGGGTATCCCCACAGGCTAATTCCCAGGGCAGAGCTGTCCCATTTTACTTGTTCCCCGGTACTTAAGGGCGTAAAAGATGGGGTTGCCTCGGTGAGAGCGAGCCCCGGCAGTTCTGGCTGGTAGAAGCGTTTTTGCGGGGCAGATAGCAGGGGCGCGCGCCAGAGTCCTTCGCGGCGGGTCACCCCCAGGGTAGAAAGCGCGCCCGCGCCAGCCAGCAGTTCCAGCGCCGAAGTGGGCAAAGGTACGCGGGAAGTAAAGTCCTCCAGGGTTTTAAAGCGAGCAGCTTCGCGGGCATCTAAAATGCTTTCTATCCACGGCGTCCACATCCCGCGGATCTCCGCTAACCCCAGATTTAGGGAGGTCAGCCCCTCCCCAGGAACGGAATCTTTCTGGGAGGTGTTCACGTCTGGGCGTAGGATTTTTATGCCATGACGGCGAGCATCAGAGATTAACGATTGCGGGGAATAAAATCCCATCGGCTGGTTAGCAAGGATCGCGGCGTAAAAAACCGCGGGATAACAGGCTTTTAGCCAGGCGGAGGCATACACCAGGTAGGCGAAGGAAAAAGCGTGGGATTCGGGGAAACCGAACTCGGCGAAACCGGACATTTGTGCCCAGATTTTTTCTTGTACCGGCGGCGGGATCTGGTTCTTTTCCATGCCCCGAAAAAACTCGGCGCGCAAGTCAGCCAGGTGTTCCCCCGGGTTTTTGCGTCCCATCGCCCGGCGCAGGTTATCTGATTGGGAACCGTTAAACCCGGCGGCGTCTTTAGCAATCCGCATTAGTTGTTCTTGAAAAAGCGGCACCCCCAAGGTGCGTTCCAGCGCAGGTTTTAACAGCGGATGCAGGTAAGTGACCTTTTCGCGCCCGGAGCGGCGCGCCAGGTAGGGATTTACTGCTTGCCCTTGGATCGGGCCGGGACGAATCAAAGCCACTTCGACTACCAGGTCATAGAAGCATTTTGGTTTCAGGCGCGGCAGGGTGGACATTTGGGCGCGGGACTCTACCTGGAAAACCCCGACGGTGTCGGCTGCCTGTAATAGCTGGTAGACGCGGGGGTCTTCCGGGGGTAGGTTATGCAGGCGCCAGGGCTCACCGGAGGGCGATTTTTCGCCCCGCGCCTCTAAAGTTTCAAAAGCAGTACGTAGCGCCCCCATCATCCCCAGGGAGAGTAAATCGATTTTTACTAATCCGGCTTCGGCGCAGCTATCTTTATCCCATTGCACCACGGTTCGCCCCGGCATATTCGCCCAGTTAATCGCGGCCACTTCGGTAAGTGGCTTATCGGAAAGCACCATCCCGCCACAGTGGATCCCCAGGTGGCGGGGAAGTTTTTGTAGCTGCCTCGCTATATTTCGCACGTTTTCCGGTAAACTCTTCCGGTCTAGCCGCGCCCATTTCGCGGCGGTTTTGGCATCGTATCCGAGGGCGCGGGATGCGTCTTTTAACGCGGCTCGCGGACGATAGCTAATAACATTAGCCACTTGCGCAGCATTTTCTCGTCCGTATTTGGCGTAGACGTGCTGGAGTACTTTTTCGCGTTGATTAGATTCAATATCCAGATCTATATCGGGCAGATCTTTACGGTCTGGGGTTAGGAAACGGTCAAATAGCATTTGGTGGCGCACCGCATCTACCGCGGTGATTCCCAGGCAGTAACAAACCGCCGAATTAGCGGCAGAGCCGCGTCCTTGTACATAGATACCGGAGGAAAAACAGTAGTCAACTATTTCTTTCACAATCAGGAAATACCCGGAGAATCCCTTTTGGAAAATCACTTTCAATTCTTGCCGAATTGTGTCTGCGGCTTTTTTCGGCACCGGATCCCCATAGCGGCTACGCGCTCCCTGCCAGGAAAGCTGCTCCAGGTAGGAGTCGGCACTATAACCGGGCGGCACCCGGGCTAAAGGCAGGTGCGGCACCGGGGTAGAAAAATCAAAAATCAGGTCTTTTCCTATTTCGGCAGCATTTTCGAGGGCGTAGGGAATCTGCTGGTAGATGTGGCGCAGTTGCGCCGGGGTACGCAACATGGCGTGCGAAGCGGGGAGGAAGTCTTGAACTTTATCTAGGGACAGGCGGTGGCGGGTGGCGGTCATAACATCTGCCAGGCGCTGACTGGCGGGGTCTGCGCAGCGGGCAGCGCTAGTGGCTACTAAGGGCAGCTTGGTTTTGCGCGCCAAGTGATCTAGTTGCGCCGCTAGGCGCTCTTCCCCATCAAAACCGGCTAAGGCGGCCTCTACCGCTACGTTTTCTGCCCCAAACATTTCTTTTAGTTGCTCGAGGAAACGAGCTGCCGCCGCGATTCCGGAGCGGTAAAGCACGCGCCGCAGCGGTCCGGCGCGAGTACCAGTTAATACTAGCCACTGCCCTTTCGCCCAAGAGGCTAGTGCGTCCAGATTTTGTCGGTCTGCTTCCCGCTTTCCGGCAGCTAGATGATGAGCGCTGATCGCCCCAGTTAAAGCAGAATACCCCTGGTCGCAGCGGCAGATAACCGGCAGATGGGTTTCGTCCTCTAAAGTAAATTCGCACCCCGGTAAGAAAGGGAGCCCAGCTTCGCGGGCAGCGGCGCGTGCCTCCATCAACCCGTAAACTCCGTCATAATCGAGTAGCGCTAGACCGGATAGCCCCAGTTTTTTTGCCCCGCGTACCATTTCGCGCGGCGAACACGCCCCTACTGCGAAGGAGTAGGCAGAATGGGCGTGCAACTCGATATAGACGCTCATTTTTGTCTCTCCCAGGCATCTAGCCACCAGGAGGATTTGCGGTACACCAGCAGTAAGGTTTCTTGCTCGCCGTAGACTCGCAGGAAAATTCGCGGGCCCAGGTGATTGGGCACCCCGGGACGCCACCACTGTCCGTTTATTGGCCAGGGTCCTTCGGTTTTCTGCACCTTGATTTTCCGTCCGGCTACCTGCACCC
>CAMYFZ010000121.1 GCA_947255165.1 uncultured Varibaculum sp.
GTCATCGCCAAGTTAAAGTTAAAGGCACCTGCCGAGGCGTTACGCACGAAAGGACTTTTATCTTTATAAATAAACCAAACGACGAGGGGGCCTACAAAGGTAAGCCAACCGGCAGAAACAACCATGGCGATTAGTGCTGCTAAATGAGCCAGAATCGCCATCGTGCGTTCATCGGTGCTGATGTTCGCGCCGCCATTATTAGAGCGCGGTGGGGTGGGCATGGGGGCAGAAGAGGACGGGAAGCCCTCTTGGGAAGCGTATTGCGGGAAAGAGGGATTGTGGGATCCGTTCTGGCTCCCGGGAAGCTGCTGATCGTCGAAGTTGCCGGGTTGGGGCTGATTATCACTCATACCTCTATTTTCCCCCGAGGATGGCGGGGACAAAAGTAGTGCTAGCAATAATTTTTCTTCAGCGAAAAGCGCAGGTTAAAGCGGAGTGAGTGGAACCAAGGCGTAATTTATTTGGCGGCGAGATCCGCGGGATCAAATTTGACCCTCAGGCGAGGGCGGCTGCATTGAGCGATTAACCAATGATGCAAAAGCGCGGTTGAACAGCAGTCATACTCGTTATAGAGGGCGAGGAGTCGCAGCTGCTCGGCAGCATCAACGCTGAGGTTAGCTCCCGGATCGAGGGCGCCTGCTCGCGAGAGCGCGTCATAGACAATAACCGAATCCGCGCCGTTATCCAGGTCCTCTGAACGCATCCAAGACCCCATATAGAACGGTTCCATCTCTTTAAGGGAATATCCGCCTTGGCCAGTGCGAATAGCTGATTGCACCACTTGCTGCAGATCCTGCATCGGTCCGTCGCTGGCAAGCAAGTCACGCACCTCACCTGCTAGTAGGCCGTGACGGGAAGACAGGCGCTGCAGGTAGAGACGTTCTTGCGGGGAATAATGGTAGATATGCATTTTCGGGAAGCGCTGGAAACGCTGGCGCAAGAAATCCAGTAAATCAATCAGCAGCTGGCGTTCCTGAGCGCGAGTATGCGCCCAAAAGCTCTGGTATTTTCCGCCGATGCGCGTTGACAGTTCCCCTACCTCCTCCGCCACGTTTAGGGTGTCTGCTGCCGATAGCGATTCTTGACCGCGAATAGGTAGCGCCGGAGTTAAAGATTTTTGCTGCCCCCAAGAATCTTCATCGCAGCAGACCAGGCCGCCCAGGTAAATCAGTCCGGTGTGATCTTTTAGGGTCCAACCCCACAGGGAGTCGTTCTCAAAATCCAAATACACATCCCCCGGGCGAGGCTCGGGAAGAGCCATTAGCGCTGGGGACAGGGGATTAGTTTCGAGCAGCAGTTCTCCTGGATGCTGCGCCACCTGCAACTGGGCTTGTCGGATTAGTTCTGGGCTATATCCATTAGGGGGATTGGCGGCGAAAGCGCTGGCAGTAGAAATATTTTCGGCTCGCAATTCTCGGCGCAGGCCTGGACCCACCCCGCTGATCAGCAGGGGGTCGTCGTAACGCTCCAGCGCCCAGGCACAGTGCGAACAGCTTCCGCACACGGTGTCGAGGGCGCGCCACGCCTCCTCGGGGGTAGCGGAAAGTAAATCCGCATCAGCTACTATTTCTCGTGCCTGGTCAGCGATGGGTTGCCACAGCTCTTCCAGTTCATCCAGAGGAAAAGCTACGGTTTTGCTATCAGCCAGTAAGATCTGGGCGTAAGGGGCAAGCTTTGCCGCTAAAGCGGGAAAATCTGTGTTTAATATCGGCTGATTAGCCTCAGCTAGATGCGCATAACCAGCCAGAAGATTCACCGAGTCTTGGCGGGCATGGGCGGAAAAGCGGGCCAATTGCAACACCCAAGAATCGTCCTCATAAACCAAGAACGGCAGGGTTCCATTCAGATCTTCGCTGGTTAAGGTGAGGTTAGTTTGAAAAACTCTCCCGGCTGCCCGATATTTCGCCGCTAGTTTTTCATCCTCGCCGCTAGTTAAATCCCCGATATAGCGATGAAAAACATCGGGGGATTCCAGCTGAGTGTTGTCGGTGAGGTAGCACCAGAGCCGCCACTGACAGTTAGCGGCGTGTGCCACCTCGGAAACTGCAAGCAGGCGGGAAGAATCAGGCATTGAGCAGCTTAGTTGTCTCGCTGTGCGTACTCTAGCGCCCAATAGGTTAGCACCGTATCGGCCCCGGCACGCACAATCGCGTGCAAGGATTCGTCAATGGCGCGCTCGCGGTCAATCCACCCATTAGCGGCTGCTGCCTCTAACATGGCGTATTCCCCGCTGACCTGGTAGGCCGCGACTGGAACCGGCGACATTTCTGCCACATCGGCCAGCACATCCAGATAGTAACCGGCAGGTTTAACCATCACCATATCGGCGCCCTCGGTTAAATCTAGCTGGGTTTCAAATACGCCTTCCCGGCGGTTACGGGGATCTTGCTGGTAAGAGCGGCGATCGCCCTCTAGAGAGCAGGCAACTGCATCCCGGAAAGGACCAAAGAAAGCGGAGGCGTATTTCGCAGAGTAAGCCAAAATCACGGTGTCGGTGAATCCGGCCTTGTCAAGCACCTCGCGAATCACTGCGATCTGGCCGTCCATCATCCCGGAAGGTGCCACCATATGGGCTCCGGCGCGCGCTTGGCTGAGCGCCATTTTCGCATATAGCGGCAAGGTGGCGTCGTTATCGACTTGCCCGTCCGCGGTGACCACCCCGCAATGCCCGTGGCTGGTGAACTCATCCAGGCAAGTGTCTGCCCCCACTACCAGGTCGTTTCCTACTTCTTCGCGCACCGCGCGGATACCGCGATTCAAAATTCCGTTAGGATCCCAGGCGGGACTGCCCTGCGCATCCTTATCAGCGGTATTAGGAATCCCGAATAGCATGATCCCGCCTACCCCGGCTTGCACACACTCGGCAGCCAGTTCGCGAATCGATTCCACTGTATGCTGGAAAACCCCTGGTAGAGAGGGAATCTCTACCGCTTCCTCAATCCCGTCTCGCACAAATGCCGGCAGCATCAGCTGGGCGGGACTGACCCGGGTTTCGGCGATCAGGTTACGCATCGCGGGGAAAGCCCGCAGGCGGCGAGGACGAATAGTCGGTTTCAGCAAAAGGTCATCTGTCATTTTTTCTCCTAGGTATCTGCAATGATTTTAACCCACCTGCCTGCCGCTTT
>CAMYFZ010000122.1 GCA_947255165.1 uncultured Varibaculum sp.
TCAAACTGGGCATCTAAGAAAATCGCTTTTGCCGGCGCTACCAGCTTTTCGAGTTCGCGGCGCTGATCGGTATCCAATATCTGATCGGCATCCATATTGAACACATAAATAAACGGCTTCAAGGTCATCAGCTGGAACTCTTTAAGCAGTTCTTTATCCAGTTCACTATGCGCAGATAAGAGCTCTCCATCCTCTAAAATCGCCTGGGCTTTCTTTACTTCCGTTAGCACTTCTGGCGGGGTTTTCCGCCCGCGAACTTCCTTTTCCAGCCGCGGAACGGCTTTTTCTAGAGTCTGCAAATCGGCCAGGATTAGCTCGGTAGAAATAGTTTCAATATCGGATGCGGGATCAATCTTGCCGTCCACGTGGACCACGTCCGGGTCGCTAAACACTCGGGTAACTTGGCATATAGCATCGGCTTCCCGAATATTGGCTAAGAACTGGTTACCGAGACCTTCCCCTTGGGAGGCGCCTTTTACGATTCCCGCAATATCTACGAAAGAAACCGTCGCGGGCACAGTTTTTGCAGATTGGAACATTTCGGTTAGTTTCTGCAATCGCGGATCCGGCAGCGGCACTACCCCCACGTTGGGGTCGATAGTCGCGAACGGATAATTCGCGGCAAGCACGGTTGCGCGGGTTAGCGCATTGAACAAAGTTGATTTACCGACGTTAGGTAATCCTGCAATCCCAATTGTTAAAGCCACGCCTCTACCCTATCGAAGGGCGAAAGCGGCAGGAAATCTGGTCGAAAAAATGCTTAGTTCCCGAGTACGACCCCGCTAGTCTTCCCTCTAAGTAACTCTAGTTACCCTGCCCCAGTAAGGGTCTGCACAATCTCTGCCAGCGAGGTATAGAACTCCCCCAAGCGGTTTATAGGCAGCATTACCGCCACTATCACCAGCAGCATCGCTACTATCGATCCTGCCAAGGCACGTAAATAGGTGGCGCGGGTGCCCGCTTTCATTACTTTCGGGACGCGGCGAATCAACACCACCAACGCCAAAACGGCCACCACACCTGCCAGCACCATGGTTCCCCACCCCATGAGGGAAAATACCCCCGGAGCAGTATCTGGCAGCAGCGCTGAATCAACCCCTTTAACCTGGGAGGTCTTCGGGGAGTCGCTACTGCGCACCTGTTCCCACCAGCGGTAAAGCTCAGGCATTTGCTCACGCCAAATTGCCCAATTGTGTCCGCCTTTCGGCGTTATATGTAGCTGCACCCGGTCGCCCGGTCTAAAAGAGGCCTGCGAGAAGGATTTCGCTAGATGCAGGGAATCTTTATCTAGCCTCGCCCCTGAAACATACATACTTACTGGCCAGGGACGTTCCTGCCCCACTAAAACCGACAGGGTATTGTCTCGGAATCCGGTGCTATTTTTTCCTCCCCAAGATCCCACAATCGGCTGATCGTAGCCAGAAAGCACCGCACTAGTCCCAAAAACATCCCCGTAGAGAATCCCCAGACGCGCGCCGCAATAAGCTCCGGAAGAATTCCCGGCAATCATCCAGTCTTTACGCTTATCAGACACATTAGGGAAGCTAGAGCGCACCATTTTGGGAACATCGAAACTAAGCCAGGTGGCAGTTTGCGCCCCGTTCTTTACATCAGCGCAGGTAGGTGCTTTAAGGTCAACGTTTCCTTCCGGAATAACCACGATAGTGGGAGCGATCTCTCCGCTATCAATTGCTTTTTGCAAGTTATTCGAAAAATCAAGGGCGAGGGCGACCGATACCGGAGATCCCGGGTAGCCATGAATAAACTCTAAAACGTTATAGGTGGTGCTTTTATCGCCCGGGTCATACCCCTGCGGCGTCCACACGATAACCTGCTCTTTTACCCCAGATTTCGGCCCGGAAAACACCGTTAGTTGCCGACCCTTCGACAAAGGTTTAAAACTAGGGATCCATTCTTCTTGCCCCGGTAACGCCGGCGCGGTCAAGGGATTTAGTTTTTCGGAGGCAGCGGATACGCGCTTGTCTGCTTTCCCAGATTTCTTGGCAGCTATTTTGGATCCCCTCTGGGTATCACTGATTTTTACCTGACGGTTTTGCTGACTACTGACCATCTGCCACAGCTCTGAAGGGGTAGATACGTATTGCATCGGTAAGTTAACCAGCAGCCCCACTGCCAGCACCTGGATGATAGCTACCAGTAAGACCACCAAAACCGAGCGTAAGTAACGCCCGGGTTTGCGAATCATCTGCGGTAGCGCAAGAAGCAGACCGACCGCTGCCACGCAAAAGAGGATAACGAAAGGCAGTGAGGTAAGCATACTTGCCTCTAGCAGGTGTGCCCGGGATCGTTGGTGCGCCGGCGGTTATTGGTTTTTATGATTCCTGCTTCTGTCAGTTCTTTACGCAAGGGTAGAGGCAACGCGAAAGTTACTGTTTCCTGGGCGGTTTCTACTTCCTCTACTTCGCCAAAGCCCCACTGCGCCAGCTGCGATAAAACTTCTTTTACCAGCACTTCTGGCACGGAAGCCCCGGAGGTTAGCCCTACGGTTTCAACGCCGTCAAACCAGGACTCTTCCATTTCGGAGGCTTTATCTATGCGATAGGCGCGCTGGGCCCCGCCCACTTCGGCTACTTCTTTTAGTCGCACCGAGTTCGAGGAGTTAGCTGAGCCCACTACCACTACTACCTGGGCATGCTCTGCGATCTTTTTTACTGCCCCTTGCCGGTTTTGAGTGGCGAAACAAATATCTTCACTGGGGGGATCGCTTAGCCCCGGAAATCGTTCCCGCAGCTTATCTACGGTTTCTCGAGTTTCATCGAGGCTCAAAGTAGTTTGGGAAAGCCACACCACCTTGTCCGGGTCGCGCACCTGCACTTGATCTACATTTTCAGGATCGCCCACTACTTGAATATGTTCGGGAGCTTCCCCTTGGGTGCCTTCGACTTCCTCGTGACCTTCGTGGCCTACCAACACAATGTCATAGTCAGCCTTGGCAAAACGCAGGGCTTCGCGGTGAACTTTGGTCACCAGAGGGCAGGTGGCATCCACGGTTTTCAGTCCCCGCCGCTTGGCCTCTTTCCGCACCGCCGGAGATACTCCGTGGGCGGAAAACACTACCCGCGCCCCGGTGGGA
>CAMYFZ010000123.1 GCA_947255165.1 uncultured Varibaculum sp.
CTCCGCTTTCCCAAGAACATTTGGGCAAGCAGGCGATAAATGATTTCTGGAGCGTATCTAGTTCGCATCAAGGCAAACTGGAATCTAACCCGGTGATTAACACCTTGGTACCGCCAGCGACAAATATCGAGCTGACAAAGTACGGATACAAAGCTGAGCCATTCCAGTCAGCGCAGAAGAAACCGCTCGCAGGAGCCAAATTCGGCCTCTATGATAAAGAGGGCGCGCTCAAAGCCACCGCCATCTCTGACGTGAATGGCAAAGTCAGGTTTACGAATGTGAATGCCGCCCCGGGCTGGACAGTGCGAGAAATCGAGGCTCCTACCGGGTACGTAGTAAGCGATAAAGCATATATGCTGTCCGCTACCGACTTTAGCGCGACTAATTATACTGCCACCACCGGCACCTACCAGATTAAAGCGCCTGATGTTACCAACATGGGCAAATGGTATCCAGTCGAGCCGATTCGTGGCACCGCCGAGTTTAAGAAGGTGGACGCCTCCGGTAAACCCTTGGCGGGCGTAGCATTCACGATTACTCCGCAACCGGTGCGACAGAACGATGGCACCATGTTTGTGCCTAACTCAGCTCCGAGGACGGTGCGCTCTAACGATGACGGTGACGTAAAGTTCTATGGCATTCCTGCCGGTAAATGGCGTTTAACCGAGAATCCGGGTGATCGTCACCTGCAGCCGATTGCTCCGATTGACTTTACGATTACGACTTGTTCCACGGGATGTACTCAATTCCGTGGGTTGAATCTGACGTTCGGCCGCGGGGATCTTGGCCTGATTTTTAACAATAAAGGCTCGGTGTCGCTATCGAAGCTGGGCGTTCGCGGCATGGCCGATAAGAAAAAATCCTTTGGCCAGTGGAAACGCAGTGACGGGGTGATTAAACCCGGCGCGACCTTCGCCCTCTATAAAGGCACTACTGCTTCCGCTACCAGCCTGGAAAAGACCGTCACCACCCAGGGTCCAGAGGCTAATGCGACTCTAGATAATCTGGTGATTAACCAGATTTACACCCTGAAAGAAATCACCGCTCCTGCCGGATATGTCAAGAACGATGCTTTAATGCAGTTCCAGATTGATGAGGCCGGCAAGCTCAGGGACGCTGCCGGGAATCTGTTGTTCGAGCAGAGCGAGCTACTGGTGCCCAACGAGGAGCAAAAGCAACAGTCTTCACTGGTAGTTACCAAGGTTGACCCGCAGGCTGACGCTGCTTCCCGCAACCTAGCTGGCGCTGTGTTCGGTCTGTTCAAGCAGGATGACAACGGTAATTGGCCCACCGAGCCGGACAAGAAGGTAACTACTGGCCAGACCGGGCAAGCAGAGTTTACCGAACTGGAGGGCGGTATTTACCGGGTGAAAGAGCTGAAAGCTCCCATCGGGTATTATGTTGATCCCCAGGCGCAATACGAGTTCGTAGTTGATGATTATAAGGCGCAGCAGTTTACTTGGACGGCCAATAATAATCCTTCTCGCCTGCGGGTTTTCAAGTTCGAACCCCTGGTGAAGTCGATTCAGGAGGCTGCGGCGGACAAGGTAGTCTCGGGTACTCCCGGGGCGATTAAAGTCCCCGGCCAGGTGGCAGGCACCTTCAATGTGGTGATTCCGCTTTCCGGAGCCAAGTTCACCTTGTATGAAAACGATGAAACCACGATGGTGGCTGACAACCTGGTTACGGGTAGTGACGGTTTGGTGAGCTTGCCGGCAACGGTCAAGCTGGATCCGGATAAGATCTATAAGCTGAAGGAAATTGAAGCTCCCAGCGGTTATATCTTGAAATCCAACCCGATTTCGGTGAAAGTATCCGACTATGCCCTGCTAGAAGGGTTTACCGGACTGATCACTATGGAGGTGCCCAACACTAAGGACACCGGCAGGATTACGGTTTCGAAACTCTCGAAAGAAACCGGTAAACCGCTAAAGGGTGCGGAATTCACCCTCACGGCTCCTGATGGAACCAAGAAGACGCTGGTTACTAACGAGGTCGGCCTCGCCACCTTTACCGGCCTTACTTTCGGTTTGAAGTATCAGCTTCAGGAAACTAAGGCTCCGAAGGGGTATCTAATTTCCGACAAGATTGAAACGGTTTCCCCGAGCGCGGATAATCCGGTGATAACTTTCAAGCGCTATAACCGGCTATCCGAGACCGAGGTGGAGCTTAATAAAGTTTCCGATACCGGTACCCCTATAGAGGGCGTGGTCTTCGAACTCTCTCAGGAGGGCGCGAGCGGAGCTGCTCAGACTTTGACTACTGATAAGAACGGGAAAGTTAAGTTCAAGGTGATACCGGGACAAAACTACACCTTAAAGGAAACCCAAACCAGCAGGGGTTACGCCCTATTACCGCAGCCGGTGAACTTCACCGTAGACGGTAACGGGAACGTGACCATTATCAGTGGAAAAGGAAATGTAAATACGGTTAGTGGCGGGAATGGATCCCTGACTGTCACTAACTACCCGGAAGGGAAACTTCCCTTGTCGGGATACGCCGGTTCTTTAGAAGTGTTGCTTCTAGGGTGCCTGGTATTAGGGATTGCTATTGTATTCACTCTATTTGAAAGGAAAAGAAAGTGAGTAAGAAAAAGTTATTGGCCATGCTAACCGGCATGGTGATGGCCTTCATGGGCCTGGCGGGCATAGGCGCCGCCAGTGCTAATAATGGGAATATTCCGGGTCAGCCCGAGACCGCAAATTTGACGATACATAAGTATCTGGGCGCCACCACGGGTTTGAAACACGATGGTACTGCGATTGATGCTGCCGAGCTTACCGGTAAAACACCTTTGGAGGGGGTTAATTTCAAGCTCTATAAGGTTGAGGGCGTCGACGTTTCTACCAATGATGGTCTGAAACTGGCTCAAGAAATTGGGGCAGTTGCTTTGAAGGATAATGTCGTCACCACCGGGATTAAAGTTGGAACCACCACTTACACTCTGGCCGCTAACCCGGCGACTATGACAACTGGCACTAATGGGGAAGCTAAGTTTTCTTCTGTACCTAGGGGTCTCTATGTCGTGGTAGAGGATCTAGCCGGATCGGGCACGATTAAGGCTGCAGGTAAAGAGG
>CAMYFZ010000124.1 GCA_947255165.1 uncultured Varibaculum sp.
AGCGGCAGATAACCGGCAGATGGGTTTCGTCCTCTAAAGTAAATTCGCACCCCGGCAAGAAAGCGAGGCCGGCTTTGCGGGCAGCGGCGCGCGCCTCCATCAAACCGTAAACTCCGTCATAATCTAGCAGCGCTAGACCAGATAGCCCCAGTTTTTTCGCCCCGTGTACCATTTCGCGCGGCGAACAGGCCCCCACGGCGAAGGAATATGCCGAATGGGCATGCAACTCGATATAGCCGCTCATTTTTGCCCCTCCCAGGCATCTAACCACCAGGAGGATTTGCGGAAAACCAGCAGCAAGGTTTCTTCTTCGCCGTAAACCCGCAGGAAAATCCGGGGACCTAGACGACTGGGGACTCCGGGGCGCCACCACTGTCCGTTTATCGGCCAGGGCCCTTCGGTTTTTTTCACCGCTATTTTGCGTCCGGCTACCTGCACCCATTTGACCGGGGCTTTTAGCTGGCCGTCTCGTCCAGGTAGGATTTGCCGTCCTTGACTGTCAATAATCCCAGCCGGTTTGGGGTGCATGAAAACTATTTCTGGTGCTACCCCACTTAGAGCCCCGACTCTAGGGCGCGGCCGCTTTTGGCTCCCCCGCTCTTGCCAAGTTTTCAGTTCAATCACCGAACGGGGATCATATCCACTGGTTAATTGAGGTACGCGCACCCCGCGTTTACCTAATAAAGAGCTGGCACTGCGGGCTGCCTGATCTACTTCCTGGGGAGGATCGGAGTTTCGTCCCCAAAGCGGGGTCATCGCCTGGCGGGCATCTACCGTCTTTAAGGGATGTAGCTCTATCTGGGAGACCGCCCCTAGGGCTTCGTTGCCGCCACCTCCAACCGTAACCGTCTCTAACTGGTGTTTTATCTTCTCTACTAGGTCTTTGCTGCTAACGTCTACCCCCAAGTTCCAGCTGCGGCTAAGTACTTTTCCGTTTTCGCAACGGCAAATAAACTGCACCTGGGTGCACACCTGCCCGCTTGCGCGCAGGCGGGCATACATTTCTACCACTAACGCCCGGGCGGGCAACAATAGCTGGGTAAGGGAGCTGGCGGGCGGGGTAAAGAACTGGTAGAGACCGGGCGAAGCGGGCGCGGTTTGCACCCGGGCAGTGCCCTCTAGGTTTTCCCCGCTCGCTAAGTCGTAACTAATCGCCCCCAGAGTGCCGAAACGCCGGATTAACGCCGGGCGTCCCAGGGCGCACAGTTGCCCCAAGCTGGTGATTCCCAAGTGGGTTAGGCTGTCTGTCATTTTTGTTAGGTACTGGTCGGAGATATCGAATCCGCTTATTTTTATCCCCGGACGCAAGAAAAAACCCAGGCTACTTAGGGGCTCTGCGCTAAGAAACGGCATTAGCTGGGAATCAGAAACCAGCAGCTGTTCGCGGGCAGCTAGGCACGCCGCCAAAGTACCCCGAGCGATCCCGAACTGCACCGCGAACCCTACCTGCGCTAACTCTTCGGTTAGTTCTGCGGACAGGGCGGATTCTGCGCGGCGCTGACTGCGACTTAAAGTGGCGGTCACCAGCCCGGGAAACCAACATTTGGGGGAATAGAGTTGCTGGGCTGCGGCCTCGATAACCGGTTGAAACGCTAGTTCCGCATCTGCCAGTGAATAGGGTTTTTCTTTGAGGGAGGGACAGAGGACCCGCGCTTGCTTTAGTCGCATCTGCGGCCTGATTCCAGCGGCTCTCGCCGGAGCCGTGACTGCCTGCACCCGTCCGCCACTACACAGCGCGACTGCTTCATCTAGGGGGAGCTTGGCGGCTTGGGCTGGCCACTCGGGGATATAGAGGGCTAGTAATCTATCGTTCATCGCGCCCTCCTCGCCTTAATCGGGACAGCTAGGAGAAAACGAAACGCCAGACATAAACCCAATAACGCCGGTAGCGGGGTTGCAGAGCATAGAGTATCCATCACGCACTCACCTTTATGGCGGTTGCTGCCCCAAGGGAACTCGTAGCAGGCAGGGCGTTAGCTTCTAGGGAGATAGCCCCTGCCCAGGCCGGCGCGGACAGAATTACGCAGCCGGAGCGGCGTGCTTTCGCGGTTAGAATCCGCTGCTGCTGCGGGCCGTAATCTACCATCCCGATAGCCAGGACTGCCGCGCAGGGGACGAAAAGTTGCGCGCATGCCAGGGCGCTGCCGCCGGTATAGGGAACGGTGATTACCCGCCTTAAGTCCAACCCGATTTGCCAGGCGCGCTGCCAGCCTAGATCGGGGAAATCTAGGAATACTGCCCAGCCGCTCTCCCCCATTTTTTCGGCGGCCATCTCTAGCAGCTGCGCTCCGCCCGTTACTTTTTGATAGGCGCTGGCCAGCGGCTTTGGGGTGCGAGACTGCATCGCCAAAACCTGGCGCGCCTTTTCCAGGCGCTGCAACTGAGCCAACTTATCGAACATACGTTCGATTATAGGGAGCCTCCTCCGATTTGTCACCCCTTTTCCCAGGAGTGCTTTTGGGGTAGAAAATCTACCTTTGAGGGGTGCAGATTAGTAGTTCAGAACCTAAAAGAGATCCGCGTGACTTCCGGTTGCAACCAAGGACAGCACCAGTATGTCGTTTTGCTTGTAATAAATCAGCAACCAGTCTGGTTCTATATGACACTCTCGATGTTTTACCCAGTTGCCAGTTAGCGCATGGTCTCGACATTTTTCCGGTAAAGGAGTATCGCTCGCCAGAAGGTCAACGATCCTCGCTAGTTTTCCGAGGTCTTTTCCCCGCTTTTTTGCAGCTTTGAGTTGTTTGCGAAACTGCAAGGAGTACTTAATGGCATAGTGTGCCACTAGTCGTCCTCGCTAAGAGCGGCAGCAAATGCTTCACGGGCACTTGCGTAGCCGGGAATGCGGGGGTCTTTGGCAATCTGTTCCGCCTCTAGCATGGCGGCGATCGTCTCCCTATTAGGGCTGCCTAGTTGAATCTGGAAAGGAATGGCACGCTCGCGGATAGCTTGCCGCACGAAGATGTTGAACGCGGTCGAAATGTTCATTCCCATCTCGCCAAACATCTGATCCGCCTCTTTTTTCAAGGCCGCATCCATACGAATACTGATATTTGTTGTAGCCATAAAAGACCTCC
>CAMYFZ010000125.1 GCA_947255165.1 uncultured Varibaculum sp.
TGCTCAATATTGCGTAGACCAGATTTTCTATCAGAACGCAAAAATGACAGTAGGCGGGGTGAACGGGAATTGTTAACAGCGTTGACGGGTGAGAAACATTCGTAGTAATTCACCAAATATCCGACCGAGGTGTTCTCAACCGTAGCAGCAGCGTTCTCGCTGCTATCTATGTCCTGAACAGCTCGTTCAGATTCCATGCTCCCTACTTCTCTCGGGGGAGGTTGATTTCGGGATGGGGGTGGCGTACTTTTTTAATAAGTAAGTGCTCAACGGTGCGCGAGTTTTTAGGAGATTCTATGCAATGCCCATCATGTGGAAGTAACAATGTAAACGTTCAGTTCGTCGAAAAAGGACAACGCACGAGTCGACGTGGTGCTGGTTTAGGGGGTAACCTCAATAATGCGGCGCGAGGCACCACCGCGCTGATGACATTGGGAATGTCTAACTTGATTTGGAAGAAGAGCAAAGGGACCAATCGCACTAAGACAGTGACTAAGAAGATGGGTATTTGTCAAGATTGTGGCGAATCTTGGGCTGCGTGAAAAAACTTATTTAAGGGAGATCACAGCGATACGAGCGCTGCGTACATCAACAATTGTCATCCCTTGTGTAAATGCCTGAATGGTAGGACTTGCAGAACGTTGCTGCCGCGAACCCTGGCGCGCGAGCAGCGCCAATAGCCGCTACCGCGACTTATATGTAAAGCAGTTTTACATATCGCGAAAACGTGTAAAAAAATCGCCGAATTTTTTACACGTTTTCTATGTTTGCGGTAAATTCTAGGTATGTCTGTGAACCCCGAGAAGCCCTACCAGGACTTGCCGCCCCTACCTCCTGCCCGGGAGTTACAAACAGGTCAGGTGGTTAATAGGGTGATATCTGCCTCTCGCGCCCTTGCTACTGCGAATGCGTCTGCTAAACGGCTTCCGGACCCGTCAATATTGATTCATGCTATCCCGCTTTTGGAAGCTAAAGCTTCGAGCGAAATTGAAAATATCGTAACTACCAATGATGAACTATTTCGGGCTGCTCATAATGTAGAACCGGCATCGCCGGCGGCTCGAGAAGCTCTGCGATATCGGGAGGCTTTGTATGAGGGGTATAGCTACATAGAGAAGCGCCCATTTTCAGTTAATCTGGCAAAAATTGTGTGTTCAAAAATTATTGGGGTTGCAACTGATATTCGCGCCTTGCCGGGAACTTTCATAGGCAATCCAGTAACTAGAGAACATGTGTACACACCGCCGCAAGGTAAAGAAACTATTCTTGAGCATCTTTCCCGTTGGGAAGTCTTTGCCCATGAGCGAGAATCTGGGCTGGATCCCCTGATAAAAATGGCGTTGCTCCACTATCAGTTCGAGGCGATACACCCATTTTCCGATGGGAACGGCAGAACCGGACGGATTCTAAATGTGCTGTACCTGGTGCAAAGCGGTCTCCTAGATCAACCCATTACTTACCTGTCTGGATACATAGTGGAACACAAAGATGAGTACTACCGACTGCTAAATGGGGTAACGCAAAAAAGGGCTTGGGGCGAATGGATAGAGTTCATCCTTAACGCAGTTGACGTAACTTCAAGGTGGACCGATTCTCTAATCACCAGTATTTACAACCTGCTGGATCAGACGATCTTCGAACTGAGTCAGACCAATCTACCGGCAAGAGATTTAGCATTCCTGCTTTTTTCCAAGCCCTATCTACGGTATGCGGATTTGGTTTCTGGGCTGCAGGTAAGCCGTCCCACAGCCGCCAAATGGGCGAGCTCTCTGTCTGAAATGGGAATGCTCGAGCGGATAAAAGTAGGAAAAAGCGTAATCCTTATTAATCACCGCTACTTGGATATTTTGTTTACCACTCCATTGCCAAAGTAAGTCCTAACCAACCCTGTATATCAGCCGCGCCCTAGACGTAAACCGTATTTTTAATGACAGTAGTGAGCTAGATACACGCTCTATATGTAAAGCAGTTTTACATATCAAGAAAACGTGTAAAAAAATCCATGAATTTTTTACACGTTCTCGATTCTATCCAGCCTGCGGGAAAGGTTTTGCAAGCTTATAGCGGTTTGGCGATACTTTAAGGGAAGATACCTAGATACTTGAGAGGTTTGCTGATGCTCACTTGTCCCGAACCTGCCGCTAATCCCGTGCTGTGGCCCAGGGGAGCCAAGCGAGAGGAAGATGGGCAACTGTCTTTTGCCGGACAAAAAGTAACTGAGTTGGCTCAGAGTTTCGGTACCCCCTCCTATCTGTTTGACCTGGATGATTTTGCGGCCCGCGCCGAAACTATTGCCTCGGCGATGGCCGAAGAATTTTGGGAAGGTTACGGATTTTCCGGCGCCAGTGTCTACTATGCGGGCAAGGCTTTCCTGTGCACCGCTTTAGGGGATGCCATCGCGAGGGCGGGGATGGGGATCGACACCGCCAGCCTGGGAGAACTTACAGTCGCGCTCGATCCGGCGATGGGAGCTGAACCTAAGAAAATCGGGCTGCACGGGAATAATAAATCTCTCGAATGTCTGCGCCTCGCGCTGCGCAGCGGGATTGGGCGAATAATTGTAGATTCCCTTTCTGAAATCGACCTTTTGCAATCCCTGAGCGAGAGCGAAAACGCCACTGCTCCGGTTATGGTGCGGGTAACCACCGGAGTGCACGCTGGGGGACATAGCTTTATCGCTACTGCCCACGAAGACCAAAAATTCGGCCTCTCCCTGGCATCTGGAGCCGCCCTCCAAGCAGTCAAGAAAATTATTGCTGCCCCAAATCTGCGCCTGGTGGGGCTGCATTCCCATATCGGCTCCCAAATCAAAGATTTAGAATCCTTCCAGGTGGCGGCGGAAAGACTGTTGGCATTCCGCGCCCAGGTACAAAAGCTAGGCGAGCCTGTCCCGGAGGTCGACCTCGGCGGGGGCTTAGCTATCTCCTATCAGGGGGAGGAAGTGCCCACGGCCAGCGAATATGCGCGCTCCCTGGCGGCCTCGGTAAAGAAAGCCTGCCAGCAGGCGGGCACCGATATTCCCCATATTT
>CAMYFZ010000126.1 GCA_947255165.1 uncultured Varibaculum sp.
GCCTGCTGGTGCGCGGTCACCGGGTTCCCTATGGAGGGGACGCCGGCTATGTGCCTGCCGATGCGGTCGCGATGGATCCGGTGATGATTTCGCTAGCCATCTCGGTGCCGGTGTTAGGAATCATTTTGGCAATCACCGTAACTCATGTGCGGCGTCGCCGAAAGCAAGCGGGAGAAATGACGGAAGTACTATGAGCAAAGCATTAAAGTTCACCCGCTTATTAGGGATGTTTGCTGCTACCGTCTTGGCGGCACTGCTGGGAATCGGGATGCTCGCTCCTGCGTTAGCGCAAGCCGAACCCTCCGCTGATTCTTCGGAGGCAAGCGGTGAAACCAGCGCCTCCTCCGGTGCTATCTCCCTGGATTTAGTAAATCTGGAAAAGATTGATCAAAACGCAAAAGGTACGATCACTCTTGATTTTCACTATGAGGGCGCGCCTTTGGTAGGGGTGAAAGTCTCCGCCTATCGGATAGCGCAGGCTAAGCGTCATTTCCCTGCTCAGCCGGCCTATCAGCAGTATTTGCGGGCTTTAAAGTGGAATGATTTCCAAGATAAAAGCGGGGCGATTCCCGCTAAAAGGGGCAGCGCTAATGCTACCCAGTGGGCGGACTTAGCAGATAGTCTTGCTAACCATATCCATGCTGACCAGGTGAAACCGGATGCGGTGGCGTCCTCGGATAGCAACGGGAAAGCAACCTTTACTGACCTGAACGTAGGCGTGTACCTGTTACTGGCTGACCCCTTTACCAATGCGGGTGCCGGCGGGGAAACCTATATGTTTAGCCCCGCGATAGTTACCCTGCCGAATATGACAGACGGGAAACTGCAATACGCAGTAAACGCAGTCGCCAAGTTATTAAGAGTGGTTCCCAAGCCAGCGGAATACCAGGTGGTTAAACACTGGCAAGACGGCGGCAACCAAAAATCACGCCCGCGGGCAGTAAAAATTCAGATTCTGCGAGACGAAGAATTATTTAAAACCATCGAGCTGAACAGTGAAAATAACTGGTCCTATCGCTGGGAGGACAGTAAGGGACACCGTTGGGCGGTAGCTGAACAGCTCAGCAACACCCCCTATACCGTGCGTTATGAGCAGGTGGGCAAGGTGTTTACGGTTACCAATACTTTGGTTCCCGAAAATCCCCCCAAGCGTCCTCCGCTCACTAAAACCGGAGCGAATCTAAGTTATTTATGGTTAGCCCCCTTGCTGATGGTCTTAGGGGCAGCCGGAATCGTCTTGCGGCGCGGGCAGCTAGCGGCAGCCAGCGGCCGTGGCCTCACAGCGGATAGGGCGGTAAAAGCTAAGCAAAACCGCGCAGATGGGGAGGCGAAATAGTGTTTAAGCAACTCTATAGAGACCGCACTCGGTTACTCGCTATTCTGGCGGCGCTTTCTTTCTTCGTAACCACCCTGTTACTGGCGATTCCCTCCTACTCTTTGGGCATCAAAGAGGCCAATAATCTGGGCGCAGGTGAGGTTGCCCGGCCCATGGGGGCGCCCATTAACTGCACAGTAGACCCCGGTACGGCGACTACTGAAACCTTAAAAGCCGGCGATGGGCAAGTGGCGATAGTAAATACCCAGCCCGGAGAAGATAATCCCGAAACTGAAAAAACCGAGGCGATTAACTCCGATAACGTAAGTCAGCGTTGGACTGGGGAAGCCTTTAGTCAGATTATCGGGATTTCGAATAAGGCGGCCGCTACGGGCAATCTTTATCGGGTTTATTTCCGTTTCGATAATAAAACTGCCGCTGCCCCCGGCTATGTTTTAGGCGGAAAAGCAGACAATAAACTCGAGGTAGGCAACACCTATTATCAAGGGGAGGGAAATAAGAACCCCTACACCTTTAACCAGGTACAAGATAGTACCGGCAAGGATATTCCCGGCTACTATTACATTGAGGTTGCCGGTTCTAATATCGGGGATGCCTTCTCACTTCCGGTGAAAGCCAAGCATGATTCCCCGACTTCAGCCGGGGGAGATCTGAAAGTTTGGATTGAGGAACTTTCTCCCGAGGAGGCGACGGCTTTAGGTAAGAAAGGCCAAGAACCTACCTGTCGGGTACAGAAAACTACTTGGGATACTATCCGGCAAAATTATGAGGCTAAGAAAGAGCTGCTCAATAAAGACCCGGTTAATTGGTTGGGTAACCCGCGTCCGGATCCTGTGTGGGGATCGGCGACCGACCCCAGCATTGCCTATGATCAGGACAGCGGCAACTATTACATTAAGAACCTGCGTTACACCTTCCGTAATACCCCGGTAACTACTCCGGGCAAGCCCAGCGCTGAAATCGGTCAGGATCCGGCCACCGATTCCAGCTATGTGGATACTTTTACCCTGCCCGAAGGGGTAGAGTTTAACCCCGAATACCTAAACAAGGTGGGGAAAACTGGCACAATTCGGGAATGGTATACCAAGATCCCGGGGTGGACAATCAGACCGGGGGACACATATAGCAATGGCCTCTATACAACCGTAAATTTTGATAACAACGGTGAAAAAGTCCCGCTATTCGCCCTATCCGCCTCTGATATTTACCGCAGCTCACTTAGCTACGAGTTCGACACCGACAAGCGCACTCTAAAAATTACCTACGATTTGGCTGCCAATCAGAATAAACCTCGACTGGTTGGTCGAACTGTCGATATTCGGTTCGGTGACAATTTCTTGCTGGTCAAGAACCCGCAGCCAGATCAAACGTATAATCTGCACAATGAGTTTGCGGCAACTACCGAATACACCCACACGGGTCCCGCTAAATCTGAGGCAGCAGTTACTAATCCGGTAACCGTAAAAGGCCCGGTTCCTGAGTTAACTAAGACCCACGAAGGGAAAGGACAAAGCTTCTACCGGGGCGACCCCATTGACTTTACGATTACTGCCACTAACAAGGGAACTGGCCCCTGGAAGATTAATGAGGGGAAACCGGATGAGGGGATTATTGCGGATCACCTGCCGGAAGCCTATTACGTTGCGCCC
>CAMYFZ010000127.1 GCA_947255165.1 uncultured Varibaculum sp.
CAGCACTACAATCCGGTGATTGACCACGCGGTGAAGCAAATGTTTGACCTGCCCGAAACCTGGGTACTAGATGCACAAATGCCGTTTGGGCTTGCCAGCGATGAGCCCTCGCCTAAGCAGCTGCAAGACATTCGCCAGCGGGTATTTCAGCGCTAGCCGGGTAATCTCTCCCGGAGTGGCATTAAGTAAAACAGATTAAAATAACCCATTTATTATTTGCTTAGAATTTACGTAATCGTCCGATTTTATTTAACTTGCGTCTTATAGCATGTTAACTGCAATATCTGCAGGAGACGCCCATGAATAAAATTTTTTCGATTACCGCTTCCCTGATAACCGCAGTCGCTTTGACCTTTGGTCTTAGCGGCTGCGGTTCTAAGACTCCCCCCTCCAGCTCTTCTTCAAAGCCGGCCTCTATCAGAACCGCGGATCAAGCGCCAGCGTCCGTGGACATTAAAGGTGAATACAATAATGGTTCAATGTGGGCAAAAGTAGGTCCCATATATCGACAAGAGGACGGAACCTCAGTTCTAGCGCTAGCGGCAGGATATTCAAAAGAAGTGACCGGGTGGCCTGCTAACACAAATGTGGGGCAGGCGATTACTAGCGTCAATAACACTGAGCAAATCGCTTATTCGGGGATTTTCATGCTCAACGATTCGGAAGTGTTCGAGCCGCTCAGAATGAAAGATAACCAGGTTGCTTGGGTGCCGCAGGACGCAAAACTAAAAAAAGAACAGATGCATTCTTTTAAGGAGCAACAAAAAGGCGAATTGAAAGAATCTGTGTTGGTGCCTTTCGGCGACATCGGTGAAGGCACCAAAGCAGCCGGGGTTTCGGTGGGGCTGATTGGGTTTGCAGCAAATGTGCCAGTTCTTGACAGTGCGCAGGCTCCCCAGAAGGTGCAAGAAGCACTGGGAAAGATACCGCAGGACGCAGAGGTAAATATCCATGCCCCCTATGCCCAATACACTATGACCCCGGGAATGGGGATTTCCTCCGGTAAAGAGAACCTGAATGTAACTTTGGCGGCAGACGTGTTCTTTGACTCGGGCAAATGGGATATTAAAGCGGACTCCAAATCCGTCCTCGATCAGGCAGCAGCCGCTCTAGCTACTCATGAGCCTGGTGAAGTCACCATTGTGGGCCACACCGATGACATACCTGATAAGAACGTGGGGAACCAAGTATTGAGTGAAAACCGCGCGAATGCGGTTAAAGCAGTTTTGGCAGGAAAATCTGAGCTGGTCGGTTTTAGTTTTAAGGCCTCTGGTAAAGCCGCTACCCAGCCCGCGGTCAAGGGCACAACCCCCGAGGCACGCGCGAAGAACCGGCGGGTAGAAGTGAGCATAAAAACTCCAGTTAAGAAAGAGGTCGCCGAACTGCAGGCGGCGAGTGCCAAGATGCCTGCTGCAGCCGCTAGCGAGTCTACTTGGCCTGCGGCGGTGACATACGATGCCGATACTACCGGCGCTAAACCCACCACTATGGAAATTAGTGCCTCGAAAGCGGTAGCGTACCCGCACTATACTTTGGTGACCTTTACGGTTACCGCCAAAGACGTGAGTATGTGGTTTACAAGTCTGCAGTTCGAGGCGAACTATCATGGCACGCCCAATGGTAACAACAAGTTTTACGGTGCCGATATTTTGCGGGGCCAGGCTCGCACCGCCCCGCTAGAATATACGCGTCCCCTACAAGGTGGCACCGAACAGGCGGTGATAACTGGCGGTGGGGTCCATGGCGCCGGCACCAGCATCAAACCGAGTTACAAACTGACTATCCCCGTCCTGTATCCGCCCACTAAGGACCAGACCATCACCATTGATGCCACCTACCATAACCCCCAGGTCAATAAGAAAGACTTGGGTTGGCGCATCAAAGATATTCCCGTAGAACCGGCAACCGAGGACGGTAAATAAGTCACCCTTTACCGGATCGATCTTTCCCGCGCGGGAAAATAAAACCAGTTTGCGCGGGAGAGAGAAAACACCCCGGACTGGCTGGTCACAAAAGCATCTTTCGCGGCAGCGCGGATTGCGCGCGCTTTCCCCAGGGCAAAACCACTCTTAAAAGTTTCATGCCCTCCCCTAACCGGAATTTCGGTATTGGAACCTGGCTCCCTGTGCTCACTTCCCGTTGATAGGGTGGCAAGGATGAAGAAAACGAGTACGCGCGGGCTGGAAATACTGTTAGCTTTGGTGATGATGGCGCGTGGTACCTCGTTTATTTTCAGCAAACTTCTGCTAGAAACCATGAACACCTTCAACGTATTGGCGCTGCGTTTTGGGATCGCCTTCCTGCTATTGGCAGCGCTGTTTGCCCGCCGTCTCTATCGAGCCAGCCGGAAAGTATGGATAGCGGGATTCCTGATTGGATTCCTATATTTCTTGGTGATGTCACTGGAACTGACCGCTTTGACCATGGCAGATACGGGACCCGTAGCACTCACTGAACACACCAGCATCGTGATGGTGCCACTGGCAACAGCCGCTTTGGCCAGGGTGCGCCCTAATCCCATAATGCTAGTATCTGCATTCCTGGCGGTTACCGGGGTGGGGATGCTGACGCTGCCCGGCGGGAATCTCTCTGCAGGGCTATTAATCGCCCTGCTGGGAGCCGTCTGCTACGCAGCAACCATCATTGTTACCGATCGAGTAACCCATAGCCCCGAGGAAGGGTTTACCGTCGGAATTATTCAGCTGGGTACGCTCGCGCTCCTAGCTGCTATCGCCAGTTTTTTCTTAGAATCCCCGCATTTGCCCTCCTCCCTCGCGCAATGGGGAATGTTGGCAATGCTAGTAGTGGTGTGTACGGTTTTCGGTTTCACTTTCCAGCCCGTTGCTCAGGCGCGGGTATCGGCAGAAATGACCGGACTGTTAGCAGCTTTAAATCCGGCGGTAGCAGCGATAATCGGCGCGTTCGTGTTAAATGAACAGTTTGGCTGGCTGGGTGC
>CAMYFZ010000128.1 GCA_947255165.1 uncultured Varibaculum sp.
CATTACCTGGGTTTTCCCCATAGGGTGGAAGTAGCCCGGAAACTGTCAGACGTCCCCTTTGGCAGGTGTCCCCTACAAGGAGCAGCAATGCGCAAGTTCGCTTTTTTGGATCTAGACGGAACCATAATCGACCACAACCAGACGATTAGCACCAAGGTAAAGGAAGCTATCGCCGCGGCTACCGCGAACGGACACAAAGTATTTATCGCTACCGGACGCTCCTATCCCGAACTTTATCCCTCCCTATTTTCTCTGCCTTTTTCGGGGCTGATCACCGCCAACGGAGCCTATATAGAAGTGGGAGACCAAGTGCTGGCTGATCACTCTTTGGACCAGAATGCCATCGCCGAGTGGACAGATTATTTCCGCCGCTCCGGTGCCACCTGGATTTGGCAAGGTAAAGAGCACTTTTACCCCTCCGAACATTTTTTGGATTTTTTCCGACTCTCGGGCAAATCGGACCGCGCCGCCACCGGTAACTGGTCCACCTACCTCGAACAGATCACGCCTTATCTAGCCACTGGTATCCCCTCTTCTGCCGGTAAATGCATGTTCTATCTCTCCCCCGAAGCGCCCTCTAGCTTTGAGGAAGCCCACCGACTGTTCGGGGACCGGTACATGGTGATTCCCGGATCGGTTCCTGTGCGCATCGGTGAAGTGGTGGAACTGGGAGTAAAAGGTGTCAATAAAGGTACCGCGGTGCGCGAAGTGCTCCGGCACTTTGGAGCCGACCCTTCCCAAGCAGTCGCCATTGGTGACTCGGTAAATGACTATGAGATGGTGCGCGAGGCGGGCATCGGGGTCTGCTTGGCGGGAGGGGCAGAAAAACTGAGCGAGATTGCGGATTGGATTGCTCCCCCGATTGAAGAGGACGGGGTGGCAGCCGCCTTTGAACGTTTCGGTTTACTGGATCCCGCCTAGGGATTAAAAGAACTTATATCCTTCCAGATCGGTGAAGGTGAAACCTTTACCGGTAGAAACATTTACACAGGTAGCATCGGTGCCTCCGAAAGTGCAGGCATATTTACCTAGCTGCGTGTATTGACCTGGTCCAAGTGACTGCAGATCAAAGCGTTTACCACTGTTATCGGTTTGACCAGATTTAACATCTTGATACAGCGGAGTGGTACCGTTCACGCACCCACCGATACCGGAGGAAGTGTCCCACACCCCCAGCACAGATAGGCGCAAATCACCCTGCTTACACTTTCCCACGTTACCAGCGGCATCAAAGTTGCTGGCGGTAGCGCAAACCACGCCACTACCACTAGCAAGCGCGCCCGAGCCATCTGCTGCTAGCGGCACCAGCGGAGGCGGGGTGTCTTCGAGTTTTTCCGCAATCGTACAAACCACAATTCCGGATTGAGAACGGAAGGTTACCCGCTTTTTGTCCCCTCCCAACTGTGCCGGGGTCACCGGTTGTGCCGCTAACACCTTTTTCACCTGTTCAGTTTGGGTAGTGGCGATTGGTTTCGGCTCGGGAGCTGCCACGGTTTCAGTGGCCTCTGCTTGCGATCCCAAGGGAACCGCCGAAGGTACTTTTCCGGTACTAAGCCGCACTATCTGCCAACTCACTAAAGCGATTAAAACCATTACTACCAGCCCATATAGCAGCCACAGCGGGGAGCGTCGAGAAGATTTTACTTCCTGAGGATTATCGTCTGCTTCTGGCGAGTTGGCTGGCGTCGACAGCGAGGTAGAAGCCGCCGTCGAACTAGTTACCTCCGGAGAGCTAGCTACAGTTGAGCGCGACTGCGAGGCAGTGAAGTTACTTGGCGACGCCGCAGCGTTACTGGGCAAAGTGCCATAAACCGAGGCGGGCGCGTCGCGATCCCCCGCCGTAAACGAGTCAGAACGGGGACTTACCGGCTCTGATGCAGGATAAGGAGCGGCCGGCAACGGATCCGGAACGGGATTAGCTTGCGGATAGTTTGCAGCTGGTTGGAGACTTTCCGGGACGCGGGGGACGCTTTGACGTGGAGGCATAGCCGAGCGGGGGGCTTCTGGCTGCCCTTGCGGTGGTTGCTGGTACCGATTAAAATCCGGAGTTTCTGAGAAAGGAACCTGGGGAATCCCGCCCTCTGGCAGCGGCGGCTCCGCAGGCGACTGCGGCTGGCGACTGGCGGAGCGGGGAGGGAAATAGCGTCTTCCACCGGATGGAGTTTCCTGTGGATTGGCTGGTGGCTCGCCCTCTCCGCGATAGCCGTAACCATACTGCTCACTCACGCTAGCCACTCCTCGTTTATATCGGCCCTACGCCCTTTCGACTGTAAATACTGGTTAAAATGCTGCGCCCATTCTCGGTATTGCACCCGCTGGTAATCCTGCAGCTGCCTCAAATCCATCTGCCCTAATTGGGGATAGGAGGTGCAAAGCGCCCGCAAAACCGCGATAGTTTGCCGCACATCAACCAACGCATCGTGCAAGTCATCTTCCCCGCGCACCTGGTAAAACTCTGCCAGTGCCTCCAGGGTACGTTTGCCGCGCCGATAGCGATCTAGCGCCCGATCCAGCACCAGGGGATCGATTATTGGCAAGAACTCTACCCGCTCATTCATAGTGGGCTGCCCCAAACGCTTCAGGTGATTATCCAGCAACGGCAAATCAAAGGAGGCGTTATAGATGACCACCGGGATCTGTGCTTTACCGCAGGCCTCTAGCACCTGGGCGACTTCGGTCACCACTTGCTCTAGTGGGCGTCCATGCTGACGGGCATACTCGGTGGAAATCCCGTGAACCTGCTGAGCTTGTTCGGGGATAGCAACCCCTGGATCGGCCAGCCAGGTCTGTTCCCGGGTTTGCCCATGCCGCCACTCCACGCAGGCTGCGGTAACAATGCGATCGGAGGCAGGTTTTACGCCTGTGGTTTCGGTATCGAAACCCATAAA
>CAMYFZ010000129.1 GCA_947255165.1 uncultured Varibaculum sp.
AGATCGCCTAACCTCAGGCAAGAAAGGAAAAGAAAATGGCACATAAGAAAGGGCTGGGTTCCTCTTCTAACGGCCGTGACTCTAACCCGCAGTACCTGGGGATCAAGCGTTACGGTGGAGAAAGCGTGAACGCCGGCGAGATCCTGGTTCGTCAGCGGGGAAGCAAATACCATCCCGGAACCAACGTCGGGATGGGCAAGGATGACACCCTCTTTGCTCTGGCCGCCGGATCCGTTGAATTCGGTCGCCGACGCGGTCGTAAAGTCGTAAACGTAGTTTCGGCGTAAATAAAGCTAATAGTTTTAAAGGTAGCGGGGTCGCCTAGCGGCCCCGCTACACTTATATAGCAACAGGTGGGCTGCTGATAGTGGCTTTTCAGCCGAGGCTCTAAGGAGTGAAGATGGCCAGTTTTATAGATCGAGTAAAAATCGATGTGACTGCCGGTAATGGCGGTAACGGCTGCGTGAGCGTTAGGCGCGAGAAATATAAGCCCTTGGGCGGCCCAGATGGGGGAGACGGGGGACGCGGCGGCAGCGTATTCTTAGAGGTTGATCCGCAATCGCATACGCTGCTTGACTATCACCATTTGCCGCATCGCAAGGCCACTAATGGCACTCCCGGGATGGGCGATAATCGCGAGGGCGCGAACGGGGAAGATTTGGTGCTGCCGGTTCCTCCTGGCACCGTGGTCAAATCTGAAGATGGTGAAATCCTGGCAGACCTGCAGGGTGCTGGCTCCCGCCTGGAAGTTGCGCGCGGAGGTGCAGGCGGGAAAGGTAACGCCGCGCTGGCTACCCGCAAACGTAAAGCCCCCGGATTTGCGCTTTTGGGGGAGGAGGGCGAATCTCGCGTACTCATTCTGGAACTGAAGTCCGTTGCCGATGTGGGGCTGGTCGGATTCCCCTCCTCTGGAAAATCTTCCCTTATCGGAGCGATTTCGGAGGCTAAACCGAAGGTCGCGGATTATCCGTTTACTACCCTGGTGCCAAATCTGGGAGTGGTGCAGGCTGGAGATGAACGGTTCACGGTGGCAGATGTGCCCGGCCTGATTCCGGGCGCTTCCCAGGGTAAAGGCCTCGGACTGGATTTTTTGCGCCATATTGAGCGTTGCGCAGTGATTGCACACGTGGTGGATTGTGCCAATATGGAGGCGGACCGTAACCCGGTTGACGATATTAAAGCCCTAGAAACCGAACTGGCAGCCTATGAAAGTGACTTGGATGAAGTCTCTGGCTATGTTCCCTTAGGCGAGCGTCCACGCGTCATTATCTTAAATAAGATGGATATTCCCGATGCCGTGGAGATGGCGAAAATAGAGGCGGAACAGCTGGCCGAGTTTGGGTGGCCAATGTATGCCGTCTCGGCGGTTACCGGTCGCGGCCTGGATGCTTTAGTGTTTGCCCTAGCCGACATGGTTTTGCAGCTGCGCGAGGCAGCACCAGAACGGGAAGTTCAACCTTTGCAGGTACTGCGGCCCCGCGCCGTGGGAGAAGCTGGGTTTACGGTTACGGCACAAAAAACTGGACAAGGAATTGTTTACCAAGTGCGCGGGGAGAAACCGGAACGCTGGGTTAAACAGACCGATTTTGCCAATGAAGAGGCAATTGGTTTCCTCGCGGACCGACTCTATGCTTTAGGAGTGGAAGAAGAGCTAATTAAAGTGGGTGCTACCAGCGGCGATACTGTGGTAATTGGACCGATGGAGGGGGGAGTTATCTTCGACTTCGAGCCTTTACAATCCGCCGGTGCCGAACTGCTTGGTGCTCGGGGGCAAGATCTGCGTCTAGCCGGGTCGACGCGGCGTACTAACCAGGAGCGGCGCGAGCAATATCATCAAATGATGGATGGGAAAGAGGAAGCTCGTCGGAATCTGCGGGAGGAAGCGGAGGCCGGAATATGGACGGATCCCTCCCAAGACTAGGCGGAAGCATTTACCAAGTCATTTATTTTGCAGACAAAATATTTATATAAGTAACGAAGAGCGATAAAGGATATTAGCTCTGGCTCACCTTTGGTAGGATTGAGGCTACCGGTCTAGCAGAAAAGCTGGCAAGAAGGGGTAGTTAATGGCGATAGGCGTCGGCGTCGATGGCAGGCGCATCGGGGTAATGGGGGGAACTTTCGACCCGATTCATAATGGCCACTTGGTGGCTGCCTCCGAGGTTCAGCATCGCTATGGCCTAGATGAAGTTATTTTCGTGCCCACTGCGACCCAGCCCTTTAAAAAGGGACGGCGGGTCACTGCACCGGAGCATCGCTATTTGATGACCTCTATCGCCACCGCCTCCAATCCGCGTTTTACCGTCTCCCGGGTGGATATTGAACGGGGGGAAACCACTTATACGGTGGACACCTTGCGTGATTTAAAGCGGGAAAGACCAGGTTGCCACCTGTTTTTCATTACCGGTGCCGATGCTTTGCGGCAGATCATGGACTGGAAAAACGCGGAAGAACTATTCCAGCTGGCACGATTCGTGGGGGTAACTCGCCCCGGTCACCGCTGGGGTGATACTAACGAGCTACCTGCCGAACGGGTGTCTTTACTGGAAGTACCCGCCATGGCTATTTCTTCAACTGACATTCGTCAACGGGTGGCAGCTGGTGCTCCGATCTGGTATTTAACCCCGGATGGGGTTGTGCAATACATCGCGAAATATGGTTTCTATCGGGAGGATAACCACTCATGAGCGAAGCAGACTTTCCGAATCGTCCTCTGGGGCAGAATTATTCGCCGATTTCTAAGTATGGTCAGATTTCTATCGCTGAACAGTTGGCGCGGCTGGAGGAGATTCGCACCGGAGGACGTCGCCCAGCTTATCGCCCGCAGACTCCTTCCCTAGAGTCGCAATGGGGGCAGATCCAAGAGGGTTTCAGCCAGGT
>CAMYFZ010000130.1 GCA_947255165.1 uncultured Varibaculum sp.
CTACCACCATTGCGAAGGATCCAACCCAAGACACGCAGACCGCAGATGCCGCCGGATTGAGGGCTCTATTTAGCTATAACAAAGGAAAAAATTCGCAGGTAGATGATGATTCTAACCTGAATCTAATGAGTGGTGACCAGGGAATTGTGGGCTTCATTGTGCACCCCAATCATGTTAGTGGCGAGGGGAGTACACAAAAACAATCCCTCTTTACCATCAATAACGATTTCGTGCGTCCTGCCGCCAAACTAAAAGTGGTGCAGAAGGTGCGAAAAGATGATGCGGCCTCCTATATGTCCGTGGGGCAAGCCTTGGTAGACAAAGGGGAAGTTGGCTATAGGGCGCACTATCAATGCACCGATAAGTATCTGCGAGATGCTCAGGGTAACCCCCAGGTGTACGAGGGCTCTATGGATTTGAGCGCTAACGATAAGACCACCTTGAGCACTGGTGAACTCACCTTGCTCTCCGGTGAGGACGGCGGTAACTTCGTCCCCGCCAGCTCCACTTGTAAGATCTGGCATGAAAACCAGACCGGGAAAGACCCGGTTGCCAAGTACAAGGATCCGCAGGTGTACTTGAACCCCAGTGCCAAAGTAGTAACCGAGGGGGCTACCGAGCAAACTGAGGCATTGGGCAACTCGCAAACCCCGGATGCCTTAAAGGTCACCCCGCTCAGTCTGGACCCCGAAGGTAAGAAGGAAACTACTATTACCTTCGAGGACTTCTATCTGGTGCCTTTCGATCAATATCAGATAGGTACCGCAGTAGAGGGCAAGCGCCGCGATGAGGTACTGCCGGAAACCAACAAGTACGCGTACAACTACACCTGTACTCGCCCGGCTGGTTTGCCGGTACCCGATGGGGGCTATCCCGCGATAGCCGGTACCGCCGAGGCAGGGCGCGGCAATTTCGTGCGGCTCCCGCTGGTGCCGGTGGGTACCACCTGCAAGCTGACCGGTACCAAACCGGATACCTCGGCGAAACCGTACCTGAAAGTGGCAGGCAACTGGGTGCCTTGGGACGTGGATAAACTGGGATTCTATTTCTATGACAACATGGATTTCTCCCAAGTTAACAAGACCAAGCTGGCAGTTAAGGATACGGATCCTGGCAAGGGCACCTTCGAGATTACTTTGGATGGAACCACCAAGCAGGGCGTGGTGTTGTACTCGGTTTACAGCAACGGCACCAAAGTGCGTATCTATAAGGCAACGGCTCCCAAGCCTAACGGACAGGTGGTTCCGGATGCTACCTTCTCCCTATATGAGAGAAAGGCAGACGAAAGTGCCGGGACGCCGATCGAGCTGGTGCCAGTTGAGGGCCAGCCGGGTGTGTATGAATCGAAGACCGAACTGCCACCTGGCAACTACCTGCTGGGGAATACCAATGCCGGCACGAATGCGGGCGAAAGGTTCCCCTTCGGCTGGAAGTTTGCCGTCGCCCTAGATCCTGCCGATCAGAAAGCGGAGCAAGACACCGTAGTCAAGCTCGATCCGGAAGCTTTCAGTTCCGGTCTGATAGCCACCTATGCGCCGGACAATACCGTCAAGGCTTGGCAGATCGAATTGGCGGACGTAAGAGTTGGGAATCTCCCCCTGACCGGTGGCTATTTGCCCTGGTTGTGGCTGGTGGGAATCTCCCTGGTGGCCGCTTCGGCAGCCGTGATGTGGCATAGGAGGCGCGAATGAAAGTAATCCACCGCGCGTGCCTGCCACGCCTACCCGCAGGATGGGTATTGACCGCCTGGAGACAGTCTTTAGCTCGTGAAAGATTTTTCCGGTCCGGCACCGACCCCGGGTTAACAGGGGGGTAACGCGCAAAGATTTTAAGACAAAGAAGTTAAGAAAATTTTCAAACGTAAATAAATAGAAAAACATAAATGAGGTAAAAATGTTTTCCAACACTAAGAAATTTGTTCGGAGGGGGATGGCACTAGCTGCCGCCTTGGGCATGGCTGCCCTGGGCTTAGTAGCAGTGGGCGCTCCTGGCGCCAGCGCCGCCCCCGCGATCGATGCCAACAAAGATTACACGATTTCGGTAGAGCCCCAGATTGGTGAAGGCGGAGTTCCCGCCGATGGTAAGAGCGGTCATTTTGATGCAGCTAATAAACTGCCCTCGGGTACTTTCAAGCTGGAAAAAGGTGACTACGATGTGACCACTACCGCTGGTTACAATGCGGCCACCAAGGCGACTCCCGCTAACTTCACTCCGGCAAGCCCGGCAGTTGAAGAGACGAAAGACTTGGGTGCCGATGGCAAGACTTCGTTTACGGTCAAGCCCGGTTTGTACCGTTTGACCCAAACCAAGGCTCCTACCGGCTACAAGGCGGCGCTCCCGTCCATAATCCTGATTCCGATGACTGATCCGGATAATGGAACCTGGATGGATACCGTAACCGTGTACCCCAAGAACGGTTCCGCGGGCAAGATCACCAAGAAGGACATCACCCCTAAAGACGAGGTAGTTAAACCGGGTTCCAAGATGACCTTCGAGATTGACTCCCCGATTCCTACTCTGACCGCGAAAGCTCAAGGTGACAAGTTAAAGACCTACAAAGTCACTGATACTCCTTCGGGGCCGCTGAAGGTTGATAAGGCCAACTCTACGATTGAGAAGGTCGAGATTGTAGATGGGAACACCAAGACAGCGCTAGAAGCTGCTGATTACACAGTTATTGAAAACCCCTACGGAATTCAGCTGACTGCCACGGGCCTTGCCAAGCTGGATGCCAACTCAGGTAAGACCCTACGAGTGACCCTGACCGGTAAGATTGCCCCCGCAGGTGACCCCATTTGGAGTCAACCGGCAAGTAACTGGGTCATTAAGAACAAAGCAGCCTACAACTATGACTCGGAGAAAGGTGAAAACG
>CAMYFZ010000131.1 GCA_947255165.1 uncultured Varibaculum sp.
CTCGGGAGTTACCGGATCGATATTGCCAAAATCGTAGTAAAAACCGTCAGTGATGTAGGGGCCTACTCCCAGGTTGGCATCGGGGTAAACCTGTTGCACAGCTTGGGCGAGAACGTGGGTAGCGGAGTGGCGAATAATTTCTAGTCCCGCCTGGCTATCAGCGGTAATCGGTTCTACCTGCGCACCCTCGGGCAAGGTACGCGCCAGGTCCCAGGCTTCCCCCGCGACCCGCATAGCGACCACGCTGCGGTCTTTGCCCCACAAATCCAGGCCGGTGCAAGTGGCAGCTACCTCTTTAGTTTCCCCTGCAATCTGGACATTGATTAGCCCTGCTGCCTCTGCTGCCACGTTTGATCCTCCTAGTTACGGATTAAGTTATTACCTGGCTATTCTACCTATCTGCTCATTGCGATTAAAATGAAGCCGTTTCTACTTACCCTACTAGCGGAGGGCAGTTCTACGCTCGTTGGTCGATACGCGCCCAGTCCTACCGGCGCTTTGCATTTGGGGAATCTGCGCACCGCCCTAATCGGATGGGCGCTGGCTCGGCAAGGCGACGGGCGTTTCGTGCTGCGTTTTGAAGATTTAGATGCCCGCTCGCGCGAGCAATTTCGCGCCCTGCAGCTGGCAGATTTAGCAGCCCTCGGGATTGATTGGGACGGGGAACCTTTGGTGCAATCAAGTTGTCTCCGGCGTTATGAGGAGGCGCTTGCGCAGCTGGAAGCGGCGGGCCTGGTGTATGAATGTTACTGTTCGCGCCGGGAACTGTCGCAGATTGCCTCGGCCCCGCATACTCCTCCGGGAGCATATCCGGGGTATTGCCGGGGTCTCACCCCCACCCAGCGCGCCCGGAAGCGGGAAGAACTGACGGCGACAGGACGCGGCCCTGCGCTTCGCCTGCGCAGCAATCAAGAAACTTTGACCTTCACGGATACGGTTTACGGGCCCCAGACCGGGGTAGTTGATGATTTTGTGCTCCGCCGCTCGGACGGAGTGTTTTCCTATAACTTTGTTTGTGTAGTTGATGATGCCTATCAAGGGGTCTCCCAGGTGTGCCGCGGCCGGGACTTGCTTTCTTCGGTTGCCCGGCAGAACTATCTGCATCAGCTATTAGGCTCTACTCCGCCCAACTGGGTGCATGTTCCCCTGGTGCTGAATCAAAAAGGAGAACGGCTAGCTAAACGGGATGGGGCGGTCACTTTAGAGCAGCTACGCGCCTGCGGAATCGAAAGCCCGCAGGTGATTTCCACGATGGCCACTTCCCTGGGTTTCCCGCCCGCCAAAACGTCCGAGGAATTTCTTGCCCACTTCGACTTGGGGAAAATGAGTCGCGAAGATTGGCGTTATCTGCCCCCCACGGTAGGAAGACAGTGCTTTAGGAAGAAAACACCTGCTGGATGCCTTGCTCGCGCATGATATTTTTTGCTGCTTCTACCTGTTCCTTAGTGGGCACCGGGGTATCTTCTAGCTGGTAGTGCAGCCCCAGGTTTTCCCATTTGTCCCGAGCCATCTGATGGAACGGTAAGATCTCGAGTCGTTCCAGGTTTGGCCAACGCCGGGCAATCTGCGCTACATTCGAGACATTTTCCGGGTCATCAGTTAAACCAGGTACCAACACGAAACGCACCCACACTGGGACTTTGGCTTCAGCTAGACGGTCTCCGAAAGTAATCGTGGGGGCGAGGGCGCGTCCAGTCACTTGGTTGTAGGTGGCTTCGTCTCCACTTTTGACATCCAAGAGCACTAAATCCAGATTCTTTAGGTCGACAGCGCTCAAATTAGCTCCTAGGAATCCGGAGGTATCTAGGCAAGTATGGATACCTTCCTGGTGACATTTCTCCAGCAGGTTCCGCACAAAGTTCGTCTGCATCAAGGCTTCGCCACCGGAAATAGTCAGCCCTCCTCCGGTGACCCTAAAAATAGCGCGATAACGTTTTACCAGCTTAAACACATCGGTGAGGGTGACTGCATGCCCAGAACGCATCTGGAAAGTATCCGGGTTGTGGCAGTACTGACAGCGCAGAGGACAGCCAGATAAAAACAGGGTCAGCCGGGTACCGGGGCCGTCTACGGCGGTAACCAGTTCCCAGGAGTGCACCGAAGCTAGCTTGCCTTCGCGGACAGCCTGGTTATGCTGGGATCGGCTCATTTCAGGGGCTTCTTGTAGCATCCCTAATCCGAAGCGGCGCGTGCGAGGAACCTGGTCTTCTAGTGGCTCAGGAGCATATTCACCGGTAATCCCATCAGCACCGATACCGATATTTTCGGATCCGCTACCCAGCTCCATTAACTCTGCCTTGCCCTATTTGTACCCATCCGTAACTACCTAACCTCTTCAGAGACAAGGCGGGCATCTCCTTACGGAAGGAAGCTACCCGCCCTGCGCTGATAGTTAATGACTAGAGCTGGCTATGGAAGGTACGGGAGATAACATCTAGTTGTTGTTCCCGAGTTAGTTTCACAAAGTTAACTGCATAGCCGGAAACTCGCACCGTCAGCTGGGGGTATTTTTCCGGATTTTTCATCGCATCTTCTAAAGTATCTCGATTTAGTACATTGATATTCGCATGGTAGAGCCCTTGAACTCCCCCACGGGCTTCGCGATTGGCTTTCATGGAAGCGAGTCGCTCCTCAAAAGTCTTAACACTCATGGTTTCTCCTATACTTGTTTGTTTCGTGATTATTTCTGGTTCTGATTCTGATCTAACCGGCTGCGCCTACGCCTCATAAAAGCGCCCGGTGCTGCATCAGGCAGAGAGTTTTCAGTAGGAAGAGTCTTGGGGAATGAAACCGGCGTCCATAA
>CAMYFZ010000132.1 GCA_947255165.1 uncultured Varibaculum sp.
GCTACTGCGCTGCAGGCAGCCCTAAAAGATCTAATAGTAGTGCAGAGCACCCGCTATCAGGTGGCCTGGGAAGTTCCCAACCATTTGATTTACGGGGGTCAAAGCGTCAAACACGTAGTGCGAGCCACCGTTAAAGATGATTTCATGGCCGGGCCAGATTTCACCGCGGAACAAACCACCAACAAGGTGAATCTGAACGATGTAAATGTTCCCGACGAGGTAACTACGGTTAACTCTTTTAAAGTTAATAAAACCGCCTATGTGAAGAATAAAAAGGTAGAACAAAAGGGAACAGCGATTCCGATTGGAACCGTAGTTAAATATCAGCTCTCTCTGGAACGCAAAGGGGGGAAAGCTGAATATAACGCCCTGCCCTTCACCGATAAACTCTCAGGGGCGCAAGTGCTGCTAGTTCCGGTAACCGGGGAGAACGCTACTAACCCGACTCTGTTGGGACTGAAAAAATACAACTATAACGGACAAGATTATTACCTGCTAGATAAACCAGGTACCTATGAAAATGTCCATTTCAGCGCCACCGAAACCGTAGGTGAATCCTCCCAGAGTAAGGACTTTATTGCTGACCGGATCGTAGTGAAGAAACTTGATAATGGGGCGGGTATTAGCACCTCGACCTATTGGTTTATGGCCAGCCAAGATTTCGCTAACCCCTCTACGGTCAGCGTGGACTATCTGACCCTAACCGATCCGGAAAAAGCTGGATATACCAAGGTAATACCGGGGCAACCCGATGCCTTAAATATTGGCGGGGTAGAGCCGCCTGAATACACCATTACCGATAGAACGGAGATGAGTATCTCCAAGCTGGGGGCCGACAAGAAGATTGTCACCAAGCGGGGCGCAAGTTCTGGGGAGGACTCTCTGGTGAGCCAAAGCCCCCTGAAACCCGGGGAACAAGTTACCTATCGCCTGGGTCTGTCCGTATTCGGGGATCAGCCTTTTAAGCTAACTGGCAATCAGATATATGATGCCCTGCCGCCTAGCTTGCCCGGTAAACCCTGGACTAAAAAGGACTTGACCCTGGAGGTTCCAGCAGGGCAAACCGGGCTAAAAGTAAAAGCCGGTGATTTGAATAGCTGGACGATAACCAATGCTAATCCAGCAGGTGGCACTCCCAGTGACACCCAGCAATACCTTGTTTGGGATCAAAGCGTACAGCTGGAAGTATCCGGTTCGGTATATATGTATGTAACCTGGCAGCTACCTCAGGGAGCAGACTGGGATAGCTACCGGCAAAAATATCAACTAGACACCTTGTTTAACACTTGGCATGTACTTAATGACTCCTATGCGGTGAGCCACTACCTGGGCGGGAAAGCCGGAGCCACTTTGCAAAAAGGGGTAGCCGACACTGGGGTAGTCGGGAGAGAAAACTACAGGGTAGAAACCGAAACCAAGTATTCATGGGGTGGAACTGGTTCTGGTAGCAGAACAAGAGATTACACGGTCCTAAAACCAGATGAAACCAGCACGGGCCGGGTTACTTACAATAACTCTGCGCAAGATCCCTCTGCTAAGAACTACAAATATGTGCGCTACTACAACGTGTTGCATAACGATGGGGAATCCCGCCTGTACATTAATGACATTCAAGACGTCTTACCGAAAGGGTTCCACTTCATCGCCGGCATTGATGATCAATCAATTTTGAAAAATGGGAAAAGCCACAAGGACGAAGACGGAAACGACGTCTATACTAACTACAAATACAGCAAAACCGGTAAACCCGCGCCCGATGGTATCGGTTTTGAGCTAGACAGCCGGGAGGATACCTATTATGACCAGGTGTTTCGTGATGATTCACCTCGTACTAGCTACTTGCCTATACACAAAACCTGGAAATCCAGTGCCGAAAATACTCCGGTAGATTTCCCGGGAGAAAAACCTAAAGTTGCTTCCTTACGCGCGATTGTGGATTCTCAGAACCCGCGCCGCGTAACTTTCCGCCTCGATAACTCCCAGGCAGGTTCCAATTTGGGATATGACGCCGAGCGGGATAAATACTATTTGAACCCCGGGGAAACCGTAGGGTACAGCTACCTGGTGGTAGTCGGCGAAGAAATCAAAACCGAAGATTTAAGCCGTAACCAGATTGTAATGCCCTACGACGATCAGCAAGGTCAAAAAATCCAACTAAATCCCGAGGTGAAGATTACTTCGCAGCCCTTAGGACAGGCGCCAGCAAATGATGGGGATCGCCAGATAATTGATACCAACACCGCCAATCAAAGCGGTTTTGTAGGAGGAGACGATAACACCCAATGGTTATCCTCCCAAGTGGATGTTACTCGCGGAAAAGTCTTGCCGGGAGTTTCTAAAAAGCTAATCTCCAAGAAAAATGCGGCCGGGACAACTACTACAGATCCCAAGGCTGCCGCCTACCCTGATACTTTAACTTGGGAAGTAACCGCCCATAACGATGGGAAACAGCCAATCACCGACTATGTAATCAGTGACCGTCTGGATCCCAATTATCTGTTTACCGGTAAGGTTATTTACACCTGTGATCCTCCCAAGTTAGACAACAGTGGCGGGACTACCTGGTCAAGTGACAGATGCACCGACGGTTACGATTTAGCTACCTTTGTTGATAATTCTTGGGAATATGATGCAAATGGCACTCCCAAGAGTGTAAAAATCAGTTACTTTGCCCCTCACTACAGCACAGCCACTTCCACTTTGCAGGTAAATGGGGCTCCTATAGCCGTACTGGGAAGCAATAATGTATTTCACCTTTCGCTCACTTTAA
>CAMYFZ010000133.1 GCA_947255165.1 uncultured Varibaculum sp.
CGATACTGCTGCGCAGCCCCGAGGCAATCACATCGGTTATCAAACCTAAGAACATCGGCATAATCGCAGTCAGGAGCGATCCTACAATCGCCAAAACTACCGCAACCAGGATAGCTATCCGGTAACGCCCTAAAAACTTGGCAAGTCCGCGCACCGATTGCGAAAATTGTCCTTTTTTGGCTTTCTCGTAGACGTTTCCCCCGCGCGGTCCTCCCTGGCGCACTGGCGACATTTTTTCGGCGACTGGTTCGAGACCGCGCCGCGCCGACTCGACTCGCTGCTCCCACCTGCTCATTTCTACGTCTGTCATGCCAACTCCGCTTCGGAGAGTTGGGACAGCGCGATTTCTCGATATATTTTCGAGGACGCCATCAGGGATTCATGCGTTCCCCGCGCCGCAATCTTGCCGTGATCGATTACTAAAATTTGGTCGGCCTCCCGCACAGTCGCAATCCGCTGCGCCACAATAATCTGGGTTTTCCCGCTTGCTTTTTCTGCCAGTTCCCCGCGAATATCGCGGTCAGTCGCATAGTCGAGGGCGCTAAAAGTGTCATCGAAAATCAGGATTTGCGCGTCTCTAGCCACTGTCCGCGCGATCGAAATCCGCTGTTTTTGCCCGCCGGAAAAGTTACTGCCCCCTTGAGCTACTTCTGCCGCGAACTCGCCCTCTTTATCGTCAATGAAATCGCAGGCAGCGGTATCACCAGCCGCAACGATATCGGCGGGAGTAATATTTTTTAGCCCTTCCCCAAAGGCGATATTGGAGGCAATAGTCCCGGTGAACAGGGTGATCTTTTGGGGTGAATAAGCGATTTGGTTGCGCAAGTCGTGTAAGCGCCATTCCCGCACGTCCTGGCCGTTTACCAAAACCTGGCCTTCTCGAGGATCATAAACCCGGGGAATCAGGTTCACCAGGGAAGTTTTTCCGCTGCCGGTGGCTCCAATCAAGGCGACGGTCTGCCCGCGCGGAATTTTCAGATTTATCTGATGAAGGGCGTCATTTTCGGCTCCCGGATAGCGGAATGAAACCTCTCTAAACTCGATTGCCGGTAGCTCGGGGTCGTAGGTTTTTTCTTTTCCGAGGGCGAGGGCGGGTTTGTCGGAAGGATGGACCGGATCAACTAGGGAGGGCCTGCGATCTAACACTTCCCGAATGCGGCGGTTAGCCACAATCGCGCGGGGAGCGAAAACGAACACCATCGCCATCATCAAGAACCCGCCAATTGCCTGGGTAGCGTACCCAGAAAATACGATCATCTGCGAAAAGAGGGTTACTTTGGCGGGCCCGGCTGCTGCAGAAATCATGAAAGCGCCCAGAACATAGATCGCCAGGTTAAGCCCGGAAATCACGGTGTTCATTATCGGCATCATGAAGGAAAAAGTGCCGGAGACCATCAGGTGCGTATTCGTTAGTTCCGTGTTGGTGGTTTCAAAACGCTTTTGGTGAAACTCCTGGGAGCCGTAGGCGCGGATAACCCGCACCCCCTCCATGTGTTCGCGGGTCACCCGGTTAAGGTCATCAGTTATCCGCTGCATCCGCATCATCCGGGGCATTACTATCCGCCAGATGCCGAAAATCATGACCAAGAGGATCAACGCCGCGACCCCAGTAGCGACGGTCCAAGTCAGATTCTTCCCCGCGATTTTTATGATTGCCCAGATGGTGAGAATAGGGGCTTTCACCATCATCTGACACCCCATAACCACAAACATTTGCAGCTGAGTGACATCGTTAGTGGAGCGAGTAATCAGTGAGGATGCGCCGAAGTGTTCAAAGTCTGCTTCCGGAAGCGAAATCGCTTTGGTAAACACCGCTTGACGCAGATTTCGGGCGACGGTGGCGCCGATCATCGCCATGCAATAACCGGTGATGATAGCGGCCACCATAGAACCGGCGGCACATCCCAACATTTTCGCACCTTCGGTCAGTACCCCGCTGACAGTAGCGTGCGGCCCCACAATCATTTCGGTGATGGTTTGCATGAAGTCGATTAGGCGCAAATCCAAGAAAACCTGGCAGACGATAGTGATGATTGCCAGCGCGCTGAGCAGCCATTCTTTTCTGCCTAGGTGCCGCAGTACGGTCACAAAATCACCCCTGCTTTCTAGTGTCTAGTCGCGCGCAACTGTTTGCATCCTAGCGCGCCGCCGAATGCTTATTGGCCGAATTACCTGGTTTTGCGCCCTCCGCGAATAAGCAGATCAGCACGGAGCTAAACAAGTACCAAATTTCCGGGCACTACCAGCAAGAACGATAAAATAAAGACACACAAAATGGGTATTAGCCCTTACTTTGCCCGAGCTTTCCAGGTAGCTTGGCGTATGCAAAAGCGGTGCGGGGAATATTTTCCCCGCACCGCTTTTTGAAAGTAAAAGACTAGCTAGCCTTACTTCAGGGTGACAGTGGCACCCGCGCCTTCCAGCTCTTCCTTGGCCTTCTCGGCATCTTCCTTGGAAGCGCCCTCCAGGATGGCGGTGGGAGCGGAGTCAACCTTTTCCTTGGCCTCTTTCAGAGCCAGTCCGGGCTGCAGTGCACGCAGAGCCTTGATTACAGCGATCTTCTTGTCGCCAGCGGCTTCGAGCACTACGTCGAACTCGGTCTTTTCTTCGGCTGCTTCTTCGCCACCGGCAGCACCGGGGGCAGCAACGGCTACGGCGGCGGGGGCCGCGGCCTCTACGTCGAAGACGTCCTCGAATTCCTTAACGAACTCGGACAGTTCCAACAGAGTCATTTCTTTGAAAGCATCAATTAGCT
>CAMYFZ010000134.1 GCA_947255165.1 uncultured Varibaculum sp.
CTTACACCCTGGGCATTAAGCCGATCAGCGATAGTAGTCATCCGCACACCGGAGGCGTACTCATCGAAGACCTGTTTGACGAAAGGTGCTGTTTCCGGATCTGGTATGTAGTGCTTTTCAGCATCTACGGTGTAACCAAAAATCTTTTTGCCGTTATATAAGCCGTGCTCATAATTGTAGTTAATGCCTCGCCTGATGTTCGCTGCTAGTTGAACGGAGTAGTACTGGGCGAATGAGTCATTAATCGCCTCTACAAGAATTGAGTCAGGCGAGTCTGTGGGTGAAATCCCTTCGATATATTTAATTTGCGCACCGACCGCGCGTATCTTTCGCTTAGCCAGCGCCAGCTCAACATAATCGCGAGCCAACCTGTCATTCTTCCAGGCAGCAACATACGCCGGTTTGATTGTTGGCAGCTCTGCCAGTATCTGCTGGTAACCCGGCCTATCAGCAGTCGTGCCACTCATAGCCGCGTCGTAGTACTCCTGAACAACCTCTAAATCCTCAGAATCTGCCCAACGCTTCACCATCTCACGCTGCTGATCAATGGATGCCTCGTTTTGGCTCGCAGACGAATAGCGGTAGTAGGCAACTACCTTATTCCTTTGGACGTGGCGCAGGCAGATGGTTACGAAAAGTTCCTGGTTTTATTGACCCGACCGCGGGAATACGTGAAAGAAAATCGCCTACCTGATTTGGCGTACCGCTGCTTGCTAGAGCGGTACCCGCAGGCAGCTCAGAGTCTTATTGAACGCCCTATAAATTACAACCGAACCCGAGCCGAACTAGACCGTTTGGAGTCCGAGGGAAAGGCTTATGTGTTTTATCCGCAGCATATGGGGGTGGCGAATTTTGAAGATAATCCCGAGAAACTGGAAGAAAGCTTCGCCGCCGGATACGAACAGATGCGAGGGAACTCCTAAAGGTCAAAGAGTTCTTAGGGATGTAATTAGAGCGGGTCTGCCTGACTTAAATCCCGCGATGAACGCCTAAAACTTTCGCATACTAGGATTCCTCCGCGTGGGATTTTGAATGGGATGTAGGGCGAAATTGCAGAATCTGAACACAAGGCTATTATGATAAAGTGAAAGATTGCTGCCGGGTGTTTGCTCGTGACGTAAAGCGGATTTTTGCGGTCCCGCGATCCCTGATTATGGTCATCGGTATCTTGGTCACCCCAGCCCTGTACACTTGGCTGAATATTTTGGCCTTTTGGAACCCCTACAACGCGACGGAAAACCTACCCATAGCGGTAGTGAACAACGATGTGGGAACGGAATCAGCACTAACTGGTCAGCTAAATGTTGGCAACCTGGTAGTCGACAAATTGTCAGAGAATAAGCAGCTGGGCTGGCAGTTTACTGATCAAGCCACAGCCAATCACAAAATCAGAACCGGGGAAGTTTATGCGACTTTTGTCATCCCCAAGACCTTTAGTAAAGACTTAGTTGATATTTTCAGTGGCAAACTCGATCAGCCGACCATCGAATACAACGTGAATGAAAAGAAAGGCGCTATTGCGCCAAAAATTACTGATGTGGGAGCAAATGAACTCGATATTCAAATCACGTCAACTTTCCGGGGTCAGGTTGGAGAAGCCATTGCGCAGGCTTTACGCGACGGTGCCTTAGAGATTGACGCTAATGTTGTTGGTGCTCAGGGCAGCGCTTTAGATGCTTTGAGCGGTATTAACCGGGATCTGACCGATGCGCAAGGCACCTTGGATTCCGCCAGTGCATCTTTGACGGGTTCCTTACAGACTATGAAAAAAGTCCGGGCTACGCTGGCTGCAGCTGACCCGGCATTGGCTGATGTTTCCGCGGCTTTGAGCGACGCCCAAGACATTTTAGTAACGGTCGTTTCTGATGCTTCCGAATTCGCGGCCACGGCGGGGCAAGCCAGTATTGAAGCCCAAAAAGCGCTCAATGAGTCCTCGGCGGCCGCGGGTTCGGCGGTATCGAATGCGACGAGCAAACTCACCGAAATGAACTTGCAGCTGCAATCCGGTATTCAGCGGGCGAATGCTTCGACTACGAAAATGCGCGAGCAGATTGCGGTTTTGAAAGGTTACCCGCAGACCCAAAAGCTCGCTGCGAAGTTGAATTCCCAGTTGAACGACATGCAGAAGCTGCTCGCTAAGGTCGGGAAAACCGGATCGGAGGCGGTAAAGACCAGCGAGGATTTGCAGGCGCTAATGAAAGCCTTCGATCAGGCTCAGACCGATGCGCAAAGAGTTACCACTGGTTTGCGTGAACAGTCCAATCAGGCGGCATCCACGTTAAACGCCCGGGTGACGCAGCTGTCGGCACAGCTGGGAGCCATCAAATCCGCGGTGGGCGTTGCAAGAATATCCCTTACGGAAATTTCAGCACTGACCCGCGGGGTTGATGTTCAGATTGCGGACATGCAAAACGTGCTTGGCCAGGTGCAGGGCAACCTGAATGGGCTGGCCAGTACGGCTCGCGGGGCGCAAACCGATGTGGCGACTTTGGCCACCGCGCTACGGACGGGACCCTTGGAAAAAGTCATTGGCTTGGACCCGACCAATATCGGACGCTACCTGACCTCACCTGTGGAATTCGACCAACAAACGCTCTTTCCCATCAACTCTTATGGTTCGGGAATGGCGGCCATGTTCCTCAATCTGTCCCTGTGGATTGGTGCGCTTATCCTGGTCATAATTTTCCGGGTAGAAGTCGATAAAGAAGGCTTTGACTGGTTGAGTTTGCGCTCGGCTTATCTGG
>CAMYFZ010000135.1 GCA_947255165.1 uncultured Varibaculum sp.
GTGAGGTGCTTATTACTTTTTTACTGGTGTATTCGCAAAATAATTAGCGATTTCTGGCGGGAATTACTAGCTCTGAGGTGGGACACACGAAGGACCACCTAGGAGGTAACGATTCCTCTACCCAGGAAAACCTATCAGGTGTTTTCCCGGAAAATAGACATAATCCGGGTTACGCCCGGGCGTAGTCTGCGGGGGCTACTTGCTTGCTCGCCGCCGGTATGCCAGCAGCGCGACTCCTCCAGCAAGCGCTGCCAGCATAGCGAGGGCGGCTGTTAGCGCCTCACTACCCGTAGATGGCAGCTGCTTCCCTTTGATATTCTGATCCGGTTTTCTTGGGGACACCGGTTTTTGCGACTCAGTATCGCTGGGGTTGGTCGAAGGTGCCTCTACTTTTTCCCACTGCGCATACAGGGTTAAGTCCGCGCTCAACTGGATTTTTTCTCCCCCCTTATAGGCGGTACCGCTGTTATCCTTGGCGGTATTCCACCCGGTGAAACGGTAACCTTTTCGGGTAACTTGCGCCGCATTGGCGCTTAATACTGAGTGCGGATTGGCTTTATTAGCTTTTACCGTGACCCCACCCGTGCCGCCGTTAGCGTCGTAAGAGATGTTCACCAGCTCAATGGGGCCGTTTCCGGGAGCTAGATAAATAATGTCGTAGTTGTTCATCGCCGAGTTTCTGGTCAAAACTGTGGTTCCGGTGAAAGAATGTTTAGCGAATTTTAAGTTCGTGAACTTTGCGAAGTTGCTTGGTGGCTCCCAGGCGCCTATCCTCGCTACGTTTTCAGCAAAAAGGGTGGTGTTGTCGGTAGCGAGATTTTGCCACTTAGTTTCATCGGCTGGGTCAGTGAAGGAAACGGATTGAGTAATAATGGCGCCACCGTAATTCGCGGTGTTCCGGTAGAACTGGGTGTTTTCACTGATGGTAGCGTTTGCCATTGCATACACGTATAGGGCACCGCCGCCAGTACCTAGACGGTCGCTAACTGCCTGGTTGCCATCGAAAGCACTGCTCTTGATAGTGGCAGTAATATCGTCCCCAAGCACGATTCCGCCGGCCTGGTCAGCTTTGTTGTCTAAGAATTTCGAGTTGGTGACGTCCAGTTTTGCGGGGCCGGCATATCCCATGATGGCGCCCCCGAAGGTCCCTTCCCCGCCGGTTACTTGGTTTTGGTTGAATTCGCAACGGTCAAGGGAGAGGTTGACGCCGTCCACTAGCACGGCGCCACCGCCCAATGCGGCTGCTTGATTCTTTGTGAACTTGTTGCCGCTCATTGTCATGGAGATAGGACTTTCCACCGTTCCAAATTGCGGGGCAAGATTTGAGCTGACGGTTACCGCGCCGCCAGAATTAGACTTGTTGCCAGTAAAGGTGGAAGTGGTTAACGAAAAATCGCCCTTTTTCGCCAGAGCATAGGTGATTGCCCCGCCCATGCCGTAGCCAGGCTTATTGGTGGGCTGAGAGGTGCTGTTGCCAGTAAAAGTACACCCGTCCACCGTAAATTTTTCGGTTGCAGAAACGGAAACAATTGCGCCTCCAGAATAGGCGGCATAGTTATTAGAGAAGGTAGAGTTCTTAACGGTAATCTCTTTTCCAGCGAGGATAGCTCCACCCTGGAAAGCAGATTTATTCCCGCTGATCTCGGCGCCATCAATGGCGATGGAACTGTTTTTAGTTCCGTAAATGGCGCCGCCGCCATTACCTTGGGCGCTAGCGGCACTGTTGTTATTTAGCAGTTTCGATCCGGGATTCATGACCAGTTTCCCAGTTCCGTAAAGCAAGATGCCAGCGCCGCCAGATTTAGTCGCATAACCGTTCTGCACTACCGCGCCGCTATTCATCGTCAGTTGGGTTCCACCTCCAACTGCGACCCCTCGATGCTTTTCTTGTCCATCGATTACCACGTTTTCCAAGGTAACCTGGGAGTCCCAACGGATATTCAAGATGCCAAAGTTTCCGGTATCTGTCCCCGCAAAAGTTATTTTATGGCTGGCGCCCGCCGGTGACTTGATCGTTAAATCTTGATTGCTGCCGGTGTTTAACACCTTGTCGCTGGTGGGGCCGGGCACCACCAGGTCAGCATTTAAAGTCAAGGTGTAGGCAGTATGTGCGGCCATGGGGGAGGAGGGCTCGGTTCCGGCCTTAGCAAGCGCGGTTACCAAATCTACGGCCTGATCTTGGGTGAACTCTTTGACTAAGCTACCATCGTCGCTCTTTGTAATTATATAGGCAGCAGTAGAGGGAGCGGCAGAGGCAGAGCCGCAGCCCAACAGCCCGCAAGGCATCAATAACGCTAGGCTTGCCAATAGTAGACTTAGATTCTTCAAAATTTTTCGCATTACATTTCCTTTATTTGGCAGCTGCTGCCTGCTGGCACGCCTTAGTCGTACCCAAAATAATCTATCTTCTCCTCCGAAAAGGTTCCGTTCATTACCAGGTTATCATCGGGGGAGTAGATGCGCTCAGCGTACTGTTAAAGCTCCCGGTAGCCCTGAGGGCTACCGGGAGCGCATCAATGCCTATCAGAATAGGCAGTGGTTATTTAGAGCGGGTAACTACTGCTGCAACTCGTCAGTGGTAACCATAAAGCCTTCCACTGGCAGCTGGCTGCGGACAATCAATAGGTTGTTGGTGTCTGCGGGAAGGGTATATTCCCAAGTTGCCTCCGCCGGTTTATCTGTCCCGCAGGCTACTTTGGTTAACTGTCCCTTCCGGTCGGAACTGCTCTCATCGC
>CAMYFZ010000136.1 GCA_947255165.1 uncultured Varibaculum sp.
GTCTTTGCCATCAGAACTGCCAGGTACTTCTCTTCCTCGCTCTGCTCCTCAAGAGCCGAGTGCGCCGCTGCCACCAGGGTCCCAGCCGGCCTCTTCCCGACAACTTCCCGTGGAGACCCCGCGGGCGCAGGGGGGACCGACTTTTGCGCCGGCAGTCTCGAGTGGGCAACCGGACCAGCAGTCTTCACGTATTTTTGGGGACATTCCCGGGAGCGGGGGGCAACACTCTGATACCCAAGCGCGAGCTCCAGAGAGTTTTTCCGGTGTCACCCCGGCGGTGGGGGAAGTAGATGACGCAGATGCCACTCAGCCCGTTAAAGTCGTTCCCATTGATTCCTTAGCTGACAGCGCCGATGACCGGGCACTCGCCGATAGTTTAGCTTCTGCTGCTAGCGGCAAGAGCTCAGCAGCAACGCGGCCCGCCCCGGCTCCGGGACCCGCTGCGGCCATGCCGGTTACTGGGCCCGCCAGCGCTGCTCCTGCGCCCTCGAGCCCGGCAGCATCGCTGGTCTCTGACCAGGCAAGCGTTGCCGGTGCCCCCGCGGCTTTTCCAAGGGCTATAACCCTGCAGGCATCTGCACCGGCCGCGGCGCGGGTGGATGCCGATAGCCTGTCTGCGGTAAAGCTTGCTGCGGGGCAAGCTGGATCGGCTGCTGAGTTATTCCAACAGGCTTTGGAGCAAACTAAGTTAGGTGTGGCTGGCGCCGCCGCAACTGCTCCCGCATCTGCCAGCTCTGCCGCCGATAACGCTAATCAGGCGTCGATGCGTCCGGCTCCCGCCCCTAGCTTCCATCCCAGCTCTCCAGCTGCACCCGTACCGGCTCAGGAACAGGTTTTTTCTGCGCCGCGGCCTGCTTTAGCGCAACCGGTTGCAGCTCCCGAGCAGCCAACGCCGGCTCCGGCACCGGCACCGATGCCTGCGCCAATGGCCGCTACCGCGCAGCCGGTGGTACCCGCGGCAACCGCGACTCCAACCGCACCTGCGCCCGCAGCTACCGTACCTGCTGGCACCCAGACTACTTATGTCCGTTCGGAAGCCCCGGGTAACGCAACGCCGGTTCCGGCAACCGCGACTCCCAGCGTTGCAACCGCCACCCCGGCAGTATCCCCTGCCGCGGTAGCGCCCGCAGCCGAGGTGCCCGAGCGGGCGGTACCGGCATCCGTTACTTCGGCGGAGAAACCGAGCGATGAGCCAGCTAGTTCCGCTGAAAGTGAGCCTCCACAAGAGGAGAAAACCCGTTGGTGGCAGCGGAAAAAGCAAGCAAAAAAAGCTGAGGCCCCGGAGCAGGAAGACACTCGCGCCGGGGCGTGGCAAGAATCCGCTGAAGCCGAGGGTGAGGAAGAGCCACTAACTTTTATCCAAACCTTCTTGCGTTGGGTGCTACGGCTCTCTATCTTGTTGATTATTGCTTTGGGCATGGTTTTGACTATGGATCGACCAGTGATTTCGCAAACGATGGGGCAGGATATCTTGCAAGCCGGTATCGTGGATAATGTAAGCGTTACCCAAATATAGGAGTTCTTCTTGGTCGATAAGCTTGACCCGCGCCAACTAGCCGAAATCGCTGCCCAGGCGGCTGCCAGTAAATTGGCAACTGACGTGGTGGCGATCGATGTGCATGAGCAGACTATTATCACCGATATTTTCGTGATTTGCTCGGCTGATAATCCTCGCCAAGCGCGCGCGATTATGAATGAAATCGATCATGCGTGTCACGACGCGGGTGCTGATCCGACCACTATTGAGGGTAATGACGAATTCCGTTGGGTGTTGATGGAGCTGCCGGGGGTAATCGTGCATATTTTCTTGGCTGAAGAACGCGAGTATTACGGGTTGGAGCGGCTATGGAATGACTGCCCCCGAATCGAATTACCCGATTTGGACGAGGCAGCGCAGGCGGAACAGGCCCGGGTCGCGGCCCAAAGTCAGCGGCAGGATCCAGAAAACCTGATTGTAGGGCTAGATTAGGGTAGTTATGGCGAAAAAGATTATCCTTCTAAGACACGGCCAAACCGACTATAACCTGCAAGGACGGGTGCAAGGTCAGGTCGATATTCCCCTCAACGAGGTAGGGTTAGCCCAGGCTGCAGCGGCGGCGGAAGAACTGGCCAAAATGAAACCGGCGCGGATTGTGTGTTCTGATTTGCGCCGGGCACAGGCTACCGGGCAAGCCCTGGCTGATCTCTGCGACGCGAAGGTTGATTTTTTGGTTGACGAACGTCTGCGAGAACGGGCGTTTGGAGATTTTGAAGGTCTGTCGGTTAAAGAACTGAAAGATCTTTTTGCGCCCCGTTATGAGGAATGGCGAGAAACCGGGGAATGTCCCTTGGCAGGCATAGAGTCGCGCGGGGTAGTGGGTTCGCGGGTTGCCGAGGGCATCAAGGATCACTTTGCTGAGGTAAAGGGGGTCTTAGTGGTGGTTTCTCACGGTTCGGCCTTGACGCAGGGATTAGTGAAAATTCTAGGCTTAGATCCCTTGGCCTGGCAGGGACTGCGGGGTTTGGATAATTGTCATTGGTCCACGGTAATTCCGTATTCGCGTAAGCCGGGCTGGCGCCTGGTTTCGCATAATATTGGAGCCCCTGAGGTTCCCGGTTCGGCTCTGCCTTCCCTGGCTTAGCGGCTTTCGGGACGGTTTGCGCTGGCTGAAGGCGGGTATGTCGCAATACACAGGCCAGAGATTTGAAGTAAAGGCACCCTGTTAGTTAGAGTTATTTGGTGCCTACCGAGC
>CAMYFZ010000137.1 GCA_947255165.1 uncultured Varibaculum sp.
TATTTCGGATTGGTGGCTAAAATGTAGCCGACAACTGCCAGTTCCAGGGCGTGCAATGCTGTTAAAGTAATCCCACAGGCCAAAGAAGTGGCTGGTACCTGGCGATCACGCAGCAGCCGGCGTTTCTTATACTTTTCTGTCTGTTCCCGGGAAGAACGCAAATACCCCTTGTGTTGCAAAGCCAGGTTTTCATGTGGATTCAAGTGCTCTTCGCTGACCAGGTTGGCTTCAATCACCGGCAAGCTACCATCAGTTTGCACCCGGTCGCCTCCGCCATTGCGTGAGTGATAGGCACTGGTAGCATCGGGAATCACCTCCACCTCTACGCTGGTGCAGGCCGCCCGGACGGTGTCTACTACATGGTCACGTTCAATATCGATGTTCTCGTCAATCTTGTGAGTGATTTGCAAAGTGAACAGCGATAAGCCGACCGCCTTATCGAAAGTTGCCGCTGCCAGCCAATCCACCTGGATTCCTCCCGGCAGTTTCCAACCCTCGGGAACTTTCCAAAAACGCACATGGTGCCGCTTACTGGGGTTACCGTCTACCTCTTGTTGATAGGCAAAATCTTGTTTCCGCCCAAAAAGATAGAGCGGAGAAACCGGTGCCGCCGGGTAGGAACGCTTAAAAACACTGGCGAAAATAATTTTCCAAGAAGAAGAAAGCGTAATCTCGTCAGCCAGCGTCCAGCCGGCTGCCTGCATCGCCAGGTGAATATCATCATCTTCCCCCAGCCAAGCCAGGTTAATAGGATCCCCCAAAATCCCATCCCCGGTTTTAGAACGCCCAATGTAATAGTCCGGAACATAGAGCGAAGACATTATTTGATGTAGGCGCGGTAGTGCTAGGTAGGCTAAAAGCACCCAGAAAAAAGTTAAATAAACCAAGATCACCAGAGACAGCTGGAAACCATGTTTTAGGAGGATCCAAGCAAGTCTCACGGTTAAAACCGCGGCGATTACCACAAAAACGTAATCGACTATCTGGTAGAGAGTGAGGGGAGCAGAGCGGTGATACCCCAGTTTCTGCCCCAATTCAAAGGGCAGGTGTTCGTCGTTTTCTGTCCCCTCTTGCGGGGTAACCTCTTGGTCTTTCGTATTCGCTAGGGCGTCCGCGCTCGCGTCCGCTGGCAGCTGTTCCTTAATCCCGGTATTGAGTGCTGGATTATCTTCGCTGGTAGCCATGACTATTCTGATTTCTTAGCCTGTTCCAAACGTTGCTTGGCATCATCTAAAAAGGATTGACAGTGACTCGCGAGCTGTTCCCCGCGCTCCCACACCTTTAAAGATTCCTCGAGTCCCAGCTTGCCGGACTCTAACTGGGCAATAGCGGCCACCAACTGTTCGCGCGCCTGCTCATAGGAAAGTTCTGCCACCGGAACTTCCGTGTTTTCTTCACTCATCACTGCCTCCTGAACTATTTTTCTGATTCGTACCAAAAACCTTGGTTACCGCGGTGCCGTCAGCGAAAATCGCCTCTAACAGATCCCCTTTACTTACCTGCGATACCGAGTTGACGACACCACCAGCAGGCGAGCGCAATATGCTGTAGCCACGCTCCAAAATCCCCTGGGGAGAATAGGCTTTCAACGCATCGCGCCATCCGCGCAAGGAAGTTAGCTGGTTTTCCAGCTGGGTTTCAAAACGAAAACGCAGCCGCTGACCCTCTAGTGCCAAAGAATGTTCTTGAGCCGCAATAACCGCGCTAGGATCGGCCATCACGGGGCGGGCACGCAACTGGGCTAATTGCCCTAAATGTTGATCTACGAGGGCGAGCATCTGGGTGCGCAAACGGGAGCGGGCGCCCTGAACCCCTAAGATTTCCTCCTGTAAATCGGGCACAATCCGCCGCGCCGCATCGGTGGGGGTAGACGCCCGATAGTCAGCCACGAAATCTAGCAGGGGCGCATCCTCTTCATGCCCGATAGCAGAAACTAGAGGGGTGCGCGCCGTTGCTGCGGCCCGCACCAAAGATTCCTCGGAAAAAGGTAGCAGATCTTCGACTGCGCCGCCCCCGCGGGAAATCACAATCACCTCTACCTGGGGGAGGGAGTCCAGTTCGGCTAGCGCCCGAGTTACTTCCGCGGCGCAAGTGGGACCTTGTACTGCCACTTCTCGCACTTCAAATTCGGCTAGTGGCCAGCGTGCCAAAGCATTCACCATTACGTCCTGTTTGGCTTTCGCATTGCGCCCCACAATCAAACCGATTTTACGGGGAATCACCGGTAGCGGTTGCTTGTTTTCCTGGGCAAATAGCCCCTCGGCGGCTAGTTTCTTGCGGAGTGCCTCAATCTGGGCAAGCAGGTTTCCCACCCCGACTGCGTGGACTTCCTTAGCCATCAGCGAAAGAGAACCTGAACCCTCATAAAAATCGGGTTTGGCGTAAACAACTACTTGCGCGCCCTCGGTAAAGTTATCCCCGACCGCGTCGAGTACCGTAGGCCAACACTTTACCGTCATAGAAGTGCTTTGGTTGGCGTCCCGCAGAACAAAGAAAGCCATGCGCGCTCCCGGACGCCGTTTATATTCCACGACCTGCCCGCTGACCCACAGTGGCGACATTCGGTTCACGTATTTCTTGATATTAGCGGTCAGCAAAGATAGTGGCCACGGGTTTTCCCGAGTGGTTTGGGCAGCCGTGGGAGCCAGCGATGTTTGCGGACCCTGAGGATTTGTGCGCACCGCTTCATTCTACCCACAGGTACTG
>CAMYFZ010000138.1 GCA_947255165.1 uncultured Varibaculum sp.
TCCATCGCCGCGTCGGGGATCAGTTGGCAAAACTGCCCCTGGGATGGTTCTCCACCGATACTACCGGGCGTTTGTCCCGTCTAGGGGCAGCTACTGTCAATGAGCTCGGAAACCTGAGTGCCCATTTGCTCACGGAACTGTCCGCCGCCACCGTCACTTTGTTGACGTTGCTTGCCGGTCTGCTCTGGTGGTATCCCGCCCTGGGCTCAATTTTTGCGTTATGCCTAATTTGTTACCTGGTCTTGATGTGGGCACTAACCTACCTCGACAGTGCCGCCAGCGCCTACGCAGCACCGGCGGCTACTGAACTAGCTGATCGAATCGTAGAATTTTCTACCTGCCAATCTATGCTCCGCGCATGTGACCAGACTACTTACCCCCAAATGGCCACGGCTTTAGCAGAAAATCGCCGCAGATCCGCTCGCCGACTATGGGTAGAATGTATCGGAAATTTTCTCGGCGGCATTGCCGCGCAAACAATTTGCGTTGTAATGATTATTTCCAGCGTTCATCTTGCTTTTACTGGAAGTCTTGCTCCCTTGGCAGTGGTGGCGGTTATTGGGATAAGCCTGGAAATCACTCATTACCTTTCCACGATTTCTGATTGTCGAACCGGGTTATTGGCGGTTGGACCGACAATGGCGACTATTAACGAAGTACTAGATGCGCGCCCTCTTCCTGAGCCGGAAACTTCGCTACCCCAATCCCTACCCCATCAAGTTGAGCTTCGAGAGGTTGATTTTGCTTACGGGAACGATAAACAGGTGCTCAACCAAGTCAGCTTCACCGTTGCGCCCCACACTATGACCGCACTCGTTGGCCCTTCGGGGGCAGGTAAAACCACTATTGCCCGCTTAATTTGTCGATTTTGGGACGTAAACTCGGGTGCGGTACTCGTTGGAGGTCGAGATGTCAGAGAACTAACGACTGAAGATTTAATGAGCCAGATTTCAATGGTTTTCCAAGATGTCTATCTTTTCGATGACACTTTGGAAGCAAATATTCGCATCGGTAACTCTAATGCCACTAAAGAGGCTCTACTACATGCGGCAGAGCTAGCTGGGGTCAACGATATTGTCAGCCGACTTCCCGATGGTTGGGATACGCATGTTGGTGAAGGTGGCTGCGCATTATCGGGAGGGGAACGCCAACGGGTTTCAATTGCGCGCGCTATTTTAAAAAATGCTCCGATTGTGCTCTTCGATGAAGCTACCAGCGCTCTTGATGCCGAAAATGAAGCAAATCTACTGCGCTCTTTTGAAGTATTACGCCGCCAATCCACCATGTTGGTGATCGCGCATAAACTTAACACTATTACTCGGGCTGACCAGATTGTGGTTCTAGATAATCAGGGGCAAGTGGCTCAGATTGGTACCCACAATGAACTTGTAAATTGCGAGGGGATTTACCGAGATTTTTGGGATGAGCGTCAAGCGGCCTCTGGATGGAAAATATCCGCACAATAGTTCGGAATAGGTAGGTAGCATGCACGGAATTATTTGCAAGTATTTCCGGCTAGAGGTCGTTGAAATGGCGATTACTTCAATATTTAAGGAAAAAGTCTAGAGATTAATGCCAATTATTTTTCTGATTCGGCATTGATGAATTCACTGAAGGTTTTTGGGGGAAATCATGAGGCATACATCAAATTATAGGGAAACTACTACTTCTCGTCACCTGTTTATTGCAGGCACCATTTTTGCTGCCGCCAGCCTATTCTTAACTCCTTTAGGAGTTGCAGTAGCTTATGCAGCAGATACCGAAACGACCAGTGTAGGAGATAACCTCACTGCCTCCTGGGATCCGACAGCCAAAATCCTGACCGTCAGTGGCCATGGTCAGCTAGATCGAGCCAAATGGATGTCTGAAACTCCGGCTACCCACAATGAGCCCAATAGTAGATTCTGCGGAACTGTTAAAGATGCAAATGGCAACGCCAAGCCAGCCGAACCGCAGCCGGTGGAAATAAAATTTATTCCTAATCCGGGCACCACCATAGATTTCCCACAAGATTCCAGCTTCCTTTTTTCCCACTGTGACAAGGCCAGCATCGACTTTCCGGATACTGGTATTAATACCGGCAAAGTCACCACGATGAGCTATATGTTCTATAAGGCGACGCTGGCGAACCCGAATACCTCTAACTGGGATACCAGCAAGGTGACCAGTATGAGCGGCATGTTCGGCGCCACCAAAGCAGCTAATCCCGATACTTCAAAGTGGAATACCAGCAAGGTCACCACTATGAACGGAATGTTCCATACGGCTGCGGTCGCCAACCCGAATACTTCCAACTGGAACACCGAAAACGTCACCGACATGAGCGCCATGTTCTATAAAGCGCCAGCCGCAAACCCCGATACTGCAAAGTGGAATACCAGCAAGGTCACCAATATGAGTGTAATGTTCGGCGCGACGGAAGCAGCTAATCCCAAAACTTCAAACTGGAATACCAGCAAGGTCACCAGAATGAATGGAATGTTCCAGAATGCGAAAGCGGCAAATCCGGATGTATCAAACTGGGATACCAGTCAAGTCACTGATATGGCTCGAATGTTTAAAGGAACAATCGCCGCGAACCCGAACACCTCCAAATGGAAAACCGAACAGGTTATTAATCTGAGCGGTATGTTCCAGAATGCGAAAGTGGCTAATCCAGATGTATCAAACTGGGATACCAGCCAAGTCACCGACTTGAGCGAC
>CAMYFZ010000139.1 GCA_947255165.1 uncultured Varibaculum sp.
CGGTGAAGCTGGGTGAGGTACGGCTGAGCGATAACCAGCTAGTGGTGCTTTCCCGTCCTTAAACCCGATTAGTTTTTAGGGCGCATTATATTTAAAACAGTTTGCGGGTCTTCCTCTGACTTTAGGAAGACCCGCAAACTGTCGTTATTTGGTTATTACTAGCTGCTAACTATGGCGGCGGCGTAGGAGTGCGAATCCCACCAAAAGCAGCACGCTCGCCCCGAAGCCTAAGATAGCGGTATCCACGGCTCCGGTTCGTACTAGGGAGTCGGGAGTGGGGGTGCTATTCCCTTTTGTCCCATTGGTTATCTTGGTTCCGGGCTGGGTTCCACCCGGAGTAGTTCCGGGGTGGGTTCCTGGTTGCTGGCCACCTGGTACGGTACCAGGATCACCGCAGGGCTTACAGGGCTTGCAGGGAGTATCTGGTTTTTCGGACCGTTCCTTGTAATCCAAAATCACAGTGAACTTAACGGTTCCGTCATCTAGGAGTTCGCAAAGCGTATCAGCCGGGCATTTCATTTTCGAAAAATTCTCTTTGCCCTTTTTGGTAAGGGGAACTATTATTTCCGCTTTCTTCCCCCTACTCACCGGATCTTTGGGATTGAAAGGTTGTCCCGCATGGTTTAGATATTTTACATTGGCGAGGTCGTAGCTAAACATCCCCGCCAGCGGGTTCGGTTTTCCTTCCTCATCGGGGTCATAGCTGGGCATTACTAGCTCTTGCCAATTGCCTTCCTCAACCTGGTCATAATCTTGCGCGGTTGGAGTTTCCGGAGTAGCAATCGGCTCAACTACCACCGGAGCGATTGCGATGCGCTTCTTGATTCCCGCTTCATTAGAGCCGACTTCGGATTTTGCCTTAGCATCGGCGGGGAAAATATCGTTAGCGTAAGACAGGGTAACTGGGATTTCTGCTCTATCGCCTTTCCTAGCATCTTCGTGCGGGGTGACGGTCAGTTCTCCGGTAGTGGCATCGATTGCTACCTTCCAGGGTTTCCCGTTGACATCTACGGTTTCGGGTGCGCTATAGGTGACCGTGGTGGCGTTAGCGGCGTCCTTAGTGTAGGTAGTAGTTTTCACCGGGGATTTAACTGCTTTACCGGGTTCGGTTTTAACTTCCTCGTATTTGGGAGGCAGCATAGATAGACGCCAGGCGCCGACCTTCTTTCCGGCTTTGTCAGCGACTCCCGGGTTCACTGCGCTTCCGGCGACTGGTAGGTAAACCCCATATCCATCCGCAAAGTTGATACCCCCATCGGCTCTTAACGAAGAACCAGTACTACCGGAGCCGATAACATCACCGGGACCAAAGAAATTGGAGCTTCCGTAGGAGTGAATAGCGCGTCCTCCCGGAGTGGTAATGGTGGTGTCTTTAGCGGTAGAAAAGTTGGCATTTGTCCGAGGCATAATACCAATCGGCAGTGATTCTTTCGATGTTACGTTAATGGTTAGCTGCGATTTTTCGGTTACATTGACATTTTGGGCGCTATAAATTCCGATCGTGCCGGCCTTACCAGGTCCTTTAAGATCTATATTTACCTGCGAGTTCCCCGCAACAGCGGTATCAGTCAGAGCGAATATGCCGAAGACGTTGTTGCCGTTAGCTGCGGGATTCGGATTACTGTTGATATTTAACTTAGCATTCCCGGAGATGTTTACCTTCTCACCATCCTTTGACGGCTTGGGTCTGAAGTCAATCCCGGCAATCATTCCAAATTTTTCGGAACCGTTATATTCAGTATTTAGGTTGAGGGTACCTTCCCCTCCGATATTGAGCTGGGAAGCTAAACAGCGCAGTCCAGTTATCGAATTGGGCTTTTTGCTGTCGGCAACGCCAGCATCTAGAGTCAGGGTTGAATCCGGAGTTTCCCCCTCTAGATTAAATGTGAGGGGGGTTTCTGCTTCGAGACCTAAGGCCAAACCATCATTTAAATTACTTTGGCTACCTTCGCGGTGTTTAATCAGGTTATTTCCCTTGAATTTGACCGTAACCTTGTCAGTTCCCGGGTTCTTAACATCGAATTTTATAAAAATCAGACCGGCTGTTGAATGAGATACCAAATTAGTATCCACCAGCTCAAAGTTATCAAAGGTGAAAACTTTGTTCTGGTCATCCCAGTACCACCAGCCCCTTTGGCCTTGCCCCTTAATGTTGCCTTTCAAGCAGTAATGGCTGTTCCCCATATACACATGGGGATTTTCGCCACAGGCGCTGTCGTTTACTGCCTTTACGTCTGTCGCGTCCTCATATCCTGACGGGGGGGTCGGCTTGGGCTACCGGAGATAATAACACCCCGGTTAGGAGTACAAATGCCGCGGCCAGGGCGGAGATTGCTATACGTGCAGTTTTCTTCATGTCTACCTTCTCTGATTCGGGCGAAGAACTCTCAACTATCTATTGTTAGCACATGGAAGATGGCTTTGACAAGGGAAAATGGGGGTAAAAGCCATGGTGAAGTGTAAATCATAGGTTTCCCGGAATCGGTATCTTTTAAAATAGTGATCGCGGCGGGGATTCTTAAGTAAAGCCGCTAACTTTCGCCCCTCGCCCTCGTCTAGCTAACATGGAGGGCGTGAGTGAAGCTAATAACCAAAGTGTGCCTGAACAGATTCGTATTCGCGCTG
>CAMYFZ010000140.1 GCA_947255165.1 uncultured Varibaculum sp.
CGGGAATCCCCTACCGATTAAAGGGCTTGAGTGTTTATCAGAAAAAGGGGAACTAGTGTTTTCCTTTAAAAACTCAAAAAACACTAAATCTTTAGAAGTGTCTCATGCAATGTGGGCGGAGCTAAAGGGAGAAACCAGGAGAGAATGTGCCGGTAAAAATTGGTATCTGCTCTATGAACCTGCTCTTTTCCCTGAGGGGGCAAAAATTTGTGGAAAGACTGACCTGAAATTCTCCGCGACTGGTCCAGTTGAAAATGCTGACCCCACGATTTCTTGTACGCAAGACATATCTGCGATTGTGGTTGATTATGTGCAGAAAAAGCGTGATCTTCCAAAGGGGATAGCGCCTTCGTTAAAAAACATTATCCAGGAAGACTACTCGGCGGATCGCGATAGTGAAAAATATGTAGATATGGATCCGGCAGATTCGCGAATAGACAATATACTCGGCAGTAAGGCACAAAGAATTAATTCTTTTTGCTTGAAATATGGAGATATTAGCGTTGATAAATAAAATAGTTAACCTTAAGGGAAGAACCCTGATTGTGCTGGGGATTGTGGTTTTTATCGGCGGACTTTTCGCCCCGCTTATTGGACCGTGGGTGGCCAGTATCCCTAATGCTTATAACTATAATCCTCTGCTGCATACGGTACTACCTGGCTTGGGAACCTTGATCCAAATTCTTTTCCGGGTAGAAACCGGGGTTATTTTGCTACTGGGGGGAGTCATTTTGGAACGTATTGAAAGCCTAAAGGAAAAGTAAAGCTAGGGCGTAGGGTCTTTTAGGAGTTTGCTTAGGCGCTTGAGGGATACCCGCTCCCGCGTACCTAAGGGTTGGGCAAATAGCGAAACCCGCAGTTCTTCCACTAGCCAGCGCCCATGGATTAAGGACGCTACCGCAGCAGGATCTGCGGCTAGGCTTTCCCGGTTTGCCAGCTTTTCGCGCGCGTCTTCCCAGATTGCTAAAGCCTGTTCCTCCTGGTGGCTCCCCTTGCTTTGCCCCTGGCTCGCCTTGTGCAGGCGGGTAACCATTGCCTGTAGGTAACGCCCTAAATCTTCGGCTCCCGCGCATAAATCCCACAGGAATCCCGGGTAGATCAGCTGCGATAGCTGAGAGCGCACCTGGGTAACTTCGCTTAAAGCGCTGAGCGGGAAATGCTCAGATAGGGCGGCTGATATTTCTCGGTAGTTGGCACCAACTTCCCCAATTTTTCCGGCGAGTGCGTATACCTCGTCCTCGAAACGGTCACGGAAATCTGTAGCCAGCTGCCGCAAAGCGGAAGAGTCGCGCACCTGCCAGGTATCGACTTGGGCTTTTTTAAGGCAACGCCAGGTGGCAACCAGCTGCAGATCCGCAAGTAAAGCCGTTTTTTCGTAGGGCAGTGTAGCCAGGTTTAACGCTAAATGCGCTGGCCAACGGGTGGAAATCCGCGCAGGGGGCAGGCAGAGCTGGGAACAAAGGAGATAGGTAACCCCAAAGTGATGGGAACGTTGAGCTGGCGGCAAGTTCTCAAAGCGCGCCACTCGCACCGGGAAAGTAGGGGAGCTTGAATCCATCTGATTGCTGGTTTCGCGGTTTTTCTGGGCAGAACGCGGATTTTCGTAGCGGTTTTTTCGCGGGCCAGACAGTAGCGATAATCCGAAGGGGCGCGGCAGACGCTGTGGCAGTAAGCCTGGAAAGGCTTTACCAGGCACCCCGCCGGCAGTAGTGGCTATCTCAGCAGGTAAAACTGCCGCTTTTCCGCGTACCTGTGGCCAAGAGGGGGAAAAGTCTGTTTCCGGGAAACGCTGCCCATCGCCATTAGTGCCTTTACTGCTGCTAGGGGTGGGTTTCGAAGGTGCCGGGTTGTTCTTTCTATTTTCGTCTTTGCTCACCTGCGAAAGCGCATCTCGGATTACTTGCTTGCGGGCGGCGCGTCCTTTCTTTCCATAACGCCTCTGCAGTTTTTCGAGGTCGCGAGAATATATCTGTTCCTTCCCTATCCGAAGTGCAAAGCGAATCCGCAAATGCGCAGGCAAAGCCATTACCGCCTGGGAAAAATCTTTCTCGGTGACCTCCACGGCGCGCAGCTGGTCTAGAGCCGCGATGAACAGCGAAGCCAGTGGCCGCGAGGGGGCGGTTAGTTGCTTTTTCTTTGCGGAGTCTGCTTGGTCGCGGCGGCTAGGCTGTTCAGAGGTATCCGCCGCTGTGGGTGCAGCGGTTTGGGGAGTGCCTGTCCCCGGCAAGTCCCCGTTTTCTTCCTGTTCTGTGCCCTCCGAGGGGTCTGAATCTGCGTTCTTCGCGCTGTCCTTATTCCCTGGAATTTTAGGCTGATTTTCGCTGGTGGGTACCCTGCGGTCGCTGGTGTCAATCCCTGCCCAAGCCGCCAAGCGTCCCAGGGAAGCCTGCAGTGCTTCCTCCTGCTTGATCTGCACCGGGGTAGGCTCGCGGCTTTCGGCAGCACCAGTAGCAGCTGCGGGATTGGCAAGTTCGCGCTCAATCCAGGTGCTAACTTCCGCCGCCACCTGCGGGGCAGGAACTAACTGGCGGCGCACTGTTTTCGGTAGCGCCCGGATCAGCGCGGTGAACAACTCTGGCCACAGCCCCGGCACTGTCCATTGAAACTCTTCCGGATTAAG
>CAMYFZ010000141.1 GCA_947255165.1 uncultured Varibaculum sp.
TGGTGGGAGCGGGAAATTTGGTGCGCTCTAGCCCCGAGTTTTCTCGCTCAATCGGCTCGATTTTGGATACTTTGGAAGAGCAGGTAACTTTGCTGCGGCTATTTTCGGAGATTGACCAACAGGATTCGCCAGTAACGGTGACGATTGGTTCGGAATCGGGGGAGCGTTCTCTCTCGGAAACTTCCATCGTGACCGGTGCCTATGGAGATAAAGAAAGCGGGGTCGCTCACGTGGGGATAGTAGGCCCGCAAAGGATGGACTATCCGCGCGCGATGAGTATAGTGCGCGCGGTTTCGCGGTATTTATCGCGGATGATGACCAGGTAGATAGGAAAGAGGAAAAGTATTCGTGGCTGACTATTACGAGATTCTAGGGGTTTCCCGGGATGCCACCGAGGCGGAAATCCGCCGCGCATACCGGCGCAAAGCCCGCAAATTGCATCCCGACGTAGCCGGACCGGAATCAGAGGAGGCTTTTAAAGAGGTCTCTATGGCACACGAAGTCCTCTCTGATCCGGAAAAGCGCCGCCGCTACGATATGGGAGGCGATTCCGGGTTTGCCAGCTCCGGTATGGGGGACTTTTCAATGTTCTCCGATCTTTTTGGCAGCTTTTTCGAAGCCGAAGGCGGCGGCGGCCCTACCCCCAGAGGAAGGCGGGGCGAAGACCTGCGCCAACGCCTAGAAATCTCTTTAGAAGAAGCCGTTTTTGGGGTAAAGAAACAGCTGCAGGTGCGCACCGCGGTAGTTTGTACTACCTGTGAGGGGAGCTGTTGCGCTCCGGGAACTTCCCCGCGCACCTGCCAGGTTTGTAATGGACGTGGCTCGGTAATCCGCTCCACCCGCACTTTCTTAGGGCAAATGCAATCTGCGATTCCCTGCAGTGCTTGCGCCGGTCACGGTACCACCATCCCAGATCCTTGCCCGGAATGCTCCGGGGAAGGACGGGTACGCACCACCGCGACTATGCAGGTAGAGATTCCTGCCGGGGTGCAAACCGGACATAGGGTGAAGCTGAGTGGTCAAGGCGCAGTAGGGCCTGGGGGCGGCCCCAGCGGGGATTTGTATTTAGAGATCAAGGTGAGTGCGCACCGCCTGTTTTCCCGACACGGGGATAATCTAGAGACCACTTTGCGAGTACCGATGACTGCCGCCATTTTGGGAACCCAGGTGGATTTGGAAACGTTTGATGGCACTCGAGAGATCACTATTTCTGCAGGTACACAGCCTGGGCAGCAGATTCGCCTAGCAGGTTTGGGCGTAGGTCGTCTGCAGCGCGAAGGGCGAGGTGACCTGATTGTAAACGTTATGGTGCAGGTGCCTACTAACCTAGATGCCGCCCAGCGGGAACTAATCGAACAGTTAGCGCAGCTGCGAAAAGAAGATCGGGTCGAACCAGAGCCGTTAGAAGATGGCGGGGTATTCTCTCGCCTGCGGGAACGATTTGCAGGTCACTAATGTTCCTACCGGTATTTTTAGGTGACGAATCCTCTCCGCCACTTTCTTCCCTGCAAGAAAGCGGACGCGGATCCCTCAAAGGTACAGAAGCTGCTCACGCGGTAGCTTCGTTGCGTTTAGGAGTAGGTGATCCTCTCGACCTGGTCGACGGTAAGGGGCTGCGCCTGCGCTGCCAGATATTGGCAACTGAAAAGAACTATTTAGAGTACGAAGTACTCGAGGTAATGCACCTAGCGCTACCTGAACCCCAGTTTGGGTTGATCCAGGCGCTTTCTAAAGGCGGTCGCGATGAGCAGGCAGTAGAGTCGGCAGTCGAGTTAGGAGTCAGCCGGGTACGTCCCTGGGCGGCGCAGCGTTCCATCGTGCAATGGAAGGGACAAAAGCTGCAGCGGGGAAGTAAGAAGTGGCTGTCACTGCTGCAAGCGGCGGCGAAGCAATCTCGCCGCGCCAACTGGCCACTATTAGACCCGCTAGTTGATTCCCGGAAACTGCGAGAAATAATCGCCGCCAGGAGCAGTGAAGAAAAGTTTTTGCTGCTCGATCCGGACGCCTCCCTACCTCTTACCGAAGCCTGGGAGCAGGTAAGCTCGGCTAAAATGGTACAGGTGATAGTCGGGCCGGAGGGCGGGGTGAGCCCGGAGGAAACTGCAGACTTTAGAGCTGCGGGCGCAATTACCGCCAGGCTAGGGCCAACGGTTTTACGTTCCTCTAGCGCCGGACCAGCTGCTTTGGCGGCGTTAGGGCTTTGCAGTGGACTGTGGGGTCGGAAGGAATCTCTTTAAATGAGCGATGAACAAACCCAGGTGCTATTACCGGAAGATCTGGATCCAGTGCTGGTGTTCGGGCCTGGTGACCAGGTGTTGCGGGCGATACAAGACAACCTGCCGGGAGTGCGGATTAACTCCCGCGGCGGGATGGTGACTTTTCAAGGTAATCCCGGCGAGGCACGCATGGGAGCGGATCTGCTTAGCGAGTTGATTGCCGCTGCCCGTCACGGAAATCCCTTATCGGCGGCGGCAGTCCAGCAGGCCTTAACTCTAATGTCTACCCAAGAAACCCTGCCGGTACTACGCACCAAACGCCGACAGATTCGGGCAAAAACCCCTGGTCAGCAAAGTTATTTAGAGGCGATTACCAATAACCGTATCGTGTTCGGGGT
>CAMYFZ010000142.1 GCA_947255165.1 uncultured Varibaculum sp.
AAAGTTTTTCTCCCGCCGGCCTCTGCGCTCGGCAACGAATACAAAGTTACCGCCCCGGGCAGGCAAGGTCAAACCAAATTGCCCAAAAGTAAGCGAAGCCACACAAATTTTAATAAAAAAGGGCATTTACCTGCGTAAATAATCTCCTGGTGGCTAAAAGAACCGCCGCAAACACGAAAATTATTTCGTGTTTGCGGCGGTTAAGGAATAAATCAGGCGGCCGGAGAAAAACTACTGCCGTTTTAAGGGACTGCGATGCTCCAAGGCGGCGTGCAGTTCTTGTACTTGCCCCGGTCCCACCGTAATTAGTTCTTCACATTCCGGGCGGTTAAAAGCATCGGTCATCGCCAGCAGTGGTTCTACCGCTACCGCTATGCCTCGGCGATAGGCCAAATCTTGACCGGTATAGATCTGGAAAGACCCCAGACCTAATCCCTGGCGGGCGCCAATCAACTCTACGGCAGTCTGAGAACCATCTGCATGATCCACCACCGCGGTAGCCACGCCATCTTTTTCTACCAAGGAGGTCATCCCCCAGTCGATGTCCCGGCGATGTACCAAAGTAACTGGGTAAGCCTGGGTGGAAAATCCCTGAACTCCCGGTTTGGGAATCAGATCCTTATCGGTCTGGGTACGCACTTGCGAAGGAACCGTGATCTTGGCAGTGACCGTACTTCCTCCCTGGCACACCAGATAGGGATGCCACCCCAAAGTAATGGGAGCGTCACCTTCCCCATTATTTTTGGCCACTACATCTAGCGAGAGTCGATGAGGGTCAGCGCAGATGCGATAGGTAACTTCCACTTCCACTTCAAAGGGGTAAGCGTCTATCTTTGGTACCTGAACTTTCGCCCGCAGGAAGTCTTCCCCCGACTCTACTAATTCAAAAGGTTGGTCTGCTACCAAACCATGTAGGGCTAGCGGCCCCCCAACGGTCTTGCCTTCAAAATCGTATTCGTGTCCCCCAAAACTATATTTTCCATCCCGCAAACGATTCGACCAGGGGGCCATAACTGCGTTCCGAAAACCGTCTATGCTGCGCAGCTCGTTCTCATCGCGGTACCCGTCAAGGACATGGATAGTACGCTGTTGCAACATTTGCGCACCTTCGGGGGGTACCGCTCCCTCCCAAAGACCTTGAAATTGGTCCTCTACCTGCCAATCCAGGACAGTTGCCCCGATTTTGGCAATTGTTACCGAGTCATTTCCCGCTTTAAGCGTCCAAGTTTCAAAACTCAACTCTGCTCCTTAAAAGTCGATAAGAGGAGTGTGCTCTCGCTATTGCACCCGCGTCTAAAACTCATATGCAATAGCCAGTGCACCTACTTATTTCTTTTTCCTTATCACTACATTTACCAGTTTTGGTTCCCGTACGATCACTTTCAGGGGCTCGCCGCCCTCCAAATTCCGTTTCACCACTTCGGTTTGCAATGCCTGTTTTTCCAGTTCCTCCGCTGAAATCGACTGCGGGACTTGCAACCGATATTTAACTTTGCCGTTAATCTGCACCACCGCAGTGATTTTCTCTTCTACTAGTAAAGATTCATCGGTTACCACTGGGAACGCTTCCCGAGCTAGCGAGGACGAATGTCCGAGTCTGCTCCAAAGCTCCTCGGCAATATGGGGAGCCAGCGGCGAAATCATTAACACCAGTGCCTCCGCTACTTCGCGGGGAACCGCTTTTAGCGAAGTCAAATGGTTGTTGAGTACAATCAGATGCGAAATCACCAGGTTGAGGCGCATTTCCCGATAATCCTCGGTCACTGCTGCGATTGCCTTTGCTAAGGCGCGCTGGGTTTCTAGATCCGGAGCGTCCTCGCTAACAATAACTTCACCCGTGTGTTCATCAATCACGTTGCGCCATAGGCGCTGCAAGAAGCGCTGGGAACCGACCACTGCCCGAGTTTCCCAAGGACGCGACATATCCAGCGGCCCCATCGACATTTCGTAGACTCGGAAAGTATCTGCCCCGTATTCGGCACAAATATCGTCAGGAGTGACGATATTCTTCAAAGATTTACCCATCTTGCCGTATTCCCGCTTGACCGGCTCCCCCTCGTAACTGAAACCGCTGGCTTCATCCCCGGTTACTTCGGAGGCAGGAACATAGGCTCCCCGCTTATCCGTATAGGCATAGGCCTGGATATAGCCTTGGTTAAACAGCTTGTGGAAGGGCTCCAGACTGGATAAATACCCCAGGTCATAAAGGACTTTGTGCCAAAAACGTGCATAGAGCAAGTGCAGAACCGCGTGTTCTACCCCGCCTACATACAGATCGGTACCTCCCGAGGATGCGCCCTCGCGCGGCCCCATCCAGTAGCGTTCATTTTCTGGGTTAGCTAGGAAATTCTTTTCCTGCGGGTCGAGGTAACGCAGCTCATAGCAGCAAGATCCCGCCCAGTTAGGCATCACATTGGTGTCCCGGTAATAGGTTTGTTTGCCCTGCCCCAGATCCAGTTCTACCTTGATCCAATCCTCGGCGCGACCCAGTGGCGCCTCGGGTGAAGAGTCAGCATCATCGGGGGCAAAAGTGCGCGG
>CAMYFZ010000143.1 GCA_947255165.1 uncultured Varibaculum sp.
TGGGCAGACACCGACGGAAAAGTTGATGTTTTTGTCGCCGGAATCGGAACCGGGGGCACCGTCACCGGAGTGGGCCGGCGGCTAAAGGAACTAAATCCCGATATCCAGGTTTTTGGGATTGAACCGGCAGAATCTGCCCTGCTCACTACGGGAGAGGCCGGGGCGCACGGGATTCAAGGTATTGGAGCAAACTTCGTGCCCGAGATTCTCGATTCGGCAGTAATGAACGAAATCCTAACGGTTAAAACTGAAGACGCCATCGCCATGGCACGCCAAGCCGCCGCTAAAGAGGGACTACTAGTGGGGATCTCTGCTGGTTCCGCTTTGGTGGGCGCGTTGCGTTTAGCGCAGCGCCCTGATATGAAAGGTAAACGTATCGTAGCTTTGCTGCCCGATACTGGCGAGCGTTACCTCAGTACCCCGCTGTTTAAAGATTTGATGGACTAGGAGCGAAAATGGCGAAGCCGGAACCAACTTTGGTGCAACTATGTAAAGAAGATTTAGCAGCTGCCATCAATTCGGATCCGGCTGCCCGCACCAAACTAGAGGTGGCGCTAACCTATCCGGGGGTGCATGCAGTCTGGGCGTACCGCCTGGCGCATATGCTGTTTAAGAAAAACTTGAAACTGCTGGCAAGGATAGTTTCTTCGATTGCGCGCAGCTATACCGGGGTGGATATCCACCCCGGGGCTCGCCTGGGACGGCGTCTGTTTATTGACCATGCCAACGGAGTAGTAATCGGGGAAACCACCAAGATTGGTACCGATTGCGTGCTGTTTCACCAGGTCACGCTAGGTGGAGTGTCAATGTCGAAAGGCAAACGGCACCCCACCCTCGGGGATCGGGTGATGGTGGGAGCTGGCGCCAAAGTTCTCGGCCCCATCCACGTAGGCTCCGATTCCAGGATTGCCGCCAATGCGGTGGTGGTACGCGATGTGCCTGCCGGATGTTCCGCGATTGGAGTACCCGCCCGGGTAACTCCGGGCTGCAAACAGCAAAAGACCGCCGAACTGATTATTGATCCCACCTTGTTTATCTAGGGCGAAGACTCGTTTTTTAAGGTGCCGGCACCTTACCCACAGGGTTCACGCGCCGGCAAGTAGGCCATGCGGGGCAGGAATATCGGGTTTAAACCGTAAACGCGAAAAATGAAGCGGCACGCCCTCGAAATAATTTATGGGAACAGCAATTGCGCCGATACTGGGCAAAACCGGTTTAACAGTGGATTAAAATCCGGCTATCAGTGGACGCAGCCGCCAATACGGAATCATCTTCGACTACAATTCAGAGTAATAAGCTAGTGGTGGAGGAAAAATGATTAGCACGGTTCCAGAAATAGTTGCCGGAGTTACCCGCGGAGATGCTGACTCCTGGGAACAGGCACGCTCTCTGCTTACCACCTACTATTGTCAAAGGCATAATCCCCGGATAACCTTATTTTCTTTGACCTCAAAGTTTTCCCCGAGTTTTCCGTTGCAACCACAATTGGCAGGTAGCTCCTGGGAAAGCGCCTGCAGTATGCGCGATTGCGATCTTCTGGCTCTCGCAAACCTAGATATTGAGGTCGATAGTGATGGTCTGGATCAACTTTTTGCTTCCGAACCGCTACCTGAATTAATGGAGCAAATTCCTACCAACACCGAATTGGTAGATGTTGCCGATGAAGTTTTAGAAACTGAAAGTGGACCGTTAACGCAGATTTGGACGGCGCTAACTAATGATCCACTGGTATTAAAGCCCAAGGCGGCAGCAGCTATTCTTGCTCGACTTCGTCCTGCGATTTTCCCGCTGTTCGCTAAAGCTGACCGCGCCCCTTGGGGGGAAGTTTCAGATTACGTGCAGTTTTGCCAGGATCTTAAGGCTTTGCTGCTAGCCGAACGCGGACGGCTGGCGCACCAGCTTTACTATCTGCGCGAATCTTTAGAATTGCCCGCATGGGTTTCACAGGTACAACTGTTGCAGGCGTTGGTCTACGCAGCATGGCAGGAGCAGCACGCTGCTGAGAAAGAGCGTCGCCGCCAGGAAAAAGCTGCCCGCCGCCAAGAACGCGAGGAAGAAAAACTCCGCAAGAAACTCGCTAAGCGCACTAAGAAGCAACGCAAGAAACTCGCTAAAAAGCAAGAGGCACAAAGCGAAGCCCAAAAACTAGCCGAGGCAAAAGCTAAAAAGGCCCAGCGTCAAGACGATGACCCAACAAATTTGGGGCGCGAGGGCGGGAAGCGCGTTGCAGATCCTCGTCACTTAGGAGAACAAGAACCCGCGGATTTAGGGAACTCGCGAGCTACACGCGTTAGACGCGGCCGCCACGTGCGAAATGAAGATGGCGATGATGATTTCATCTCTACCGACCCAGTATCTTTGCCGCGTTAATAAAAAACCGGTAGCTCTTTTTCCTGCCTCTTAATTAGCATCTGCAGTTAGGAGGCAGGAACTTTTTCTTCTCAGCTCTAAGATGAAGCTATGACGAGTTTTGATTTGGAAACCTACACCCAAGGTTTAACTGACTTTATT
>CAMYFZ010000144.1 GCA_947255165.1 uncultured Varibaculum sp.
CCTTCGATTGGCCGGTAGAAATGTTTGAAAAGCGGGTTTGGCATGTGCGTCGTCCGGCAGTATCTGAAACCGAGATGGAGCGGGCTGCAGCGATTATTAAGTCAGCGAAGCGTCCTCTGATTGTTTCCGGTGGCGGCACCATTTATTCGGAAGCCTCCCAGGAGCTACGCGATTTGGCGAGCGCTACCGGGATTCCGGTATCCGATACCCAGGCCGGTAAAGGCGCCATCAACTTTGACCATGAATGCGCCGTCGGGGGCGTCGGCTCTACCGGCGCCAATAGCGCAAACCATTTGGCGGATAAAGCGGATGTGGTTATCGGGGTGGGTACTCGCTACTCGGACTTCACTACTGCTTCCCACACCCAGTTCAAGAACCCGGATGTACGCTTTGTAAACGTCAACGTGAAAGCCTTCGATGCGGCTAAGCATGCGGGTGAAATGGTGGTGGCTGACGCCAAGTTGGCACTGGCGGCTTTGAAAGAGGCACTCGAGGATTACCGAGTTTCTGAAGATTACAGCCGCGAGATTGCCAGCGAGCGTGAGGACTGGTTCGAAAAGACCGCCGAATGTTACGGTGCCCATGATCAAGAGTTGCCGGCGCAAACCGAGGTGTTCGGGGCGCTTAACGAGATGATGGGCGACAACGATGTGGTTATTAACGCCGCCGGGTCGATGCCAGGTGATTTGCAGTGCCTATGGCAAGCGAAGACTCCGGTGCAATATCACGTAGAGTATGCCTTTAGCTGCATGGGATACGAAATCCCGGCGGCTATGGGGGTCAAGATGGCGTTGCCGGATTCGGAAGTGGTGGCGATTGTCGGTGATGGTACCTACCAGATGTTGCCGATGGAACTGGCCACCGTGGTACAGGAAAATATCAAGGTTATCTATGTTTTGTTGCAAAACTACGGGTTCTCTTCGATCGGAGCGCTTTCGGAGTCGCGCGGCTCTCAGCGTTTCGGTACTCGCTACCGGATGGGGGCAGGTAACCCCCATAACCAGGACGGGGAGTTACTGCCGGTAGATATCGCCAAGAACGCGGAATCTTGGGGTCTGAAAGTGCTGAAAGTGCACACTATCGAAGAGTTCCGGGATGCTTATCGCCAGGCAGAGAAATCTGAGCGGGCAGTGATGATTCATATCGAAACCAACCTGTTCGGTCCCAACCCGCCGAACTGCTCCTACTGGGACGTGGCAGTGCCGGAAGTTTCTCGCATTGAATCCACGCAGCAGGCTCGTAAAGAATACGAGGAAGCGCTGGTGGATCAGCGGCACTACTGGAAGCAGTAAATAAAGACTATTTAGAGAATTTAATAGTGAATGAGTTGGGCTAACGCCCAAAAAGTTCCGGGGTGGGGATTTATTTCCCCGCCCCGGAACTTTTTATTAGCAGCTTTTTAGTTGTTGGAAGCTACCTGTTAGCGCTGGTGTTGGTTAAAGCTATCGGACGATTCCCTAGGCGAAGGGTTGCGACTTTTCGTCCAGGGTCGCAACCGCTTCGGCAGGCAAGCTCAGGCTGGCGGAAGCCACCAGATCCTTTAGCTGCTCCGGATTACGCGCGGAGGCAATCGGGGCGGCTACGCCCTTGGCACGTAGCCAGGCGAGGGACACTGCCGTGGGGGTAGATTCGAGTTCGGCAGCTACCTTTACCAAGGTATCTACCAGCGCAAAAGATTCGGGGCGGTTGTATTCTGACAGGAAATCACTGCGCTCTTTACCGGCAAGGTCTGCTGCTTTGCGGTATTTTCCGGTCAGGAACCCGGATGCTAGCGAGAAGTAGCTGAACTCGGCAACCCCGAACTCGCTGCAAATAGGACGGTAGCTCTGTTCGAAATCTTTGCGGTAAAGCAGATTGTATTGATTTTGGATTGCGACTGGTGCTGACAAGTTCTCCTCTTTAGCAACCTGGAACCATTCGCGCATCCGCTCGGGAGAAAAGTTAGACATGGCCATGTAGCGAACTTTTCCTGCCTTTACCAGGGAATCAAACGCGGCAGCCATATCCGCAATCGGGGTCTTATTGTCATCGAAATGCGCGTAATACAGATCGATGTAGTCGGTCTGTAGTCGTTTTAAGGACGCGTCACAAGCAGCTTTAACATTTTCCGGGGCTAGACCGGGAAAATCAGGGTGCTGGCTGACCTTAGTGGCGACTACTACCTGGTCACGTGCTTTGCGCTCACGCAGCCATTCGCCAATTACGGTCTCAGATTCTCCGCCTTTTAGACCTTCGCCCCAGGCAGAGTAAACATCGGCAGTGTCGATAAAGTTCCCGTCTGCCTCGCAGTAAGCATCCATGACTGCAAAGGAATCAGCTTTATCGCTGGTCCACCCGAAAGTATTTGCTCCGAGAGCCAGTTCAAAAACGGAAAGCTCCGTGCCTTTTACCTGATACATTCTTCCTCCAAACGCATTTGTACTGTCAATTGACATGATACTAGATGGCTCCGAGTTAGGGGTGGCCAATTATGGGAGCCAACAAGAGCCTCTCGCAAGCCAGCTGTAT